>NZ_JCALDH010000003.1:0-419957 GCF_059812765.1 Mycobacterium sp. NGS39 | reverse complement strand
CTCCTTTTACTTCTCGGCGGCAACCGGCTTTACACAGTGGACGCCCTCAACGTCTCTTGTGACACCCTGAAGCAATTTGCCCGGGCTGCCGTTTCGCGGATCGGGCAGTAACCCCGGTCAACGTCTGTCATAGGCCCAGAACGGTTTTCTTGAGACCTCCCGACGCGTCAGCGCCTGGACGCGGCGACAGCTTCGAGCGTGTCTGCGGCCTTGATTACAGCTGTTGCGAGCTGCCGCGCCTCGTCGGCGTCGAGATCCTTAACTCCGGCGTCGTAGATCGAGATGTGTCGTTCGACGAGCCCGTCTGGGTATTGCGCGCCCGTCGACGTGGGCGCACATCTGGCCGGTGTCATGCAGCCACCGGCTGAGGAAGCGCGCGAAGTCACCGGGGATTGCGGTGAGTTCCTTCCGCTCGTCAGCGGCCGCACTGGCAGGGATAGGCAGGCCGGATGTGATTGTCATGGACAGCTTACAGCGGCTCGCTCGGAATAGTAAGGTACATAACGGTTTTGAGCATGCATAGACATATGCTAGAACACTGCTCCTGGTGAGCAGGCTTCATGTCACAAAGCATGTTTAGCGCCTCTCGAGATGCCCGGCGCGCGGACTCATAAGCGGCTCAGCCTAGGGGGATTCACTGAAAGATATTGGGACCTACAGCGCTATGCGTGCCCGCATATCCCCCGAGCCACGCATAGCGCCCGTCGATTCCTACTGCGCGACTACCTGGACTGAGCGCGCTGCTCAGCCGTTCTTGGTCAGGCTGATCACGACATCGGGCTGCTGCGGATTCGCGTAGTGAATGGTCAGAATTAACGAGCTGTTGTCCACTGACACCTGCGCGCCGTTCGCGTCGGTCCCCGTCCACGTATTGCCCTGCCGGTGCAGGTCCCACGCGTTGATATGTAGGCAATCGGGTCCGCATTCGGTTACCGGCCAGTTGACTGTGCCACCAACCTTTTTCCCCGACGCTCCTGGGTCGAGCATGGTCGCGGTGTAATTCCCCGGTGTCAGATCAGCCCATGCCGGGCTCGCTAAACCGATCGCCGCACCGGCAAGCAAGGCCCCGATCGCTAGTCCTCGAGTAATTGTCGTCATTTGTCCGCCTCCTTCACCCGAGACGTCTTTGTCAGGGGATGCGAAGCAGTATCACAAGCGATCGACAGCATTGTCTCAGCAATCAGCAAACCGTCCAGTCAATTGTCTGGCCGACTTTGCGTCGGCTAACAGCATTGCTGTTACACGACAGCAAACTCTCGACATTGCCCGCGCCGCCTCATGCACTGGTGACGAGCGGAAAACGTTTTCCGACAACTCTTTCCGCGAACCTTCGGGCTGCCCGGCTCCGCTACAACCGACCAGCCGCAAACGACCCCGCCTGCGCCGCCAGCCCAGACGTCACGTACGACAGGTGCGCGGCGGAAAACATCTCGTCGCGACTCGGTACCGACGTGTTCCCCGGCGAGCAGATCGGATCTCCCGGCGCGCACAAGTCGATGGCCTTCGGTCCATACAGCGGGCTGATCACGTTCAATGGCGCACCCACATACCTGTCCGCCGGGTTTCCCAAAACAGCAACGGCGGCAACATGATCCGCGACGTCCGGCGGCATCGGCGCCGGCTCGAAACCCCCGATCGGAACCGGCACCGCGGTGATCAGATCGATCACGATCGCGCCTTGCGAGTACCCACCGAGCACCAGCTTGGTGTTGGGACAGCTCGCCGCCGTCGCCTGCACATGGGCGCTGGCATCCGCAGCACCGGTCGACGCCGACGGGGCGAAGTCCTCACTGGCCGGATAGTTCACCGCGTACACCGCGACCGACCTGCCGCCGGCTCGGGAACGTAGAGCATCGACGAACGCCTGCCCCACTCCCCCGATGCCGGGCGGCTCCGTCGTCGCCCGGGCGAAGACCACCTCCACGTCCGGACACGGCGCAGCGCCGGCCGGCGGCGATCCAGTCACCAGCGCGCAGGTCGTCAACGCCGCGGCGCACAACGCCGGCATCGGATGCAATCTCATACGTTCGATATCCCCACATCTGGCGCTGCCAAACGCCGGCCCGCCATCCACAACGGATGGCGGGCCTACCGCAGACGCTGCTTTTAGCCCACGCCCTGATTGCCGGTCGCGCAGCGCGACACCAGGATGCGGCCTCCGCCGTTCTTGGCCAGCGCCTGCTGCTCGGCGTCGGCGAGGGTCGGGCCGTACCAGCCGTAGTAGTTGTCGTACTGCCCGTACACGCCGCGGTCGCCAACCGCCAGCGCCGCGCACCAGTTCTGAGCCCATGCGATGAACACGCAGTGTGAGCCGCCATGATTCTGGCACTCGACGAGCGAGCGGATCCGTGCGCCATCCAGGTCGTTGTAGTTGTTGCCCCAGCCGTAAACACCCGTCTCCGGTGAGAACGAGATGGCGACGTACTTGTCTTGTGCATTGGCCGGTGCGGCGGTGCTCACAGCTCCGGCGACCACTGCGCCGGCGGCCAACAGCATCGCGGCCGCGGCCGCCTTCGTCCGCCGGTTCGGGGACTTGGTTTGAATGGTGGTCATGGTGTCTCCTTCGGGTGGCGCAACCCCCGGCGGGCTGCGTTCACCTGCTAGGAGCGACCACCCGCTTCGGCGGGGACACTTTTTCCGGGGATCTTTCTGACGAAGTCGACGGGCCTCCCCGAGCCGCCACGCGCTCAGCTGCGTACGCGCACCTTGTACGTCGACGGCCACGACTGCCGGGACTCGTCGCCCACCAGCGGAGTGCCCTTGCCCCCGACCTTGACGTCGTAGGGCTCCTTGCCCGGTCCCACTTCGCGTTTGGCGTGCTCCTGCGCCAGGTAGTACAGCTCGTCGATCGTGGCTTCGGAGTACGCCACGAACGTGGTCTGACGGACCACATCCTCGGGCGCGGGCGCCATCCGCTCCGGCAGCAACCGCGACGCCAACGCCGCCAGCCCCAGCAGCGCGAACGGAATCACCCAGTAACAGACGAACGACAGCGGGGTCGTCGTGTCGAGAATCGTCGCATCGCCTTGAATGATCGGCGGAATGGCCGACGACACTGTCATCCCGGCGAATGCGGCGACCCAGATCCACGTCAGCAGCGTGGTGATGCGGCCGAAGAGCTCACTTTCGATCACCTCGGGCGGCTGACCCACTTCGGCGAATTCACGCACGAACGGCCTACCGATCAGTACACCGATGAGCGCAACGAGGAAGATGCCGGCGTTGCTCAACGGCTGCAACCAGCGTTCCAGGAACGACTGGCTCACCGTGAACGTCAGCACCCCGAGCACCAAAAACGTTGCGACAGCGCCGATTTCGAGCGTCCGCGCGGGTGCACCCTTAACGCGTGCAATGACGAACGACAGCACGGCGATGCCGAGCGCCACCAGCACCGCAGCGCTGAAGGGGACATTGCCGACCAGCACCCAGTAGACGACCCACGGCGCGAAACCCAAGAGAATTCCCACGGACGGTCAGTGTAGGGAGGCACTTGGATACGCTCCGCAGGGTGCGGCGCAACGTGTCCTCCGGCTCGCCTTTTGAATCGGCAGTGGGTTATGCGCGCGCGGTCCGGGTCGGGCCACACATCGCGGTCTCCGGCACCACCGGCAGCGGCGCCGATGTCGCCGCTCAGACCCGCGACGCGCTGCACCGGATCGATGCCGCACTGCGTGAAGTGGGCGGCTCGCTGGCCGACGTGATCCGCACTCGCATCTATGTCACCGACATCAGCCAGTGGCGTCGCGTCGGTGCGGCGCACGCCGAGGTGTTCGGCGACATCCGGCCCGCGGCCACCATGGTCGAGGTCTCCGCGCTCATCGACCCGGCCCTGCTGGTCGAGATTGAGGCCGACGCCTACGTCGCCGACTGAACCGGCGGAAACCGGCCGTCCGGCCCGGGCCGATATTCGCTCACCGCGAAAACCGCCCGCACGGGCAGCGGACCGTACAGGTGCGGGAACATCATCGAGGCGGGATCCGTTGCTAGGCCGGGCTCCCAGCGCACCGGCCCTTCAAGCCGTGAGGGGTCGATGTGCAGGAGGACGAGGTCGGTTCGCCCGGCGTAGAGCCGGTTGGCCGGAAGGTGCACTTGTTCGGGTGTGGACAGATGCACGAACCCGGTCTCCCGCAGCGACGGCGGGCGGTACTCGCCGTCTCGTCGCGCGTCCGCCCAATCTGTTGCTGAACAGAGATGTAACAGGACAGACATCTGGGTAACCATGCGCCTACTACGGGCGATGTGAAACGTGAGACACGACACACCCGCAGCGGGCTTCGGAACAAAGCCGAACGGGAAAGTGTCTGTCACAGTTAGAGACGCGAGAGGGGCCCACAGCCACAACGCGAGAAGGGAACACCAATGACCGCAACGCTCACCAGTCCGGAACTCACCAGGGCTGACCGCTGCGATCGGTGCGGTGCTGCGGCTCGCGTTCGGGCCAAGTTGCCCTCCGGCGGCGAACTGCTCTTCTGCCAACACCACGCCAACAAGCACGAGGCCAAGCTGGTCGAGCTGGCGGCAGTGCTCGAAGTGAGCGCCGTCGAGGCGTAACCGCCGGGGTGCTGGGCAGGCGCACCGTCGTTCGGCAATGCTGGACGGGTCATGACTGACCAAGCGCCGGAACGAGTGTCCAAACACCAGGTTCGCCGCGTCGTCATCCGGACGCTGGGCAAGGCCTGGGACGACTCGATTTTTTCCGAGTCGGCGCAGGCTGCGTTCTGGCAAGTGCTGTCGCTTCCCCCGCTGTTGCTGGGGCTTCTGGGCAGCCTCGCCTACATCGCGCCGTTCTTCGGTCCGGACACACTGCCCACGATCGAGCACCGACTCGTCAGCGCCGCGAACAGTTTTTTCTCCCCCAGCGTGGTCAACGAGATCATCGCGCCGACGATCACCGACATCGTGCAGGGCGCTCGCGGCGAAGTGGTGTCACTGGGCTTCGTGATCTCGCTGTGGGCGGGATCGTCGGCGATCTCGGCGTTCGTCGATTCGGTCGTCGAGGCGCACGGCCAGACACCGCTGCGCCATCCGGTGCGGCAGCGGTTCTTCGCGCTGGGCATCTACGTGGTGATGCTGGTCGTCGCGATCGGGGTGATGCCGGTGATCGCCCTGGGTCCGCAGAAGATCGCGCAGTGGATTCCCGACAGCTGGAACACGGTGTTGCAGTACTGCTACTACCCGGTGCTGGGACTGGGCCTGGTGCTCATCGTGACGGTGCTCTACCGGGTCTCGTTGCCCAACCCGCTGCCCACCCATCGCCTCGTGCTCGGGGCGGTGCTGGCCACGCTGGTGTTCTTACTGGCCAGCTACGTGCTGCGGCTGTATCTGCAGTGGATCACCAGCACCGGCTACACCTACGGCGCGCTGGCCACCCCGATCGCGTTCCTGCTGTTCGCGTTCTTCCTCGGGTTCGCGGTCGTGATCGGCGCCGAACTCAACAACGCGATCCAAGAGCAGTGGCCGGCACCGGACACCCATGCGCGGCGGTTGCGGTGGTGGCTCAAGGCGCGGGCCGAAGAGATCGTCGCCGACGAACCGCGACCCGAACCGCAGCCGGCAACGGCCGAGCGGATCAGCCCCTCTTGAGAGTTTCGTAGATCCGCTTGCAATCCGGGCACACGGGCGATCCCGGCTTGGGAGAGCGGGTCACCGGGAACACTTCTCCGCACAGCGCCACGACGTGCGTGCCCGTCACGGCGCTCTCGGCGATCTTGTCCTTCTTCACGTAATGGAAGTACTTCGGGGTGTCGTTGTCGGTCCCGTCGTCGACGCGTTCGTCGGGCTTGGTGCGCTCGATCGTGTCGGTCTGCATGCCCGCCATTGTGCCCGGTCCGCGAACCGTAATAAACCTGCTCCGCAGGCCGCGCCATGTTGTGAAACAGTGGAGGTATGAAACACGGCCACGAGCTGAGTTTCGACGACGACGGTCGGCCCGTCCTGATCACCGCCGCCGCACTCCCCTACGAAGAAGAACACCGCAAGCGGGTGCGCAAGTACCTGACGTTGATGACGTGGCGCATCCCCGCGCTGATTCTGGCTGCGATCGCGTACGGCATTTGGCACAACGGGTTGGTCTCGCTGCTGATCGTCGCGGCGTCGGTGCCGCTGCCGTGGATGGCGGTGCTGATTGCCAACGACCGCCCGCCGCGCCGCGCGGAGGAACCTCGGCGGTTCGACAAGCAGGCCCACCGCACGCCGCTGTTCCCGACAGCGCATCGCCAAGAACTGGACCTCGGGCATGCTGCCGCGCCGCGATTCGACCGGCCGAACCCGACAGAGCACGAGCCGGATTAGGGCACTCTGGCTTTATTTCTCAGCCTATTCTCAGGCCGCCGCTGCATAACCGCAGTTCAGAGGGGCTACCCGACTGATTGCACGGGAACTTCGACCGCGCTTCGAGCGTTGCACTCCATGACAGTTCGAGGCGATCAGGAGGCCGCAATGGCAAATGCCACCACCAGCCGGGTTGACAACGATCTGGACGCCCAGAGTCCAGCTGCCGACCTCGTGCGGGTGTATCTGAACGGCATCGGCAAGACGGCGCTGCTCAACGCGGCCGACGAGGTCGAGCTGGCCAAGCGGATCGAGGCCGGCCTGTACGCCCAGCACCTGCTCGACACGCGCAAGCGCCTCGGCGAGAACCGCAAGCGCGAGCTGCAGATGGTCGTGCGCGACGGCGAGGCAGCGCGGCGCCATCTGCTCGAAGCCAATCTGCGGCTCGTGGTGTCGCTGGCCAAGCGCTACACCGGGCGGGGCATGCCGCTGCTGGACCTGATCCAGGAAGGCAACCTCGGCCTCATCCGCGCGATGGAGAAGTTCGACTACACCAAGGGCTTCAAGTTCTCGACGTACGCCACGTGGTGGATCCGTCAGGCGATCACGCGCGGCATGGCCGACCAGAGCCGGACGATCCGACTGCCGGTGCACCTCGTCGAGCAGGTGAACAAGCTGGCGCGGATCAAGCGCGAGTTGCATCAGAACCTCGGCCGTGAAGCAACCGACGAGGAACTGGCTGCCGAGTCCGGAATTCCCGTCGAGAAGATCACCGACCTGCTGGAGCACAGCCGCGATCCGGTAAGCCTTGACATGCCGGTCGGCAGTGACGAGGAAGCCCCTCTCGGCGACTTTATCGAAGACGCCGAGGCGATGTCGGCTGAGAACGCCGTCATCTCGGAGTTGCTGCACACCGACATCCGGCACGTGCTGGCCACACTCGACGAGCGCGAGCAGCAGGTGATTCGCCTGCGGTTCGGCCTCGACGACGGCCAGCCCCGCACGCTCGACCAGATCGGCAAGCTGTTCGGGCTTTCCCGGGAGCGGGTGCGCCAGATCGAGCGCGAGGTCATGGCGAAGCTGCGCCACGGCGAACGCGCCGACCGGCTTCGCTCCTACGCAAGCTGACTCCCCTCACAGTGTGCCCGCCGGAACCTCCGGTGGGCACACTGGCGTGACGGGACGGTGATGCGCGCGGTCGCCGCCGCGGCGCGGCGGTGCTCCGACGGCGCGAGGCCACCTTTTTTGCCAGCTAGACCGGTAGACTGCAGCCGACGGAGGGTGGGTGAATGAACGATCTTGTCGACACGACCGAGATGTATCTGCGGACCATCTACGACCTCGAGGAAGAGGGCGTGGTGCCGCTGCGTGCCCGCATCGCCGAACGGCTCGAGCAGAGCGGTCCGACCGTCAGCCAGACCGTGTCGAGGATGGAGCGCGACGGGCTGCTGCACGTCGCCGGCGACCGTCACCTGGAACTGACCCCCAAGGGGCGCACACTGGCCGTCGCCGTGATGCGCAAGCACCGCCTGGCCGAACGCCTGCTGGTCGACATCATCGGGCTGCCGTGGGAAGACGTACACGCCGAGGCCTGCCGCTGGGAGCACGTGATGAGCGAGGAGGTCGAGCGGCGCCTGGTGCAGGTGCTCGACAACCCGACCATCTCTCCGTTCGGCAACCCCATCCCCGGCCTTGCCGAGCTGGGCGTCGACCCGACCTCGCAGCCCGAACGCGGCAGCCTTGTGCGGTTGACCGAGCTTCCCGCCGGTGCTCCGGTGGCCGTGGTGGTCCGGCAGCTCACCGAACACGTGCAGGGCGACGTCGAGTTGATCACCCGGCTCAAGGACGCCGGCGTGGTGCCCAACGCCCGGGTGACTGTGCAGACCAATCCGTCCGGCAGCGTCACGATCGTGATCCCCGGGCACGAGGACGTCGAACTGCCCCATCACATGGCGCACGCGGTGAAGGTCGAGAAGGTCTAGCTCGCCCGTCGACCGAATCTTCGCCGGGGCGGCAGGCCGACCCCGAGCCGATCCGCCACGCGGTAACCGCTGACCGCCAGTTCGCGAATCGCGTCCGGGCGCAATCCCGATTGAAGCGCAGTGTCGAGCATCGAGGCCATCCGGTGCTCGTCGTCGCAGCGCAGCGCCGCATCCAGCGCCACGCCGGCGAGCGGACCGTCGCCGCGGGCATAGGCCGAAAAGGCCAGCAACACAAGGGCTTCCACGCGCCACGGCGCCGGGAGCACACGTGACAACATCGCCCACAGCTCCTCGGCCTCAGCCGCCTTGTCGCCGACGGCCAACGCGAACAGCGTGTCTCGCACGTCTACATCGGCCAGGGCGCAGGCCATTTCGGCGACCTGCGCATCCGAGGGCTCCGTGCCGTCGGCCATCTTCGCCGCCAGTGCGACCGCAAAGTTGACGTCACCTCGTGGGGAGTATTCACCGCTCTCCGCCCGTGACTTGAGCCGCCGCCGAATCCGCCGTGCCAACCGCTCGACTCGCGCGTCATCGGTCACCTCGACCACCTTCTGCAGGTCTTCGCGGCGCGCATAGAGCCGCCGACCGTCCAGCACGGCGGCCATGGCCAATGGCGAGGACGCCGGATCGTCGACGGTGCCGCCCGCTCCGCACATGTCGGCGCAATGCCACCGACCGCCCGCGGCAACACGATCCACCACGTGAGTGGCCAGCAAGGTAATGTGTTGCAGCGCAAGCACTTCCGACAACGTCGACGCGAGGTCTCCGAAGTCGTCAGCGCAGGCAGGGCACAACGCCCCGTCAGCGTCGACGATCACCGCGATCGCCGCGTCCGGCCTGGCCGCCGCGGCCACCTCGGCGACGTGTTCGACGGTGTCGGCCAGTTGTGGCGAAAGATCCACCCGCATCACCGCCCCCATCTCGCCGCGGTCGACAGTGACGAGCACCAATGATTTCTCGGGAACGAAGCCAAGCACCGCGGGCAGCGCCGCGATCAGTGCGCCGGGCCTGTTGAGGATGAAGTCAGGCTGTGAAGTGGTCATGCCCTGACCCTTGCGGGCGGCACCGTCGACAACGGGGCGCTGACGAACCGATGGCGCCGCGCTGTGGACGAACGCGAGACTGTGGATGAGTCGCCCCAGCCGCGGAGGCGGGGCGCCGGGGCACAGCTATTGGTTCGGTCCGGGTGCAAGATCACGCCAAACGGCGTAGATGTCTACACATGGCAATGGAGTACGACCTCGTCGTCATCGGTTCCGGCCCCGGGGGGCAGAAGGCCGCAATCGCCGCGGCGAAGCTCGGCAAATCCGTTGCCATCGTCGAGCGGGGCCGGATGCTGGGCGGCGTCTGCGTGAACACCGGAACCATTCCGTCCAAGACACTGCGCGAGGCCGTGCTCTACCTCACCGGCATGAGCCAGCGCGAACTGTACGGGGCGAGCTACCGGGTCAAGGACAAGATCACGCCGGCTGACCTGCTGGCTCGCACCACGCACGTCGTCAACAAAGAGCAGGATGTGGTCCGCTCGCAGCTGATGCGCAACAACATCGAGGTCTACATCGGGCACGGCCGGTTCGTCGACGAGCACACCGTCCTCATCGAGAACCCGAACCGCGGCGACCGCATCACGATCACGGGTCGCTACATCGTGATCGCCACGGGCACCAAGCCGGCGCGTCCGGCCGGTGTCGAGTTCGACGAATGCCGGGTGCTGGATTCCGACGGCATCCTGGACCTCAAGGCGCTGCCGTCGTCAATGGTCGTGGTGGGCGCAGGCGTGATCGGCATCGAGTACGCGTCGATGTTCGCCGCGCTTGGCACCAAGGTGACCGTCGTCGAGAAGCGCGACACGATGCTGGACTTTTGCGATCCGGAGGTGGTCGAGGCCCTGCGATTCCACCTGCGCGATCTGGCGGTCACGTTCCGGTTCGGCGAGGAGGTGACAGCGGTCGACGTCGGCTCGGCCGGCACTGTCACGACCTTGGCCAGCGGCAAACAGATCCCCGCCGAGACCGTGATGTACTCCGCCGGGCGCCAGGGCCAAACCGACCATCTCGACCTGGCCAACGCCGGGCTCGAGGCGGACAGCCGCGGTCGCATCTTCGTCGACGACAGGTTCCAGACCAAGGTCGACCACATCTTCGCCGTCGGCGACGTCATCGGATTCCCCGCGCTCGCCGCAACCTCGATGGAGCAGGGCCGGCTGGCGGCCTACCACGCATTCGGCGAACCCACCGCCGGCATGACGGACCTGCAGCCGATCGGCATCTACTCGATCCCGGAGATCTCCTACGTCGGTGCCACCGAGGTGGAGCTGACCAAGGACTCGATTCCGTACGAGGTCGGGGTGTCGCGCTACCGCGAACTCGCACGCGGCCAGATCGCCGGCGACTCCTACGGCATGCTCAAGATACTGGTGTCCACCGACGACCTGAAGCTGCTCGGCGTGCACATCTTCGGTACCAGCGCCACCGAGCTCGTGCACATCGGTCAGGCGGTGATGGGCTGTGGCGGCACCATCGAGTACCTCGTCGACGCAGTGTTCAACTATCCGACGTTCTCGGAGGCGTACAAGGTCGCCGCGCTGGACGTGATGAACAAGATGCGTGCGCTCAACCAGTTCCGCTCGTAGCTAGCAGTCGTCCTCGAAGACCGCGGGTGCGGTGTCACCGGTTCCGCCGGCTTCTGCCCGATGCAGCAGATCTGCCACCCGGCCGTCGAATGGTGAAGAGTACGAGACGTTGTCGTCGCAACCGCCGCCGTGCGGGCCGCCCACCAGTCCGACCACCGCGCCGTCGATGCGCCACGGCGCGCCGCTGGTACCGGCCATCAGGCCCGCACATGTCAGCGACGGGAACCCGCCGGGCGCCGTCGCAATTGCGGCGCGGCAGCCGATGGGAGCACCGCCGGTGCCCATCGGGTACGCGGTCACGGTGACGACGGTCGCGGGCGGCGGCGCTGCACCCAGGCTCAGCCCTGCGCCGACCACCGATTCGAGGGAGCGGCCGTCGTCCCGGCTGACCCGTGCCACGGCGAAGTCGGCGACGGGATCCCGGCTGGCCAGCCATCGCGGGTCGAGGTAGATCGCTCCGACGGTCCAGGTGCCGGCGGAACCGGCCCGGCCGTCGAATCCGGGCGCGAATGTCGTCGGATAGCCCGAGGCCACGCAGTGTGCAGCGGTGAGGATCAAGTCGCCGGTGGCCGAATGCAGCACCGATCCGGTACAGGTGTGCATGTCTGAGGCCCCAAGGAACACCGCCCCGACCAACGGATCGGGAGCGACGGGCCCGGCGGTGGCCGACGTCGGTGGCGGCGGCGCAACCGCAGCGGCGGGCTGATGTCGCGGCGCGCAGCTCAGCAGACAGACGGCCACCAGCAGCAGGGGGGCCAGGCGCACGCGCATCACGTCGATCATCCTGGAACGCAACGATGCCAGTGTCGCGTTGAGCAAACAGGGGTACCCGCGATCGCAATATTGCGGCCTGCGGTGGCGGCTGGGCCGATCGGCAGCGACACTAGACGTCACCGGGCCCGCGGAAGGAGGCGAAAAGAATGGCTGAGCACCGCGATGAATACCGGCCGGATCAGAGCGGAATGTACGAGCTGGAGTTTCCGGCCCCGCAATTGTCGTCGCCCGACGGCCGCGGTCCGGTGTTGATTCACGCATTGGAGGGTTTCTCGGACGCAGGCCACGCGATCCGGCTGTCGTCGCGCTACCTGCGGGAAGCGCTGGACACCGAGCTGGTGGCATCGTTCGCGATCGACGAGCTGCTGGACTACCGGTCGCGCCGACCGCTGATGACGTTCAAGACCGACCACTTCACCGCTTACGACGATCCGGAGCTGAGCCTTTACGCGCTGCACGACACGGTCGGGACGCCGTTTCTGCTGCTGGCCGGCATGGAACCCGACCTGAAATGGGAGCGGTTCGTCACCGCGGTGCGGCTGCTGGCCGAGCGGCTGGGCGTGCGGCAGACGATCGGTCTGGGCACCATCCCGATGGCGGTGCCGCACACCAGGCCGGTGACCATGACGGCGCACTCCAACAACAAGGAGCTGATCGCCCACCATCAGCCGTGGGTCGGCGAGGTGCAGGTGCCCGGCAGCGCGTCGAATCTGCTGGAGTTCCGGATGGCCCAGCACGGCCACGACGTCGTCGGGTTCACCGTGCACGTCCCCCACTACTTGGCGCAGACCGACTACCCCGCCGCGGCCGAGGCGCTGCTGGCCGAAGTCAGCAAAGTCGCTTCGCTGCAGATCCCCTTGGCGGCGCTCACCGAGGCGGCAGCGGAGATCCGCGCGAAGGTCGACGAGCAGGTGAACTCCAGCCCCGAAGTTGCGCAGGTGGTGTCCGCGCTGGAGCGCCAGTACGACGCGTTCGTCGCGGCCCAGGAGAACCGCTCGCTGCTGGCGCGCGACGAAGAGCTGCCCAGCGGCGAAGAACTGGCCGGGGAGTTCGAACGCTTCCTGGCGCAGCAGACAGGTGACTTCTCGGACGGTTTCCGAGACGGCGACGACAAGAAGTGAGCTGACCCGGGCCGCCGGCCCGAAGCGGAGGTGGCCCTATGACTGCGCGGACGACGAATCTGCGGCCGGTACGCGACGTGCGGACGACGCTAAAGTTCCGCACGATTCACGGCTACCGCCGCGCGTTTCGCGTCGCTGGTGACGGGCCCGCGATCCTGCTGATCCACGGCATCGGCGACAACTCGTCGACCTGGGAGGCCGTGCAGACAAAACTTGCGCAACGGTTCACCGTGATCGCCCCGGACTTGCTCGGTCACGGCAAGTCGGACAAACCGCGGGCCGACTACTCGGTTGCCGCGTACGCCAACGGCATGCGCGACCTGCTCGCCGTCCTCGACATCGACCGCGTGACCGTGATCGGACACTCGCTCGGTGGCGGCGTCACGATGCAATTCGCTTACCAGTACCCGCAATTGGTGGAACGGATCGTGCTCGTCGGGACGGGCGGGGTGACCAAGGACGTCCATTTCGCGCTGCGCCTCGCGTCGCTGCCGATGGGCACCGAGGCGCTGGCGCTGTTGCGGCTTCCGGGAGCGTTGCCTGCGTTGCAGATCGTCGGGCGCATGTTGGGCGCGATGCTCAATGCCGCTGCCAGCGCGGCGCCGGGACTGGCCCCCACACGGTTCGGCCATGATCTGCCCGACGTGCTTCGAGTGCTCGCGGAGTTGCCGGAGCCCACGGCGTCGTCGGCGTTTTCGCGGACGCTGCGCGCAGTGGTGGACTGGCGCGGCCAGGTGGTGACCATGCTCGACCGATGTTATTTGACGCAATCCGTTCCGGTGCAATTGATTTGGGGAGAGCACGATTCGGTGATCCCGGTGGCTCATGCGCAGATGGCGCACGCCGCGATGCCGGGTTCGCGGCTGGAGGTTTTCGAGAACTCCGGCCATTTTCCGTTCCACGACGACCCGGACCGCTTCGTCGAGGTCGTCGAGCAGTTCATCGATTCCACGGAACCCGCGGTATACGACCAGGATCGGCTGCGGTCGCTGCTGCGCGCCGGCATCAGCGACCAGACGATCTCCGGTCCGATCGACACCCGCGTCGCGGTGCTCGACGCGATGAGTTCCGACGAGCGCAGCGCAACCTGATCCGGCGCTCGCGCTGAGTAGAGTCGGGCACATGGGTACCGACGTGTCCGTGGTGCGCGTGTTCACCGACGCGGAAGGAAACTTCGGCAATCCGCTCGGCATCGTCGACGCGAGCACCGTCGCACCGCGTGACCGGCAAGGGCTCGCGACCCAATTGGGTTACAGCGAAACGATTTTCGTCGACGTGCCTGATCGGGGTGCAACCACCGCCCACGCTCGCATCTTCACTCCTGCGACAGAGTTGCCGTTCGCCGGGCACCCGACGGTGGGGTTGGCGTGGTGGCTCAAACAACGCGGGCTTCCGATCCGCACGTTGCAGGTGCCGGCGGGTGTGGTCGCTGTCGGCTACGAGGACGAGTTGACGACGGTACGCGCACGCGCCGACTGGGCGCCGGAGTTTGCCTTCCACGAACTGCCCTCGCCCGACGACGTCGTCAACGCGGATCCCGACGACTACCCCGAAGACGACCCGCACTACATCTGGGCCTGGCTCGACAAGTCGCGCGGACACCTGCGCTCGCGGATGTTCGCGGCTGACCTCGGCGTCGCCGAAGACGAGGCGACCGGCGCGGCGGCCGTGCGCATCACCGACATTCTCAGCCGGGATCTCACGATCACCCAGGGCAAAGGTTCCGTCATCTACACCCGGTGGAGCCCTGAGGGGTGGGTGACGGTGGGCGGCCGCGTCGTCGACGATGGCACCGTGCGCGTCGACTGAAGGGTTACTTCGACGCGCTGACCTTGCGGTGGGCGCGCAGGGCCTCGATCTCCCGCTCGAAGTCGTCGGCGGAGGTGAACGACCGGTACACCGACGCGAACCGTAAATAGGCCACCTCGTCCAAGTCGCGCAGCGGACCCAGAATGGCCAGGCCGACCTCGTGGCTGGGCACCTCGGGGGAGCCGGTGGCCCGCACGGTGTCTTCCACTTGTTGCGCGAGCAGGTTGAGCGCGTCGTCGTCGACCTGGCGGCCCTGACATGCCCGTCGCACGCCGCGGATCACCTTCTCGCGGCTGAACGGTTCGGTGACCCCACTGCGCTTGACCACCGCCAGCACGGCCGTCTCGACGGTGGTGAACCTGCGCCCGCATTCCGGGCATGAGCGTCTGCGTCGGATCGCTTGGCCCTCATCGGTTTCCCGCGAGTCGACCACCCGGGAATCGGGATGGCGGCAGAACGGACAGTGCATGACTGCTCCTTCGCCGCGCAGACATTCGGTCGAGTCGAACGCCTCCGAGACTACCCGCGGGCGGCGGACGCGGCCCAACGTCGCCGCGGACATCACCCGAGCGGGGCGATCAGCGTCTGCCCGGCATCCAGCGCTGCAGAGTCGAGGTGATTGAGCTCCCGGATCCGCTCGATCACCCCGGCCACCGGCGCGTCCGGCGCCACTCTGGCCGCAAGCCGCTGCAGATTCTCGCCGGGCTGCACCTGCACGACCGCCAACTGCTGCGGCGCGGAGGTGCCCGTCGTGTCGGCGCTGCGGGCTTGGGCGATCGCGATGAGCCACACCGTGATCAGGGCTGCGACCGCCGCCAGCATGACGGTCACGGTGGTGCTGACGCGTCGCGGCCGGTGCGGTGCACACGACACCGCCACGCCTGTCGCCCGATATTTGACCGCGGCACCGCCTGGCCGGTTCGGTACGGGACGGCGAGCCCGAAGGGTCGGCGCCGGTACGTCCCACGTGTCGATCACGGTCATGAGCGCCCCTTCTGTCGTCACCATTCGCTCCTTTGTTCGAATATAGTCGATCATGCGTTCGAAGTCCGAACATTTGATCGATGTGTACCAGAGGGGTCCGACAGGCTCGCGTCCTGAGACATCACAGTCCGACAGGCTCGCTCGCTCCCGATCACGAATGCGACACGCCTCGAACACATGTTTGAAGATGTCTGTGACGACAGCTAGATTTGCAGTCATGAGCGACAGCAGCGGTCTCACCCAACGTCAGCGGACCATCTTGGAGGTGATCCGCGCATCGGTCACCACCAGGGGATATCCGCCGAGCATCCGGGAGATCGGCGACGCCGTCGGCCTCACCTCCACGTCGTCGGTGGCACATCAGCTGCGCACGCTGGAACGCAAGGGCTATCTGCGCCGCGACCCGAATCGTCCCCGCGCCGTCGATGTACGCGGGGCCGACGACGCGGCGACGGCGGTCACCACTGATGTCGCCGGTTCTGACGCGCTGCCGGAACCGACGTTCGTGCCCGTGCTCGGACGCATTGCCGCAGGCGGGCCCATCCTCGCCGAGGAGGCGGTCGAAGACGTGTTCCCGCTGCCCCGCGAATTGGTGGGCGAGGGGTCGTTGTTCCTGCTCAAGGTCGTGGGCGAGTCGATGGTCGACGCCGCGATCTGCGACGGCGACTGGGTGGTGGTGCGACAGCAGAACACCGCCGACAACGGCGACATCGTCGCGGCGATGATCGACGGGGAAGCCACTGTGAAGACGTTCAAGCGCACCGGCAACCAGGTTTGGCTGATGCCGCACAACCCCGCGTTCGATCCGATTCCCGGCAACGATGCCGCGATTCTCGGCCGCGTGGTGACGGTGATCCGCAAAATCTGACCCGCACACCGCGCCTCGGGTGCAAGGTGGATTCATGCGTGCGTTCCGGGCGGTGCGAGTGATTTCAGCAGCGGCGATGGCAGCAGCAGCGCTCGTCGTCCCCGCGGTCGCCTCCCCCGGCGCCGAAAGCCATGTCGCGATGTGTCCGCGCGGCATGGTGCCCAATCCCAACGGCTACGGCTGCATACCGCAGCTGGGACCCGGCGGCGCGTTCGTCGGAGCCCCGAGTCAGGAAGTGCTCACCCGCTGCAACGGCAACATCTACATCTGCGTGTGGCCGTACCCGGTTCCCTGATCCGCACCAAGGACACAGCCCGCGCGGCTCACCGAACAGACTGCGCCAGTTGACGTTTCGCCGGCTCAGACGCCCAGCGAGCGTCCGATGATTTCCTTCATGATCTCGGTCGTACCGCCGTAGATCGTTTGCACCCGGGCATCCAGATACGCGCGCGCAATCGGGTATTCGCGCATGTAGCCGTAGCCGCCGTGCAGCTGCAGGCACCGGTCGATCAGATGGACCTGCTTTTCGGTGGAGTACCACTTGGCCATCGCGGCCTGCTCGGCGGTCAGCTTCTCGTCGAGGTGCAGCCGGATGAACTCGTCGACCATGATCCGCACCACGGTTGCTTCGGTGGCCAGCTCGGCGAGCAGAAAGCGGCTGTTCTGGAAACTGCCGATCGGCTTGCCGAAAGCCTTGCGCTCCTTGGTGTACTGCAGCGTCGACTCCAGCACGGCCTCCATCGCTGCGGCCGCCATGATCGCGATCGAGATGCGCTCCTGTGGCAGGTTCTGCATCAGGTAGATGAAGCCCTTGCCTTCCTCACCGAGCAGGTTCTCGGCGGGCACCTTGACGTCGGTGAACGACAGCTCGGCGGTGTCCTGGGCGTCCAACCCGATCTTGTCCAGATGACGGCCGCGCTCGAAGCCTTCCATTCCGCGCTCGACGACCAGCAGCGAGAAGCCCTGCGCGCCCTTCTCCGGATCGGTCTGCGCGACGACGATCACCAGGTCGGAGTTGATGCCGTTGGTGATGAAGGTCTTCGCCCCGTTGAGGATGTAGTGGTCACCTTCTTTGACCGCGCGGGTCTTGATGCCCTGCAGGTCGCTGCCGGTGCCCGGCTCGGTCATCGCGATCGCGGTGATCAGCTCGCCGGTACAGAACTTCGGCAGCCAGCGTTGCTTCTGCTCTTCGTTGGCCAGCCTCAGCAGATACGGGGCCACCACGTCGTTGTGCAGCCCGAAGCCGATTCCGCTGTAGCGGCCCTTGGTGGTCTCTTCGGTGATGATCGTGTTGTACCGGAAGTCTGCGTTGCCGCCGCCGCCGTATTCCTCGGGCACCGCCATTCCCAGAAAGCCCTGCTTGCCGGCCTCCAGCCAGACGCCGCGGTCGACGATCTTGTCCTTCTCCCACTGCTCGTGGTACGGCGCGACGTGGCGCTCCAAGAAGGAGCGATAGGACTCGCGGAACAGCTCGTGCTCGGGCTCGAAAAGGGTGCGCTGGTATCTGACGACATTGCCCACGGCGTGACCTCCGGTATCGGGAACCTGCGCCCAAAGATATACCAACCGGATGGTTGGTTTGGTCGCCGGCCACGCGTCCTACAGTGAAACCGTGGCCGAGGTCATCCGTGTCCGAGAGCGTGGGCGGATAATCGAGTTCACGTTCGACGACCTGATGCGCTACCACGGCGCAGGCTCTCCCGGCGGCGTGGCGAACGCATTCAAAGTTCTGCAGCGTGCGTTCGAGGTGCTCTCACCCGACGCGCCGCCGCAGCGCCGCGAGGTGGTGGTGCGAACCGCGTTCCGCGGCCCCGGGGCACGCGACGGGATCGAGGCGGTGACGCGGGCAGTCAGCGACGGCCGCTACGTCGTGGATCCCGCATTGTCACGTCGCGACCTCGGACGGCTGCGCGAGAGTTTCGTCTTCGAAGTCGGCATCGGCGACCGTTCGGCGACGCTGGTGCTGCGCGACGGGTTCGTCACCGAAGAATTCATCAACCTCGCCCAGAACGACGCCCGCACCGAGGCCGAGGAGGCGCGGCTGGACGTGTTGAAAGCCGAACTGGCGCAACGCATCATGGCCGCAGACGCAGCCGACGTGTACGAAATCGCATAGGCGCCGACGCTAGGTCGACGCGAATTCGCGCAGGCTCGCCGCCAAGGCCACCGGAACCCGCGCTTTGATCCGGGTGCCGTCGGCGTTGTGTTCGGACTCCTGCACGCGACCGTCGGCATGGACGCGGGCCACCAGATCACCGCGGTGATAAGGAATCACGACGTCGATCGCGGTGTCAGTGGGTACGGCGAGCTCGGCCATCCGGGCCCGCAGGTGGTCCAGCCCCTCGCCGGTTCGAGCGGAGACGAACACCGCGCCGGGCAGCGCGCGCCGCAACTTGGCGAGCACGAGATCACCGGCGGCGTCAATCTTGTTGACTACCAACAGTTCTGGTGCGGCATGGCCGTCGTGATCGGCGACGACCTCCCGGATCACTCCCCGCACCGCGTTGATCTGTGCCAGCGGGTTGGCGTCCGATCCGTCGACCACATGCACCAACAGGTCCGCGTCGACAACCTCTTCCAGGGTCGAGCGGAAAGCCTCGACCAGCTGCGTGGGCAGATGCCTGACGAACCCGACGGTGTCTGTCATGACGAACGGCCGCCCGTCGTCGAATTCGCCTCGGCGCGTAGTCGGTTCGAGGGTGGCGAACAAGGCGTCCTGAACCAGCACGCCGGCGCCGGTGAGTGCGTTGAGGACACTCGACTTGCCCGCGTTGGTGTATCCGACGATCGCGATCGACGGCACGTCGCTGCGCAACCGCCGGCCGCGCTGGGTGTCGCGAGCCTGCTTCATGCCTTTGATCTCGCGGCGCAGCTTGGCCATTCGCTCACGGATCCGGCGACGGTCTGTTTCGATCTTCGTCTCACCGGGGCCACGCAGACCCACACCGCCGGTACTGCCGCCTGCGCGGCCGCCGGCCTGCCGTGACATCGACTCGCCCCAGCCGCGCAGACGCGGCAGCATGTATTCCATCTGCGCCAGCGACACCTGCGCCTTGCCCTCCCGGCTGGTGGCGTGCTGCGCGAAGATGTCGAGGATCAGCGCGGTGCGGTCGATCACCTTCACCTTCACGGCTTTCTCCAGCGCCGTCAGCTGCGCCGGACTCAGCTCGCCATCGCAAATCACGGTGTCGGCGCCAGTGGCGAGCACGATCTCGCGCAGCTCGTTGGCCTTACCGGAGCCGATGTAGGTCGACGCGTCGGGTTTGTCGCGGCGCTGGATCACTCCCTCGAGCACCTGCGAGCCCGCCGTTTCCGCCAGCGCCGCCAACTCGGCCAGGCTGGCCTGGGCGTCGGCCGCACTGCCTTCGGTCCACACGCCGACCAGCACCACGCGTTCGAGCCGCAGCTGGCGGTACTCGACCTCGGAGACGTCGGCAAGTTCGGTCGACAGCCCGGACACGCGGCGCAGGGCGGAGCGGTCTTCGAGAGCCAGTTCGCCGATGCTCGGTGTGTCGTCTACAGGAAATTCTGGATCAGTCATAAGCAATAAGACATGGTGCCCGCCGGATCTGCGGCGCGCACCTGATTTAACACCGCTGTGCCTGCCACCATTCCTCCGAGATTTCCCCGCCGGCGACCAGTACCGACGGACCGCGCAGATAGCTGGTCGCCGCGGTCACGGTGACGAGCACCTCGCCGCCCGGGACACGAACCGTCAGTGAGCCCGTGGACGCGCCGTCGTGCGCCAGGGCCGCCACCGCGGCGGCGACGGTTCCCGTTCCGCACGAACGGGTCTCACCGACGCCCCGTTCGTGCACCCGCATCGACACCGCACCGCCGACGGGCGCCGTCAGCACCTCGACGTTCACGCCGTCTGGAAACTGTTTGCGGTCGAACGCCACCGGCGCCGCAACGTCTAGGGCGCGTAGCTCATCGTCGGTCAGCTCCGCATCGACGCACGCCAGATGCGGATTGCCGACGTCGACGGCCAGCCCGCGAAGGCGACGGCCGCCGACGACCGCCTCGCCGGTGCCGAGCGGGTTGGCTTTGCCCATTTCGACGGTGACGTCGGCGAAGGTGTGGTCGACGCGGTGTACCTGCACTGGCCGCGGACCGGCCAGCGAGCCGACGACGAACTCGTCGCGCGCCGCCAGGCCGCTGGCGCGCAGGTAGTGGGCGAACACGCGCACGCCGTTGCCGCACATTTCGGCAACCGACCCGTCGGCGTTGCGGTAGTCCATGAACCAGTCCGTAGGCTGCACGCCTTCGGGCACCCGCGGAAGCGCTCCGCAAGCCGCCGCGGCGCCGGCGGTGGTCACCCGCAGCACCCCGTCGGCGCCGAGCCCGCGGCGGCGGTCGCACAAGGCGGCCACCAAATACGGGGTCAGTGGCAGCTTCGCCTCGATGTCGGGCAGCAGCACGAAGTCGTTCTGGGTGCCGTGGCCCTTGGCGAAGATCATGTGCGCCCCGTTATCCCGGCTGCGCCGGCGTCATCGTCGTAGGCGCGGATCACCTGCTCAGGATACGTGCCGCCATGCCCGCAGCACGGCATCTGCTTTGCCCGGATCGGCGCCGTCGAGCCACTGGATGCGGTGGTCGCGGCGGAACCACGAGCGCTGGCGGCGCGCGTAGCGGCGGGTGGCGATGAACGTCGGCTCACCCGCGGCGCTGCCGTCGCACCCGCGGTCGAGCTCGGCGATCACCTGCGCATAGCCGAGTGCCCGTAACGCCGTCACGCCGTCCCGCAGCCTTTTGCCCAGTAGCGTGACGACCTCGTCGACCAGGCCGTCGGCGAACATCTGCTCGGTGCGCTTGGCTAGACGCTCGTCGAGTTCGGCTGTGTCGCAATCCAACCCGATGATCACGGTGTTCCAGCGCGGAGTTCCGATGGTCGGCGCCGACGCCGCGAACGGCCGCCCGGTCAGTTCCACCACTTCCAGCGCCCGCACGATCCGCCGCCCGTCCGACGGCAGGATCGACGCCGCGGCGGCCGGGTCGACCTGCGCCAGTTCGCGATGCAGCTGCTCGACGCCAATCTGCGCGAGCCGCTGCTCCCAGCGAGCGCGGACCGCAGGGTCGGTGGCGGGGAAGGACCAGTCGTCCAGCAGCGACTGCACGTAGAGCATCGATCCGCCGACGATCACGGGCACCGCGCCGCGGGCCAGGATGGCCTCGACGTCGGCGGCTGCGCCGCGCTGGTAGTTGGCGACGGTCGCGGTTTGGGTGACGTCGAGGACGTCGAGCTGGTGGTGTGGGATGCCGCGGCGCTGCTGAGGTGCCAGCTTCGCGGTGCCGATGTCCATGCCGCGGTAGAGCTGCATCGCGTCGGCATTGACGATCTCGCCGCCCACGGCCTCTGCGACGTCGAGCGCCAGCTGCGACTTGCCGGTGCCGGTCGGCCCGATGATCGCGATCGGCCGGCTCACGGCACCCACACACCCACGAAGTAGCCGACTCCGAAGGGCGCGCCCCGGTACAGCTCCTGGGCCGATCGCGGGCGGTCGCCGGCCAAACCGGCAAGCACCTGCCAGGCCACCCGGCCGGGAATCGACGGCGGCACCTGGGCCAGTGCCGCCACGTCGCCCGCGGCGAGCGCGTCGTCGAGCGCCGTTTGCACCTCGACAGAGGCGGGGTCGTAGCCGCCTGGGGCCCGTTCGGTCAGGGTGTTGGCGCCGTCGGCGACGACGAGCACGCCCACCGGGTCGGCGCACCGGTCGACGACGTCGCGCAGTTCCCGCCCGCGACGAAGGGCCTCGTCGGCGGTGTGGCCGGCGTTGAACACCCGCACCTCGGCGTGCGCGTCGGGGCTCGACTCGCCGCGCGCCCAGGCCGTCATCAACGCGACCAACGGCAACTGGCCGACGTCGATGGCACTGGGCGACAGCCCGACACGCACGTCGACGCCGTACCCGGCGAAGGTGCCGGCTTCATGAGGTCCGATCACCTGATCGGCCGGACCCACGCCGACGGCCAGCCAGCGCGGTGGCAGCGCGCCGGCCGCGGCGAACACCGCGCGGCGCAGGTCGACGAGCTCGGCGGCCGCCGCACCGGCAAGCTGCGGCACCAGCACAGGTGCCGACGGAACGATCGCGACGGCGCTCAGCACGGCTTCACGGTATGCGCTGCGCGACGGCGGCGTGGTCGGCCGACTCGGAGGCCAGCGCTTCGCCGCGGGCGAGCGCGACGATCGCAGCGACCATCGCCACCACGGCCACCGCCAGAGCGAACCACCCGATGTCGTTGGTGTCGAGCGTTTCGCCGAGCACGACGATCCCGAGCGCGGAGCCCACGACCGGCTCTGCCACGGTCATCGCGGGCAGCGAAGCGGTCATGGTCCCCGCCCGGAACGCCGACTGCTGCCACGCTGTGCCGGCGAGGGCGACCACCACCCATGCGTAGAGCTCGGGACTGCGCAGCAGCGGCAGGATGCCGTCGTCGAGTTGGTCGACCACGCCCTTGGTCAGCACGGCGAACACACCCCACAGCGATCCGGACACCAGCGCCAGCAGCACCGCGGCCACCGAGCCGGACCAGATCCGTGCGCCGATCACACACAGCAGCAGCGCAGGGCCGAGGACCGCCGCGACCACCGACCAGGTTTCCAGCGATGCCCGCGACTGGCCGGCCTGCGGATTGCCGACGGTGACGATCACTGCGACGCTGCCTGCGAGGACCACCGCCCAGAGCCATTCCCAGCGGGTGACCCGGTGACTGGCGAGTTTGGCGCTCATCGGCAGAGCGAACAGCAGCGAGCTGACAATCAGCGCCTGCACCAGCAGCACCGAGCCGAAACCCAGTGCGGCAGCCTGGAATCCGAAGCCGGCGGCGGCCACCAGACTGCCGGCCCACCACTGCCGGTCGCGCAGCAGTCGGGCGAACAGCTCGATGTGGCCGACCGGCTCGTCGGTGACCTGGTGCGCCGAGCGCTGGTGGATGACGTCGCCGATCGCGATGAACAGGGCCGCGCCCAGCGCGAGCAGGGCGGCGATGTCGGCCTTGGCCATCAGCGCTCCTTTGCAGGTCGCGGAACGTGGGGGCGCACACCACATCGACCTGCTTGAATAGCGGAGGTCGAGGCGTTCGCGGTTTCGACGATAGCTACCAGGCGCCGCGCTGCGCGGCAGGTGTGCGGGCTGCGACCCGCGAGAGGTGTACGAGATGACGGAAAGCGATGCCACCCACCCGGAGGCGCAGGACTCCCGGCCTCCCGCTGTGCCGAGGCCGGTTCCGCGACCGGGGCCGGTCCGCCCGGCCGCTCGGCCGGGTGCGTCGGCTGGCAGCGATCCGCATCGGTTCGGGCGGGTGGATCCCGACGGCACCGTCTGGCTGATCACCTCCGCGGGCGAGCGGGTGATCGGGGCTTGGCAGGCCGGTGATCCCGAAGCGGCCTACGCGCATTTCGGGCGCCGCTACGACGACCTCAAGATGGAGATCGAACTACTGGAGCGGCGGCTGGCCTCAGGCACCAGCGACGCCCGCAAGATCCGGTCGTCGGCGGCCAGCCTCGAAGAAGGGCTGGCGACGGCGGCGGTGTTGGGTGACGTCGACGCGCTCGCCGCGCGGCTGAGGACGATCCGCGAGCGCGCCGACGAAGCCGCGCAGGCCGAGAAGGCTCGGCGCGACGAGCACCGCGCCGAGCAGATCGCCCGCAAAGAGGCGCTGGTCGCGGAGGCCGAAGAGCTGGCGGCGAATTCGGTGCAGTGGAAGGCGGCCGGCGATCGGCTCCGGGCCATCCTCGAGGAGTGGCGGACGATCACCGGCGTCGACCGCAAGACCGACGACGCGCTGTGGAAGCGCTATTCGGCGGCGCGGGAGACGTTCAACCGCAGGCGCGGCTCGCATTTCGCCGAGCTCGACCGGGAACGCGCCAGTGCGCGGCAAGCCAAGGAGCGGCTGTGCGAGCGCGCCGAGGAACTGGCCGATTCCACCGACTGGAATGCGACGGCTGCGGCGTTCCGCCAGCTGCTCGCCGAGTGGAAGGCTGCGGGCCGGGCGGCCAAAGAGGTCGACGACGCGCTGTGGAAGCGGTTCAAAGCGGCGCAGGACAAGTTCTTCACCGCCCGCAATGCCGTGACCGCCGAACGTGACGCCGAGTTGCGGGCGAATGCCGCAGCCAAGGAGCAGCTGCTGGCGCGGGCCGAGAAACTCGACACCACCGATCTCGCTGCCGCCCGGGCCGAGTTGCGCTCGATCGCCGAGAAATGGGACGCGATCGGCAAGGTGCCCCGCGACCGTGCGGCCGAACTCGAACGCCGACTGCGGGCGGTGGAGAAGCGGGTTCGCGAGGCCTCGGCGCCGGACTCCATCGATCCGCAGGCGCAGGCTCGCGCAGAGCAATTCCGTGCTCGCGCAGAGCAATTCGAACAGCAAGCGCAGAAGGCGGAGGCGGCCGGCCGCACCGCCGAGGCCGAGGAGGCACGCGCGAACGCGCGGCAGTGGCGTGAGTGGGCCGAGACCGCCGAGGGGGCGCTGGGCAGACGCAGCCGCTAGGCGCCGCTACTTCTCGGAGTCGTCTTCGTCGTCGTCGAGGGCTTGCAGAAGATCCTTGGACTGGCGTTCGGCAGCCGCCCGGCGGCGTGCCTCCTCCGCGGCGATGTGTACCGCGGTGCGGGTCCACACCACCCGTGCCCAGTGGAAGGTCAGCAGGATCACCGCGATCCAGGCGATGATCAGCCCCACGCCCGGCCCTGGATGGCCCGCGCCGGCCGTCTGGCGCGACCACACCGCCAGCATGCCGGCCGCGCTGGCCACCGCTGAGCCGGCGAGCGCAAGCCAGGCCAGCGCCCAGCGTCGGGTCAGCAGCGCGAGCATCGAGAACCCGACAGAGAACACCAACGCCAGCCAGCTGAACACTCGCTGCGGCAGTGCGATCGCGGCCTCCGCGGCGCGGGGCCCACCGAGCAGCGCGTCGAAGCCGCGAGCGTGGCCGGTGTGCGGCAGCACGAACGACACCAGCAAGACGAAGACCAGGATCGCGACCACCAAAGCTCTCGCGCCGGGCTCGATTTCGCCGGCCACCCGTCGCTCTGCGTCGTCGATGTCCTTCTTGAACGCCTCGAAGTCGTTGTTGCTCACCGTGACACCCCAATGCGCGGCAGCCCCAGCCCGACGGTGCGCGGGCGCCGCCCGGCCTCGTGTGCGTCGCCGGCGCGGGTGCGGCGGTGGGTGAGGACGGGCCCGTCGGCGATCAGGTGGTGCGGCGCCGCACCGGTGACGACGGTGGTGACGACGTCGCCCGGGCGGATGTCGCCGTCGGGCGCGAAGTGCACCAATCGACCATCGCGAGCGCGACCGCTCATCCGCGACGTGCGGTCGTCCTTGCGGCCCTCCCCCGCAGCCACCAGGAGTTCCACCGTCGCGCCGACCTGGGCGCGGTTCTCCTCCAGCGAAATCCGTTCCTGCAGCGCTATCAGCCGCTGATAGCGTTCTGCCACAATAGCTTTGGGTACCTGCCCGGGCATCTCCGCGGCCGGGGTGCCCGGCCGCTTGGAGTACTGGAAGGTGAACGCGCTGGCGAACCTGGCGCACTCGACCACCTCGAGCGTGGCTGCGAAGTCGTCTTCGGTCTCACCGGGAAACCCGACGATCAGGTCCGTGGTGATCGCGGCGTGCGGCATCGCGGCGCGCACCCGGTCGATGATCCCGAGGTAACGCTCGGCGCGGTAGGACCTGCGCATCGCCTTCAGTACGCGGTCGGAGCCGGACTGCAGCGGCATGTGCAGCGTGGGACAGACGTTGGGCGTCTCGGCCATCGCCTCGATCACGTCGTCGGTGAATTCGGCCGGATGCGGCGACGTGAAGCGGACACGCTCGAGCCCGTCGACGTCACCACAGGCGCGCAGCAGCGACGCGAACGCGCCACGGTCGCGCGACAGCCGCGGGTCCGCGAACGACACGCCGTAGGCGTTGACGTTTTGGCCCAGCAGCGTGATTTCGAGCACGCCTTGGTCCACCAGCGAGCGGACCTCGGCGAGGATGTCGTCGGGGCTGCGGTCGACTTCTTTGCCGCGCAGCGCCGGCACGATGCAGAACGTGCAGGTGTTGTTGCAACCCACGGAGATGGAAACCCAAGCGGCGTAGGCGGATTCGCGCGCCGCAGGCAGGTTCGACGGAAATTCCTGGAGCGCCTCGACGATCTCCACCTGCGCGGCGCTGTTGTGCCGGGCGCGTTCCAGCAGCACTGGCAGCGACCCGATGTTGTGGGTGCCGAACACCACGTCCACCCACGGGGCCCGGCTCAGCACCGCGTCGCGATCCTTCTGCGCCAGGCAGCCGCCCACCGCGATCTGCACGCCGGGATCGCGGTGCTTGCGCGGGGCCAGGTGGCTGAGGTTGCCGTAGAGCTTGTTGTCGGCGTTCTCGCGCACCGCGCACGTGTTGAACACCACCACGTCGGCGTCGGTGCCGTCGTCGGCTTTGACATATCCGGCGGCCTCCAACAGGCCGGCCAAGCGCTCGGAGTCGTGCACGTTCATCTGGCAGCCATAGGTGCGGACCTGGTAGGTCCGGGCCGCCTGCGATGACGTCGCCACCGTCTGAGTCACGTGCCCAATGGTACGGCGGACCTCAAATCGCAATGCTGGTCACCGGGTCAAGCGCAGCATCCGCTGGGTATGGTCAGCCCCATGGCTGAGGGCGCGACACCGATGGTTTCGCTGCGCGGCGTCAACAAGCATTTCGGCGACCTGCACGTCCTCAAGGACATCGACCTCGACGTGCAACGGGGCGAGGTGGTGGTGATCCTCGGACCGTCGGGATCGGGCAAGTCGACGCTGTGCCGCACCATCAACCGGCTGGAACCCATCGACTCCGGCACGATCACTGTGGACGGCGTCCCGGTACCTGCTGAGGGCCGCGCGCTGGCGCGACTGCGGTCCGACGTCGGGATGGTGTTCCAGTCCTTCAACTTGTTCGCCCACAAGACGATCATCGACAACGTCATGCTCGCCCCGGTCAAGGTCCGCAAGCTCAAACGCGACCGCGCTCGCCAGGAGGCACTGGAGCTGCTGGACCGCGTCGGAATCGCCAACCAGGCCGACAAGTACCCGGCGCAGCTGTCCGGTGGGCAGCAGCAGCGGGCGGCGATCGCCCGATCGTTGGCCATGCATCCGAAGGTGATGCTGTTCGACGAACCGACGAGCGCGCTCGATCCCGAGATGATCGCCGAAGTGCTGGGCGTGATGACCGATCTGGCGTCTGACGGCATGACGATGGTGGTGGTGACACACGAAATGGGATTCGCCCGGCGTGCCGCCAACCGGGTCGTGTTCATGGCCGACGGTGCGATCGTCGAAGCGGCAGAACCGGCGCAGTTCTTCGCATCCCCCAAGAGCGACCGTGCCAAGGACTTCCTCGGCAAGATCCTCGAGCACTGACACTGGAACGCCGCATGCGTCTTCGACCGCTTCAGCTGGCCGCGCTTGTTGCGATGCTGATGTCGACGCTCATGATGTCCGGTTGCGGCGGTGCGGGCCACAAGGTGACCATCGGTGTGAAGTTCGACCAGCCGGGTCTGAGTCTGCGCAAGCCCGACGGTTCGCTGAGCGGATTCGACATCGACGTCGCCAGGTATGTCGCAGAACAGCTGGGATACAAGCCGAGCGAGATCGAATGGAAGGAAGCGCCGTCGGGACAGCGGGAAACCTTGCTTCAG
Organism: Mycobacterium sp. NGS39; assembly: GCF_059812765.1. NCBI lineage: Bacteria > Bacillati > Actinomycetota > Actinomycetes > Mycobacteriales > Mycobacteriaceae > Mycobacterium > Mycobacterium sp. NGS39. The sequence goes on along the minus strand of NZ_JCALDH010000003.1, from coordinate 391,864 downwards.
AACGGTCAGGTCGACTACATCGTCGGCACGTACTCGATCACCGACGCGCGCAAGAAGAAGGTCGCGTTCGCAGGGCCGTACTTCCAGACCGGGCAGAGCCTGCTCGTGCGGTCGGACGAGACGGACATCGTCGGCCCGCAGTCGCTGGAGAACAACAAGAAGCTGTGTTCGGTAGCGGGTTCAACACCGGCGCAACGGATCAAGGACAACTATCCGAAGGTACAGCTGCAGCGCTATGACACCTACTCACTGTGCGTGGAGGCGCTCAAGAACCGGGCCGTCGACGCCGTCACCACCGATGGCGTCATTCTCGCCGGATACGTTCAGCAGAACCCAGGTGTCCTCAAGTTAGCCGGCAAACCGTTCTCCACCGAGCTGTACGGCATCGGGGTCGCCAAGGACAACGACGATCTGCGTACGCAGATCAATGATGCGCTGCAGAAGATGATCGACACCGGGCAGTGGCAGAAGTTCTTCGACGAGAATCTCGGCGCGTCGGGCTATACGCCTCCGCCGCCGCCGAAAATCGATCGGTATGTGGCGCGTCCAGCGGCCGAGGCCGGCTCGCAAGTCTTGTCGCAGTATCGCAGCCAGATCATCGACGCCTTCTGGACCACGATCAAACTCGCCCTCTACTCAGCGGTTGGTGCGCTGGTGCTCGGCACACTGCTTGCCGCGATGCGCCTTTCGCCGGTGCCGATCCTGCGGTGGCTGGGCGCGGCGTACGTCACCATCCTGCGCAACACGCCGCTGACGTTGATTCTTTTGTTCTGCTCGTTCGGTTTGGCACAAACCCTGGGAATCACGTTCGCCTCAGGGAAATCGCCGACCTTCATCGAAGACAGCAATTTTCGGCTGGCCGTGCTGGGGTTGGCGATCTACACCGCCGCCTTCGTGTGCGAGTCGGTGCGGGCCGGGGTGAACACCGTGCCGCTCGGACAGGCCGAGGCGGCGCGTTCGCTGGGGCTGACGTTCAGTCAGAACTTGCGAATAGTCCTGTTGCCGCAGGCCTTTCGGGCCGTGATCGCGCCGCTGGGTTCGGTCCTCATCGCGCTCATCAAAAACACCACGATCGCTTCGGCGATCGGTGTGGCCGAGGCTGCGCTGCTGATGAAAGACATGATCGAAAACACCGCGGCACTGCTTGCAGTCGGCGGGATCTTCGCGGCCGGCTTCGTGGTGTTGACCTTGCCGCTGGGTGTGCTCTTCACGTATCTCGGACGACGTTTGGCGGTAACGCGGTGAGCGAATCGACAGTGCTCTACGACGCGCCAGGGCCTCGCGCCGTGGCACGCAACTGGATCATCTCCGTGGTCATCGTTGTGGCGCTGGCTGCAGTGGTGTGGGTTGTGATAGCCCGGCTCTACACGAAAGATCAACTGAGCGCAGAGAAGTGGCGACCTTTCACGACGGCAAATCTGTGGCAGACCTACATCCTGCCCGGCGTCCAAGGAACGTTGACGGCGGCGGCCATATCGATCGTGCTCGCCTTCGCGGTGGGTGTGGTGCTGGGTGTGGGCCGGTTGTCGACATCGCGAGTGATCCGCTGGATGTCCGGCACCGTCGTCGAGTTCTTCCGCGCGGTGCCGGTACTGATCATGATGATCTTCGCGTACTTCCTGTATGCGCTGTACGACGTTTTCCCGTCCAAGCAGTTGGCGTTGGCCGGTGTGGTGACGGGCTTGACGTTGTACAACGGCGCGGTGATCGCCGAGATCGTGCGCGCGGGCGTCAATGCGCTGCCCCGCGGCCAGTCCGAGGCCGCGTTGGCGCTCGGTCTGCGTCCCGGCCAGACCATGCGGTTGATTCTGCTGCCGCAGGCGATCACGGCGATGCTGCCCGCGCTGGTCTCGCAATTGGTGGTGGTGCTGAAGGACACGGCCATCGGCTACCAGATCACGTTCCTCGAGATGGTCCGCCAGGGCACCTTGATCGGTGCGCAGTACAGCAACTATGTGCCGGCTCTGGCGGTGATCGCCGTGCTGATGATCATGGCGAACGTGACGTTGTCATGGCTTGCCGGCCGGCTGGAGGCTAGGCTGCGTCGTCGTAGCCGGACCGCTGCGGCGACGGCGCCGGTCACACGAACGGCCGAAATGGACACGGCCGGAGCGTAGAGCTGCAGGGGGAAAGTTCTTGAGAGACAAGCTGCTCGGCCGCCGCGGCCTGCTGATACTTGGCGCCGTCGTGCTCGCGGTCATCGCCGCCGTGGTGATCTTCGTGGTCACGCCGTCGAGTGCAGACAAGATCGCGATCGGCGTGAAATACGACCAACCGGGTTTGTCGCTGAGGAAGCCGGACGGCTCGATGAGCGGTTTCGACGTGGATGTGGCGAGGTATGTGGCCGGGCAACTCGGATACCAGGATGACCGGATCGAGTGGAAGGAAGCGCGGCCGGCAGACCGGGAACAGCTGATCGAGCAGGGTGAGGTCGACTACGTCGTGGGCACGTATTCGATCACGCCAGAGCGTAAGCAGAAGATCGGCTTCGCCGGACCTTATTTCCAGTCCGGCCAAAGCCTGTTGGTGCGTGCGGACAACAACTACATCGTCGGCCCAGAGTCGTTGACCGGCAACCGGATAGTGTGCTCGGTGCCGGATTCCACATCGGCGCAGCGGATCAGGCAGAAGTATCCGGATGTGCAGCTGCGGTTGTATGACACGTACTCGGCGTGCGTGCAGGCGTTGAAGGACGGCATGGTAGAGGCGGTGACGACGGACGCGGTGATCCTGGCCGGCTACGCCGCACAGGATCCCGGCACGATGAAGCTTGTGGGACAGCCGTTTTCGCTGGAGCTGTACGGAATCGGACTGGCGAAGGACAACAATGATCTTCGGGTGAAGATCAATGGTGCGCTGCAGAAGATGATCGACAGCGGCGCATGGCAGGCGGCGTTCGACAAGAACCTGGGGCCGTCCGGCTACAAGGCGCCGCCGCCGCCGCGAATCGACCGGTACTGAGATTTGCCTCTGCGCAGCGCCCGGCTCAGCCGTCGTCGCGGCCAACCGCGCGCACCGTCGGACATCAGCGCCGCACGAGCGGCATTGCGGCCGCACACACCGTGCACTCCCCCGCCCGGGGTGGCGCCCGCACTGCCGAGAAAGACGTTTTCGACCGGCGTCTCGGCTCGGCCGAATCCAGGGGCAGGCCGAAAGATCAACTGTTGGTACAGCTGCGACGTTCCACCGTTGACCGCTCCGCCGTGCAAGTTGGCGTCGCTGGCCTCGAGGTCGGAAGGCCGCTGAGTGACTTTGCCGACGACGTGCTCGCTGAACCCGGGCGCGTGTTCTTCGAGCACTTCGTCGACGGCCTGCGACAGTCGGTCGGCGGACGCGTCATCGAGTACTCCGCGAGGCAGATGCGTGTAGGCCCAAGCGCTTTCGGTGCCCGCTGGTGAGCGGGTGTGATCGGCGGTGGTCATCTGCCCGAACAACATGAACGGGCGCTGTGGAACGGTGGCGGTGTTCAAGTCGGCCATCCACCGCACCAGCCCGTCATGGTTGGCACCGAGGTGTACCGTGCCCGCTTCGTTCAAGGCCTTGGACCGCCATGGGATCACGGAGTCCAGCGCATAGTTGATCTTCAAAACCGGTGTGTCCCAGACGAATCGGCTCATACCGCGAGACACCGCGTCGGGGATCGCGTCGGCAGGGAGCAGTTCGCACAAGAGCCGCGGCGCAGACGTGTCGGCGATCACGGCCCGGCGCACGTGCACCGTCGTGCCGTCTGCGACGCGCACTCCGACGGCGCGGCCACCGCGTACGTCGATCCCGACGACCTCGCGGCCGCACTGGATCTGGGCGCCGGCGGATGTCGCCCTGTTGACCAGCGCCGCCGCCAGCTGACCGGCGCCTCCGACGGGTACCGGCCAGCCACCGTCTTGGGCCATCATGATCAGCAGGTACCCCATCACTCCGCTGCCGGGAGCGTCGATCGGCACATCGGCGTGCATTGCGTTGCCCAACAGTAAAAGCCGGGCCGCCTCGCCGCCGAAGAGCTGCTCAGCCATCACGCCGGCGGGCAGCATGAGCATGTGGGCCAGATCGAGGGCGCCGGATGCCCCGAGTTTGCGCAAAAGCGCGGTTGCACCGCGAATCGGGGGGAACGGCGCAAACAAGGTTGCCAGCAGGCCGTCCTTGATGTCTTGCCACTGCTCGAAAAGCTCGGCCCACCGCTGCCCGTCGCCCGGATGGCGTCGGTCGAGTTCGGCCACAGTGCGGTGCAGGTCTCGGTAGATCAGCGGCGCATCCTCGTCGTCTGCCGAGCTTGGATGTCCGACGACGGCTGGGGCATGAGTCCACCGCAGCCCGTGATCTTCGAGGTTCAGCGCCTGCAGTGCCGGGGACACCACCGACAGCGGGTAGAACGCGCTGTACAAATCGCTGATGTAACCCGAGAACAGTTCGGCGCTCTTGACCGCGCCGCCCGGCGCAGCCTGTGCTTCGAGCACCAGCACATCCCAGCCGGCGTCGGCAAGCATCGCGGCGGCCACCAGCCCGTTGTGGCCGGCACCGATGACGACCGCATCAGCCGTTCGGCCGCTCACTGAGGCTCACTGCGGCGTTCGGCCAAAGCAGCCAGCCTGCGCAAGCATTCCTTGTTCCTGGGCCATGCCGCGGCCAGCGCCAGTCGACGCGGCACCCAACTGAGCGGACCGCCGACGGGGACCTCGGCCATGTCGATCCGACATCCGTCTTCAGTATCAAAGAGCCGCAACGTTATTCGCGCCCCGCCGAACGGCCTGCCCTTCGCGAGGAGAACGATCTCTTCCTCCGGTTTGCACGACTCGACCTCGGTCTCATCGTTAAGCACCACCGGCCAAATGCCGATCGTGTGGTGAATCTTGCTGCCCGGGGCGGGCCAGCGAGGATCGACTGCCCGCATCCTGGTGTTGCCGACCACCCATTGCGAATACGTCCAGCCGTCCGCGATCACCTCCCAGACCCGCTGACGCGTTGCCGTCGTGTCCCGCGTCGCGGTCAGTGGGCTGTCGGCTTCTTTCGGCGATGTCATTCTGCGTCCTTTCAGTGGCTTCCTGTTCGGGTGAGGATCAACCGGTTCGCAGCCGACTTCACCGAGTCGGCCAAGAACCAGTTAGTGACGCCTACAGCTTTCGAAATACATGACCCGCCAATGACCTTTCGATCGCCGCGCATCATGGCGGCATAGCCCTGCTCGGCCACTCGCCGTGGGTCTTCTTTGGGCATACGGCCGAGCAAGGTATCGGTCATACCGGCGCGCGCGAAGAAGCGGGTGGCTGTAGGGCCAGGCATCAACGCGGTGACGCTGACTCCGGTGCCGCGCAACTCGTCGTGAAGAGCCAGGGCGAACGACTGGACGAACGACTTCGACGCGTTGTAGATCGACTGATCCCATCCCGGCATTCCCGCCACGATCGACGAGGTGAACAACGCCCTGCCGGCTCGGCGAGCAGCCATGTCTTTGATCACCAGCTTGGCCAGATGGACCGTGGAGCGCACGTTCAACGCGACGATCGCGAGGTCGTCCTCCAGACTCCCCTCGAGAAAAGGCCCGGCTCGGCCGATACCGGCGTTGAGCACCGCCGCGTCAAGCGGGCGCTCGGCTTCGGCGACCGCGCGGTAGAGATGTTCGACGCCCTCGGGATGCCGCAGATCCACCTGGATGGCACGGGCTCGCACGCCAGCGTCGGCAAGCTCGTCGGCTCGTGCGACTACGGCCGGCTCGTCAGCGGCCAGGACCAGGTCGTATCCATCTCTGGCGAAGCATCGGGCCAGTTCGTATCCGATCCCGCTCGAGGCGCCCGTCACCAAGGCGAGGCGGTTTTCCATCTCGGCTGGCTACCCTGCGCCAGCCTCGCCAAACGCTCTGCCGAGCGTCTACGTTTGCCGCCGCTCGAGCTCTAGCGCCAGCTCGGTCTTGACGACGTCGAAGCACAGGGCTTCGCTGTAGCCGCGCCGCGCCAGCATTCCGACCAGCCGCCGCATGACCTTGGCTTGGTCGCCGTCGAGGTTCTCCCGGCGCAGCTTCGTGCGGACCAGCGTGACGGCCCTGTCATGCTCGCTTGACGCATCGAGCCGACCCAGCGCCGCCTCGATGACGTCATTGTCGAGACCCTTGGTCCGCAACTCGGCGGCTAACGCGCGCTTGCCTTTTGACGCGTTGGCTCCGCGTGACTGCACCCACTGCTCGGCGAACCCAGCGTCGTCGACCAGACCGACTTCGGCCAACCGATCCAGCACCTTGGCGCTGACGTCATCGGGATAGCCACGCTTCTTCAGCTGTGCGGCCAGCTCCGCCCTGGTGCGGGCCCGCGCGGTGAGCAGACGCAGACACAGTGCCCGCGCCTGCTCCTCGCGCTTCTCAGAAGTCGACGGGGGCGGGCAGTACGTCATCGGTGATCACGGCGCCAATGCCCAGCTTCTCCTTGATCTTCTTCTCGATCTCGTTGGCCACGTCGACGTTTTGGAGCAAGAAGTTGCGGGCGTTCTCCTTGCCCTGGCCCAGCTGCTCGCCTTCGTAGGTGAACCACGAACCGGACTTGCGGATGAAGCCCTGCTCCACCCCCATGTCGATCAGCGAGCCTTCGCGGCTGATGCCCTTGCCGTACAGGATGTCGAACTCGGCCTGCTTGAAGGGGGGCGAAACTTTGTTCTTGACGACCTTGACGCGGGTGCGGTTGCCCACCGCGTCGGTGCCGTCCTTCAATGTCTCAATTCGCCTGACATCCAAGCGAACTGAGGCGTAGAACTTCAATGCCTTTCCACCCGTTGTTGTTTCGGGGCTGTTGTGCACCATCACCCCGTCGGCGAAGTAGTTGTGCGAGCCTTCGACCTCGATGTCGAAGCGGTCCATCGACCGAGTGCGCGGCTTGACGTGGACGTCGAGGACGCGCGCGGGTACCAGCCGCTCCGAGGGTTCGACAAACTGCGGCGTCACCGTGCCCTGTCCGCGGAAACGAGGCAGCAACTTGTACTCCATCGACGGCGCGATGTAAGGCGCCACCAACTCTTGGAATTTCGCTGTGGCCTCCGTGGAGAACACCAACACTGCCTTACCAGCCTTGCCCAGATGACGGAGCCTGACATCGAGGCCATGGGTGTCACGAAGATAGTCCCGCAATCTCATTCGGGTACCTTCGCTCATCGCCTCAACGCAGATCTCGATGCGGCCACTGCCCCCAGCGCTGCGCTGCTGCACTCCTTTCGACCGCACAGTGAAAGAGCCGTCGTCCATGTACCAGATCGCCAACGCCAGCGGGGTGAGCGCCTTGAGGTACTCCTCGGAGAAGAACTTCTTGCCGTCGCCGAGATAGACCGCACGCTGCAATTCAGCTAGTTCCGGCAACGGAGTGAAGTCCACGAAGTGAGCGCCTTTGTCGTTCACTCTCATCGTGTGCTTGATATTGCCCAGTAGGGCGGTCTTCCACTGCAGGTAGTCCACTTGCTTGGCGCCATGTCCCAACCGGAACCGCACACCGTTGCGGTTGCGCCGGTTCGGTGAAAGGTTGCCGTCTCCCATGAGCGAACCGAGCACCACCTGGAACTGTTGCTCGCTGAGCAGATGCGGCTCGCTCGCCATCACACGATCGCCCGCGATGATGTCACCAGCCTCCGTCCAACCAGCCGGCGTGCGGATGAGGTGGTTAGGCGTCATGGCGAACTGCGACTTGCCGTTTCCGCCAGACTTCTCGACGGTGAACTGCAAGAACCGCTCGGCGGGACCATTGTTGAACCAGTTCACGATCTTGCGGGGCACGATCCGGTCGGTGTCCGGGTCGTAGGACAACACCTCGACGTCCATCTTCTGGTTGACGATCTTGCCGATCTTCTCGGTGGTGCCGTCGGCCAACTGGACGCGGGTGTCATAGGATCCGCACCCGAACATCACACCGATTTTTTCCCGCAGCTGGTTGATGAAAATCGCGGTCGTACCAGAGTTGTTCAGCGCGCCCGTGATCTTCCGCAGCGCCTGGCTCATCAGCCGGGCCTGCAGACCGACGTGGCTGTCGCCCATCTCGCCTTCGATCTCCGCGCGCGGCACCAGCGCCGCCACCGAGTCGATCACGATGATGTCCAGCGCGCCTGAACGGATCAGCATGTCGGCGATCTCCAGCGCCTGCTCGCCGGTGTCGGGCTGGCTCACCAACAGCGACTCGGTGTCCACGCCGAGCTTCTTGGCGTATTCGGGGTCCAGCGCGTGCTCGGCATCGATGAACGCCGCGATGCCGCCCTCAGCCTGTGCATTGGCCACCGCATGCAGAGCGACGGTGGTTTTACCCGAGGACTCCGGGCCGTAGATCTCGATGACCCGGCCTTTGGGCAGCCCCCCGATGCCCAGTGCGACATCCAACGCGATCGACCCCGTCGGGATCACGGAGATGGGCTGGCGCACCTCGTCGCCGAGGCGCATCACCGAGCCTTTGCCATGCGCCTTCTCGATCTGGGCCAGCGCCAGTTCGAGCGCCTTTTCGCGGTCAGGGGCCTGCGTCATGAGTGATGCCTCTCTCAAGTAGTGATGTTCGGTTGATCGAGGTCTCGATCAGTTGGTCGCGACGCTAGAGCAGACCACCGACAAGTCCCGTCCGCCGCACATCGACCACCTTAGACGAACACCTGTTCGACTCAAGCTGACACGCCGAGCCACTCACCATTGGTCACGGGGCACGTCGAAGTCGGCGCACAGCGCCCGCCAGACGTCACGCGGATCGACACCGTCCTCGATCGCCTGCGCCGCTGTGCGTCCTCCCAGACTGGTCAGCACATGGTCGACAAGCACCGACGCTCCATACGCGGCACCGAACTGATTAGTCACCAGCTCGTGGAATTCCGTCAGCCGCATCGAAGCCCAAATTACGCCACCGCGTCGCGGCACACCCGTACCGGATCTGCCACCTCAGCGACGCTCGCGGCGGCTTGCTGCGCGCCCGCACGGTAACCGGGTGACGCCAGCACCTCCCCGACCGACGATGCCAGCGCCTCGGCGGTCAGCGGCCGGACCAGCCGCGCACTTCCTTGCCGCACAACGCGATTCGCGATCTCCCACTGGTCGCCGCCTCCGGGCACCACCACCAGCGGCACACCGGCCAGCAGCGTCTTGCTCACCATCCCGTGCCCGCCGCCGCACACGACGACGTCGGCACACGACAGCAGCCGGTCCTGACGCCCCAGCCCGATGACCGCCCACGGCGGCGCCTGCAGATCCTCACCGGCAAGCCGTGACACCACCACCCGCGCCCCGTCCGGCAGCGTCGTGCCCGGAATCAAGCAGTCCAGCGCTACCTGCGCCAAGCCCAGCGCACCGGTCTGCGCCGTCGACGGCGCCACCACGACGACGGGCCCGTCGCCGGGCGGCAGCGACAACTCGACGTCGGTGGGCTCGAAGTGCAGCGGCCCCACCACCACAGCCTCGGCCGGCCAATCCGGCCGAGGCACCTCCAACGCCGGCAGGGTCGCGATCAGCCGCCGCAGCGGATCGACACCCTTCGCCGGCAGGCCCACGGCCACCCGAGCCGCCGCGCGTTGCCGCTGCCCCTCCCGCAGCGAGCGCGCCGTCAGGCGGCGCATCACGGCGTCTCGCACGCGACCGCGGATTCCGACACCGGGCGCGAGCCCACTTCCGATGGGCGGCAAGCCTTTCGACGGCAGATACAACGGATGGGGAGACAATTCGATCCACGGCACGCCGACCATCTCGGCGGCCAGCGCTCCGCAGGCGGTAATCACGTCGGACACGATCAGGTCCAGTGCCAAGTCGGCAAGGCGCGGCGCGTTGAGCACCGCCATCCGGGCTGCCCGCTGGTGGATTTTCGCGCCGGCATCGCGGTCGTCGTCGAGCTCGGTGGGGTCCAGGCCCAAGAGCTCGATCGCGTCGACACCCGCGGCGCGCGCGGTGTCCAGCCACTGCACGCCCGTCAGCAACGTCGGCTGGTCACCGGCGGCCAGGAACTTCAAGCACAACGCGATCGCCGGGAACGAGTGCCCCGGATCCGGCCCGGCGACCACGGCCACACGCACCGGCCTACCCTGCCACACGTAATGCTCCTAGGCTGGCGGGCATGACTGATCAGCTGCCCGACCGTCCAGTGACCACCGACCCGGCGGCCGTCGTCGAGCGCTTTCTCTATGCCCTGCGCGACAAGGATTTCGACGCCGCCGACGCCGCGCTCGCCGAGGACGTCGTCTACGAGAACGTCGGCTACTCGAGGGTTCGCGGCCGCGCGCGCACGATGAAACTCATGCGGGGGCTGAGCCGGCCCAGCGCGGGTTTCGACGTCAAGTTCCACCGGATTGCCACCGAAGGCTCGTCTGTGCTCACCGAACGCACTGACGTGCTGGCGTTCGGCCCGTTCCAGGCGCAGTTCTGGGTGTGCGGCGTGTTCGAGGTCCGCGACGGCCGAATCACGTTGTGGCGCGACTACTTCGACGCGGTGGACTTCCTCAAGGCGGTCGTGCGCGGGCTGCTCGCTATCGCGATCCCGCCGCTGCGGCGGTCGCTGTAGCTAGCCGATCAGCCGTCGAGGCCCGTTGAGTTCGTCGAAGGCCTGCGCCCAGCCGAGCAGACGGTCGGTGGCGCCGACGAGCTCGTTGCGGTACTGCTGACGCGACATCGGCGAGCTCGACGTGGACACCAGCTGCGCGGCGGCGTTGACCATGTCGTGGTACTGGCGCACGCCATGGTCGAGCTGTTGGGCGAAAGCGTGGATCGTCGGGCTCAGCGACACGCGTGACGACGGGGTGGCGCGCATGGTCTTCTCCATCGAGACGATGTCGCGGGCCGTTGCCGCCATCGTTGCGGCTGCCTCGTTGGCGGTTCGGGTCACTTCGTGAATCTCATTGGGCGGCAACAGCTCAGCGCGCTCGATGACCCCGAGCAACGAGAACATGCCGCGTTCTGCCGCGGCGAGCGCGGCCATGGGCTGCCGCGCGGCCGAACCGAACGGAGGCAGCCGGCGCACCACCCCCGGGCGGGGTGCGGGCAGTGGTTCCTTATGCAGCCAGCGCCACCGCAAGCCCAGCAGCGTCGCCAGCCAGGCCGATCCCACCGCGAACGCGCCCGGGATGGGCAGCGCCCACGCGGGGGTGCTCCACGACGCCAGTAACGCCGTCACCATCGCCCAAAACAAGAACGTGCCGGTGAACAACAGCGTCAGCCGCGCCGCCCAGCGGCGCTTGCGCAGTAGCCGCGCCCGCGGATCGGCAGCACGCTTGATCGTGTGCGCCAGCAGGTCGGCATACTCGCTGACGGTGTCGACACCCCGCTGCCACATCGAGCGGTAGGCGCTTCGAGGTTTGACCGCCATCGACACGGTCCTTACTGCTGGCTGAGGGGATTCTGCTGCGCCGGTTCGGTGGCCGGGGTGGCCGGCGTGGGCGACGCTGTGGTGCCGCCAGTGGGCAGAGCCTCACCCCGCATCGACGCCCGGATCTGCTCGAGCCGCGAATGCCCGGCCATCTGCACGCTCGCCTGCTGAACCTCCAGCATCCGGCCCTGCACCGAGTTCTGCGCCAGCTCGGCCTGACCCAGCGCGTTGGCGTAGCGGCGCTCGATCTTCTCCCGCACCTCGTCCAGGCTCGGCGTGTTGCCGGGCGCGGCCAGCTCGCTCATGGACCGCAGCGACGCGCTGACCTGCTCCTGCATCTTGGCCTGCTCCAGCTGAGAGAGCAGCTTGGTGCGCTCGGCGATCTTCTGCTGCAGCACCATCGCGTTCTGCTCGACCGCCTTCTTGGCCTGCGCGGCAGCGTTGAGGGCCTGGTCGTGCAGCGCCTTGAGGTCCTCGACGCTCTGCTCGGCGGTGACCAGCTGTGCGGCGAACGCCTCCGCGGCGTTGTTGTACTCGTTGGCCTTGGCCGCGTCACCTGCAGCGGTGGCCTGATCGGCCAGCGTCAGCGCCTGCCGCACGTTGACCTGCAGCTTCTCCACGTCGGCGAGCTGGCGGTTGAGCCGCATCTCCAGCTGACGCTGGTTGCCGATCACCTGGGCGGCCTGCTGGGTGAGCGCCTGGTGCTGGCGCTGCGCCTCCTCGATGGCCTGTTGGATCTGGACCTTCGGGTCGGCGTATTCGTCGACCTTGGACGAGAACAGCGCCATCATGTACTTCCACGCCTTGACGAACGGGTTGGCCATGAGTCGGTTCCACCTTCGTTTCTGGAGTTGGTGTCGTGCTGTCGGGCCTAGACAACGGGCGTGTGGCCAATTTATCCGTTTCCCGCCGTCAACCGCAGGGGGTCAGGCGAGCGCCATCTGCTCTTCGGGCACGCCCTCGTCACCCGTCAACGAGATGACCGGCGGGATGACCACCTTGGTTGCCTCGTCGATGTTGGCCGCCGTGGTGACAACGTCGGCCATGTCGGCGCGCTCCTGGCGCTCCAATTGGCGGCCGGCATCCGTGAGCACCTCGGACAGCGGGATGTCCAGCGCGCCGCAGATCGCAGTCAGCAATTCGCTCGACGCTTCTTTGCGTCCCCGCTCCACCTCGGACAGATAGCCCAGGCTCACTCGCGCCGAGTCGGAAACCTCACGCAGGGTCCGCCCCTGCGACATGCGGGCGCGGCGAAGCACGTCGCCGATCACCTCGCGCAGCAACGCTGCCATGGTGCACTCCTTCAGTGGCGGATCTCTACGTACGACCTCTTCCTTGGCAACGTCAGCCGCCCGCCGGATGGTTCCCGGCGGCCCGATCCTCAGCCCGGCGTGCGCCCTTGACCGCCTGCGTGACGTAGTCGATTCCGGTGACCACCGTGAGCACTATCGCGACGGCCATGATCACCACCGCGACGGTGTGCCACAGCCCGGACAGCGGCAGGATGAACAGCCCGATCGCGACCGCCTGCGCCAGTGTCTTGAGCTTGCCGCCGCGACTTGCCGGGATCACGCCGCGGTGCAACACGGCGAACCGCAGGACGGTGACCCCGATTTCGCGGACCAGGATCACCACCGTCACCCACCAGGGCAATTCGCGCAGCAGTGAGAGCCCGACGAGCGCCGCGCCCAAGAGCGCCTTGTCGGCTATTGGATCGGCCAGCTTGCCGAACTCGGTGATCATCCCGTAGCTGCGGGCCAACGCACCGTCGAACCGGTCGGTGATCATGGCCACCGCGAAGATCACGAATGCCGCGATCCGCCAACGGCTTTCATAGCCGCCGTCGGCGAACAGGGCGAACAGGAACACCGGCACCAGCACAAGCCGGACAGCGGTGAGCACGTTGGCGATATTGACCAGCCGCGCCGTCGGTGACGTGGTCGCCGCCGCCGGGTCACGTGAGGTGGGCACTGGCACCGCATCAGAATATCCGTTGCACGCAGCCGATATGTTCGGTGTGTGAGCGACGCGCGTCCCGACGGCCTGGTGATCCGGCGGGCTAGAACATCCGACGTGCCGGCCATCAAGGACCTGGTCGACATCTACGCCGGCAGGATCCTGCTGGAGAAGAACCTCGTCACCCTCTACGAGGCAGTCCAGGAATTCTGGGTCGCCGAGCTCGACGGAGAAGTGATCGGCTGCGGCGCTTTGCATGTGATGTGGTCCGACCTGGGCGAGGTGCGCACCGTCGCCGTGCACCCGAAGGTCAAGGGCCAGGGCATCGGCCACGCGATCGTCGACCAGTTGCTCCGCGTCGCGCGCGAACTGGAGCTGCAGCGCGTGTTTGTGCTCACCTTCGAAACCGAGTTCTTCAGCAAGCACGGCTTCGTCGAGATCGAAGGCACTCCCGTCACCGCGGAGGTCTACGAGGAGATGTGCCGCTCCTACGACACAGGTGTGGCGGAGTTTCTCGACCTGTCCTACGTCAAGCCCAACATTCTCGGAAACTCGCGAATGCTGTTGATGCTGTAGGCGATTTCGGGGCGCTAACCGGCGCTCAGCGCCGCCAAACGCACCGAAATCGCTACTCGGCGGCGTCGACGCCGCGGATCGACGCCAGCGTCGCGGCGAGTTCGTCGGGTTTGACCAGCACTTCGCGGGCCTTGGACCCCTCACTGGGGCCGACGATGCCGCGGGTCTCCATCAGGTCCATCAGCCGTCCAGCCTTGGCGAACCCGACCCGCAGCTTGCGCTGCAGCATCGACGTCGACCCGAACTGCGACGACACCACCAGCTCGACCGCCTGCAGGAACACGTCCATGTCGTCACCGATGTCGGGGTCGACGTCGGTGCGTTGCGAGGCCGGTTTGGCATCGGTCACGCCCTCGGTGAACTGCGGCTCGGCCTGGGCTTTGCAGGCGGCGACCACAGCGTGGATCTCTTCGTCGGTGATGTAGGCGCCCTGCAGCCGGATCGGCTTGTTGGCGCCCATCGGCAGAAACAGCCCGTCGCCCATGCCGATCAGCTTTTCGGCGCCCTGCTGGTCGAGGATCACCCGGCTGTCGGTCAGCGACGACGTCGCGAACGCCAACCGGGACGGCACGTTGGTCTTGATCAGCCCGGTCACGACGTCGACGGACGGGCGCTGCGTGGCCAGCACCAGATGGATGCCTGCGGCGCGGGCCTTCTGCGTGATCCGCACCACTGCGTCTTCGACGTCGCGCGGCGCGGTCATCATCAGGTCGGCGAGCTCGTCGACGATTGCCACCACATAGGGGTATGGCTGGTACTCACGCTTGCTGCCCAGCGGCGTGGTGATCTGGCCGGCCTTGAGCTTGGCGTTGAAGTCGTCGATGTGGCGCACCCGCGACGCTTGCATGTCCTGGTAGCGCTGCTCCATCTCCTCGACCAGCCATGCCAGCGCGGCCGCCGCCTTCTTCGGCTGCGTGACGATCGGGGTGATCAGGTGCGGAATGCCTTCGTACGGCGTCAGTTCCACCATCTTGGGGTCGATCAGGATCATCCTGACCTCCTCCGGGGTGGCGCGGGCCAGCAGCGACACCAGCATCGAGTTGATGAAGCTGGACTTGCCCGAACCGGTGGAACCGGCCACCAGCAGATGGGGCATCTTGGCAAGGTTCCACGAAACGTATTCGCCCTCAATGTCTTTCCCGAGTCCGATCACCAGCGGATGGTGGTCGCGACGGGTGGACGGGTCGGTGAGCACGTCGGCCAGCCGCACCATCTCGCGGTCGACGTTGGGCACCTCGATGCCGACGGCGGATTTGCCGGGGATCGGCGCGAGCATCCGGACGCTCTCGGTGGCCACCGCGTAGGCGATGTTCTTCTGCAGCTGCGTGATCTTCTCGACCTTCACGCCGGGCCCGAGCTCCACCTCGTAGCGGGTGACGGTCGGGCCACGGGTGCATCCGGTGACGGCGGCGTCGACCTTGAACTGCTGCAGCACCGACGTAATCGCCTCGACCATGTGGTCGTTGCTTGCGCTGCGCCGCTTCGGCGGATCGCCGGGGATCAGCAGATCCAGCGACGGCAAGACGTAAGGGCCTTCGACCACCCGGTCGAGCGCGGCGAGATCCGCGGCGGCGGGCTTCTTCGCGCGGCGGCGCGGTTTGGTCTCGACGGGCTGCTCCGCCGCGACGGGAGGCTCGGGGATGGTCGGCGTGTCCTCGTCGAGCGGGTAGGCGTCGGCGTTCGGGTATCCGCCGTAAGCCGGTTTCGACGCCTGCGCCTCGTCGTAGTCGTCGTATTCGGAGGAGTCGTCGTCGTAGTCGTCGTGGTCGTCGTCGTCGTGGTCGTCGTAGTGCCGGGCCGGCAGACCTCGAACGGCGAACATCGCGCGCATCGTCGCCGGCACCTCACGGACGGTGGTGCCCGAGAGCAGCAGCACGCCGAACAGCACCCCGATGAACAGCAGCGGCGCGGCGATCCACGCGGTCACACCGTCCTCCAGCGGCCCGCCGATCGCGAACCCGACGAAGCCGGCGGCGTGCTGGCGACCGGCAGGTGTCGACGGCGAACCGGACCACAAGTGCCAGAGCCCGAGAGCGGGCAGCGCGATCATGGTCGAGCCCAGAACCAGCCGGGGCCGCGCCTGCGGGTCGGGTTCGGTGCGGGTCAACGTCACCGCGACGGCAAGCGCGACGATCGGCAGCAGCACCACGGCCGAGCCGATCAGCGTGCGCAGCGCCGTATCCACCCACAGGCCGACAGGTCGGGCGGCGTCGAACCAGCTACTGGCGGCGATCAGCACCGCAACGCCGATCAGTGCCAGCGCAATGCCGTCGCGGCGATGACCCGGCTCGATGTCGTGGGCCCGGCCCACCGACCGTGCAGCTGTGCCGGTAGCCCGGGCGACGAGCAGCCACGTCGCCCGCGCGCCGCGCCCCACCGCAAACGCTCCGGCGGCGACGGATCCGCGGCCGGCCGGCTTGCGCCGATTGACCGGTTTCCTGCGCGGTGCCGGCCGCGAGCCGCTTCGCGAACTGGCCTTTGACCTGGTCGTTCGGCTTCCCGAGCGGGCTGCGGTCTTGCTTGGCATGTCGGCAAGCCTAGTCGCATGGGCCTCAATCGCACCATTAGCCACACTGGTTACAAGAGTGTCTCGTTACGCCCACTTGGCGGTCACGACCAGGGCCTTTGCTCCGCCGACTTGCGTGTAGATGGTGGACATGCCGACCAGCGAAGGGCACCGGCGTTGCGCAATCGTTGTGGCGGAGTGGCACGGTCGCTACGAAGTGCTCCCGGTTACGGTGAAGCGGACCTCATCCGCATTGAACCAAGGAGTCACATGGCCGTTGTCGTCGTCGCCACCATGACCGCCAAGCCCGAGTCCGTCGACACCGTGCGCGACGCGTGTAAGCGGGCGATCGAAGCGGTGCACCAGGAGCCCGGCTGTGAGCTGTACGCGCTGCACGAGGGCAATGGCACGTTCGTGTTCGTCGAGCAGTGGTCCGACGAGGAGGCGCTCAAGACGCACAGCACCGCACCCGCGATCGCGACGTTGTTCGGTGAGGTCGGCGAGCACCTGGACGGCGCGCCCGACATCAAGATGCTGCAACCGGTGCCTGCGGGCGATCCGGCCAAGGGCACGCTGCGGGGCTAGCGAATGGGTTCGCTGGACGGAAAGGTCGCGTTTGTCACCGGCGCGGCCCGCGGGCAGGGCCGCGCCCACGCGGTGAAGTTGGCCTCCGAAGGCGCCGACGTCATCGCCGTCGACCTGTGCGACCAGATCGCCTCGGTCCCTTACCCTTTGGCCACTACCGACGACCTGGCTGCGACGGTGAAGCTGGTGGAGGAGACCGGGGCACGCGTTGTCGCCAGAGAGGCCGACGTGCGTGACGCGGCCGGGTTGACCACCGCGTTGCGGGCAGGGGTCGACGAACTCGGCGGGCTGGACATCGTCGTTGCCAATGCCGGAATCGCCCCGATGCAAGCCGGTGAAGACGGCTGGCGCGACGTGATCGACGTCAACCTCACCGGCGTGTTCCATACCGTGGAGGCCGCGAAGCCCGTCATGGTAGAGCAGGGCCGCGGCGGGTCGATCGTGCTGATCAGCTCGGTGATGGGACTGGTCGGCGGTGGCAGCGAGGATCCCGGGTCCATCGGCTACGCAGCCGCCAAGCACGGGATGGTCGGGCTGATGCGGGTGTACGCGAATCACCTTGCGCCGCACCGCATCCGGGTGAATTCCATACACCCGGCCGGCGTCGACACCCCGATGATCAACAACGAGTTCATCCGCGGATGGCTCGAGGAGGTGGCCGGCACGGCCGACGTCGACATGGGCAATGCGTTGCCCGTCGACGTGCTGCAGCCAGAGGACATCGCCAACGCGGTGGCGTTTCTGGTGTCCGACGCTGCCCGCTACATCACCGGCGTGACACTGCCCGTCGACGCCGGATACGTCAACAAGCGCTGACGCCGTCGAATCGCGTCGCCCAGACGGTAGCCACCGCGTCGAAGTACGAGAACACGCTACGTGGAACACCGTTTCGGCATCTGGCGTGGTGGCTCAGACCTCGATGACCGTCGGCACGATCATCGGCTGACGACGGTATGTCTCGCCCACCCATTTGCCGACGGTGCGCCGCACCGCCTGGGCGATCCGCGTGGGCTCGGTGATCCGTTCCTGCGCAAGCAGTTCCAGCTCGGCTTCGACTTTGCGCATGGCCGGCTCCAGCGCCTTGGGGTCTTCCGAAAAACCGCGCGACATCAGATGCACGGGCGCGGCCGGCCGACCAGTCCCCCGACGCACCACCACCGTCACCGCCACGAAGCCAGACGACAGGATCAACCGCTCGCCGAGCGTCGCGTCCCCGACGTCGCCCAACACCAGCCCGTCGACGAACATCTTGCCGACGTGCACCGCTCCGGAGATGCGCGCCCTGCCTGCGACCAAGTCGACGCTGACACCGTTCTCCGCCAAGAGAATCGACTCGTCGGGCACACCGGTCTTGGCAGCCAGCGCGGCGTTGGCCCGCAGATGCCGCCAGGTGCCGTGCACGGGCATCACGTTGCGCGGCCGGACCCCGTTGTACAGGAACAGCAACTCCCCCGCGTGAGCGTGACCCGAAACATGCACTCGCACTTGATTATTGGTGACCACGCGAGCGCCGATCTTCGACAATGCGTCGATGACGCCGTACACCGCCTCTTCGTTGCCGGGAATCAGCGACGACGACAGCACGATGAGATCGCCTGCGGTCAGCGTGATGCTGCGGTGCTCGCCACGGCTCATCCGCGACAGCGCCGACATCGGCTCGCCCTGTGTGCCGGTGGTGATCAGCACCACCCGCTCGGGCGGCATCTCCTCGGCGGCGCCGATGTCCACAACGTCGTCGTCGGCGACCTGCAGGAACCCCAGCTCGCGTGCGATGCCCATGTTGCGCACCATCGACCGGCCGACGAATGACACCTTGCGGCCCAACGACACCGACGCGTCGATGATCTGTTGCACCCGGGCCACATTGGATGCGAAGCATGCGACGATCACGCGACCGTCGGCCGAGCGGATCAGCCGGTGCAGTGCGGGCCCGATCTCGCTTTCCGAGGGGCCGACACCCGGCATTTCGGCGTTGGTGGAGTCGACGAGCAACAGATCCACGCCGCTGTCGCCGAGGCGCGACATGCCGGGCAGGTCGGTCGGGCGACCGTCCAGCGGCAACTGGTCGAACTTGATGTCGCCGGTATGCAGAACGGTGCCGGCGCCGGTGTCGATCGCAATGGCCAACGCGTCAGGGATCGAATGGTTGACCGCGAAAAAGCGGCACTCGAACACGCCGTAGCGCTGCTTCTGCCCTTCGGAGACCTCGATCAACGTGGGCTTGAGGCGGTGTTCCCGGCACTTTTCGGCGACCAGCGCCAGAGTGAACTTCGAACCGACGACGGGGATGTCGCCGCGCAGTTTCAACAGGTACGGGATGGCGCCGATGTGGTCTTCGTGCGCGTGGGTGAGCAGCAGCGCATCCACGTCGTCGAGCCGGTCTTCGATGTGGCGCAGGTCGGGCAGGATCAAGTCGACCGCAGGTTCGTCGTGACCGGGAAACAGCACCCCGCAGTCCACGATCAACAGCCGGCCGAGGTGCTCGAAAACGGTCATGTTGCGGCCGATTTCGCCGATCCCGCCCAGTGCCGTCACGCGAAGCGCGCCGGGCGCCAACGGCCCCGGCGGCGTGAGCTCGGCCATCAGCGCAGGACCGCAGCGGCGCGCATGTCGGCGGCCAGCGCCTCGACTTCTGCTGGGCTGGCGACGACTTGGGGCAACCGCGGATCGCCGACGTCGATGCCCTGCAGGCGCAGGCCGGTCTTGACCATGGTGACACCGCCGAGCCGCTTCATCGCGTCGCACAGCGGGCTCAGCGACAGGTTGATCTTGCGGGCTGTCGCGACGTCTCCGGATTCGAACGCGGACAACAACTCTCGCAGCTGGCCGGCGGCCAGGTGGGAGATCACGCTGATGAAGCCGATGGCGCCCATGGCCAGCCACGGCAGGTTCAGCGGGTCGTCACCGGAGTAGTACGCCAGCTTGGTCGACGCGATGATCTCGGCGGCCCCGTGCAGATCGCCTTTGGCGTCCTTGACGGCGACGATGTTGGGATGGTCGGCCAGTGTGCGGATGGTGTCGAATTCGATGGGAATCACCGACCGCGGCGGGATGTCGTAGAGCACCACCGGCACATTCACCGCGTCGGCAACGGCGGTGAAGTGAGCGACCAGTCCGGACTGCGGCGGCCTCGAGTAGTAGGGGGTGACGACGAGGAGGCCGTGCGCCCCTTCGGCTTCGCATGCCTTGGCCAGCTTGATGCTGTGCGCGGTGTCGTAGGTGCCGGCGCCGGCGGTCACCTTGGCGCGGTCGCCGACGGCTTCCAGAACCGCGCGCAGCAGCGCGATCTTCTCCTCATCGGAGGTCGTGGGCGCCTCGCCGGTGGTGCCCGAAACCACGAGCCCGTCGCAACCCGAGTCGACGAGGTGGGTGGCCAGCCGCGCAGCGGCGGGCAGGTCCAGCGAGCCGTCTGGCGTAAAAGGCGTCACCATCGCGGTCAGCACGGTGCCAAGTCGCGCGCCGACGTCCATTCCGCTGGTGCTCACAGGCACTTAGGCTACCCGTCAAGCCTCGGTTGCCAGAGGAGACGTCGCGACCTCCGTCCCGTCGGCAAGCGTGGTGATCGCGAAGTCGGCGAACACCGCGGGCGCGACGTCGGCGAGCTGGCGCAGGCAGGCGATTGCCAGCCGGCGGATCTCCACGTCGGCGTGCTCACTCGCCCGCGTCGCGATGAAGTGCCGCCACGCCCGATAGTTGCCCGTGACCACGATGCGGGTCTCGGTGGCGTTGGGCAGCACCGCCCGCGCGGCCTGGCGGGCCTGCTTGCGTCGCAGTACGGCGTTCGGCTGGTCGGCGAACTTGGCTTCGAGCCTGTCCAGCAGCGTGGTGTACGCGTGCCGGCTGGCGTCGGCCGCGTCGAGGAACAGCTGCTGTAACTCCGGATCGTCTTCGATGCCCGGCGGCAGCACCACCTGTGATTCGCGCTCGTGGACGAAGCGCTGCGACAGCTGCGAGTAGGAGAAGTGCCGGTGGCGGATCAGCTCGTGGGTGCAAGAGCGCGAGATCCCGGTGATGTAGAACGACACCGACGCATGCTCGAGCACCGAGAAGTGCCCCACGTCGATGATGTGCCGCAGGTATGCGGCGTTGGTCGCCGTACGCGGGTTCGGCTTCGACCAGCTCTGGTAGCAGGCGCGGCCGGCGAATTCGAGCAGCGCCGGCCCGCCGTCCGCGTCAGTGCTCCACGGGACGTCGGGCGGCGCGACGAACTCGGTCTTCGCGATCAGCTGCACCTTCAGCGGCGCGGTCTGGGCCACGGTGCGCAAGCCTAACCGGCGATTTCGGTGCGCAAACAGGCGCTCAGCGCCGTTTTGCGCACCGAAATCGCAGCTCGCCGACCAAGTTGCCCCGCTCGCCGACGGTCACTTCGCTCAGCCCGAGCCACATCGCCATCTTCTGCAATTGCTCGGCCAACGCGGTGGCGACTCCCGACGGCGACTCCCCTGGCTCGACGAAAGCGCCGACGACGTGCAGTTTGTCGTCGGCGCGCTTGAGGTCGACGCGGCCGACCAGCCGGCCGTCGAGCAAGAACGGCCATACGTAATAGCCGTATCGACGCTGGGCCGCGGGCGTGTAGATCTCGATGCGGTAATGGAAACCGAACACCCGCTCAACACGGGGCCGGAAGAAGATCAGTGGGTCGAACGGGCACAGCAGCGCCGTGCCGCGGTCGCGACGGGGCACGGTCTGCCCGGTACGCAGATACGCAGGCGCCGCCCAATCCTCGACGTCGACGCGTTGCAGCTCACCCGCTGCCACCAGCGCGGCGATCGCAGGCTTGACCTGGCGGGCTGACAGCCGGAAGTAGTCGCGGATGTCAGCCTCAGTACCTACACCCAGTGCGGTCGCCGCCCGCAGCGTCAGCTGCCGGATAGCCTCCTCGTCGTCGACACGGCGCGCCAACACCTCCGGCGGCAGCACCCGCTCGGTCAGGTCGTAGTGACGTGCAAAACCCACGCGCCTCGCCGTCGTCAGTACTCCCGACGCGAACAAGGCCTCAGCCACCCATTTGGTGTCGCTGCGGTTCCACCACGCTCCTTTGGCGCGCCGCGGCTCGGATTCGAGATGCTCCTCGATCTGCCCAGCGGTGGCCGGGCCGAGTTCGGCGACCGCGGCGATGATGTCCTCGGCGAGCTGTGGATTGGCCTTGACGATGTGCTTGCCCCAGCGGCCGTACCGGTACTGGCGCATCCGCCAGCGCATCAGCGGCCAGTCGTCGACCGCCATCAACGCGGCCTCGTGCGCCCAGTACTCCACGAGCAACCGCGGCGAGCGAGCACTGTGACTCCACGCCGCCCGGTCCAGCAGCTCGCGATCATAGGGTCCCAGCCGGCTGAACACCGGCGCGTAATGAGCTCGGACCGCTACCGACACCGAATCAAGCTGCAGCACTTGGATTCTCGCTATCAAGCGACGCAGATGCGCACGGGTGACGCGTGCGGGTACGGGCTCGGCGAATCCTTGCGCGGCGACCGCGATCCGACGCGCGTGATCGCGGGTGAGGACCGTCATCGCCGACGGTAGGTGCTGAACCGGTAGCGCAGGCCACTGCGGCTCGACTGCCACTGCGAGTCCTCGGCAACCCAGCTCTCGTCGAGCACCGGAGCCACCGCGTCGTCGTCCTGCCGCGGGATGTCGAGGTCGATCTCCGTGACCTCGCACACCGACGCGTGGGGCAGCGCCAGCGGATAGATCTCCCCGCCGCCGATCACCCACACCTGCTCGCCGACAGTGAGCGCATCGTCCAGTGATGTGACGACGTCGGCTCCGTCGGCGACGTAGTCGGGTTGTCGGGTGACGACGACGTTCCGGCGCCCCGGCAGCGGACGAACCTTGGGCGGCAACGACTCCCAGGTGCGCCGGCCCATCACGACGGTGTGGCCCATGGTGAGATCCTTGAAGCGGGCCATGTCTTCAGGCAGGCGCCACGGGATGCCGCCCGCCCGGCCGATCACACCCGTATTCGTTTGGGCCCAGATCAGCCCAACGTGCGTCATACCGCCACGGGCGCCTTGATCGCCGGATGCGGGTTGTAGTTGAGTATCGCGACGTCGTCGTAGGTGTAGTCGAACAGCGAATCCCGCGGCGCGAGAACGAGTTCCGGGTACGGGCGAGGTTCGCGGCTCAGCTGCTCGGTGACTTGCTCGACGTGGTTGTCGTAGATGTGGCAGTCGCCGCCGGTCCAGACGAACTCGCCCACCTCCAGCCCGGCCTGCGCGGCCATCATGTGGGTGAGCAGCGCATAGCTGGCGATGTTGAACGGCACGCCGAGGAACAGATCGGCACTGCGCTGGTACAGCTGACAACTGAGCCGGCCGTCGGCGACGTAGAACTGGAACAGCGCATGGCACGGCGCCAGCGCCATCTTCGGGATGTCGGCCACGTTCCACGCGGAAACGATGATCCGCCGGGAGTTCGGGTCGGTGCGCAGCAACTCCAGCGCCGCGCTGATCTGGTCGATGTGCTCACCGCTCGGCGTCGGCCAGGACCGCCACTGCACGCCGTAGACCGGCCCTAAATCCCCTGTCTCCGAAGCCCATTCGTCCCAGATCGTGACGCCGTGCTCGCGCAGCCAGCCGACGTTGGAGTCGCCGCGCAGAAACCACAGCAGCTCGTAGATGACCGACTTGACGTGGACCTTCTTGGTGGTGATCAGCGGGAATCCGGCGGACAGGTCGTAGCGCAGCTGATGACCGAACAGGCTCTTCGTGCCGGTGCCGGTGCGGTCGGATTTCGGCGTTCCCCGCTCCATCACCAGGCGCAGCAGATCCTCGTAGGGCGTGGCGATCGGCACGTCGGTCAGCTTACTTGTCGGGATGGAAGGTAGAACGGAACCATGCCGAGCGTCGCCGCCACCGTCAGCACCCCGGATGGCTCCTGCCCCGTCACCCTGCACACGCCTCACGGCAGCGGTCCGTGGCCGGCCGTCGTCATGTACCCGGACGCCGGCGGCGTGCGCGACACGTTCCACGAGATGGCCGACACGCTGGCTGGGTTCGGTTACGCGGTGCTGCTGCCCGACGTCTACTACCGCCACCCCGGCTGGCGGCCGTTCGACCTGAAGACCGCGTTCAGCGACGCGGCTGAGCGCAAGCGGCTGTTCGGGATGATCGGCAGCATCAGTCAGGACATGATGGCCTCCGACGCGGCCGCGTTCTTCGACTTTCTCGAGCAGCGGCCCGAGGTGCGCGGGGACCGGTTCGGCGTGTGCGGCTATTGCATGGGCGGGCGGATCTCGGTGATCGTCGCGGGCCGGGTGCCTGATCGGGTCGCGGCGGCCGGGTCGATCCACGGCGGCGGGCTGGTCACCGACGGCGAAGACAGTCCGCATCTGCTTGCCGATCGGATGACCGCGACCGTGTACGTGGCCGCAGCCGAGAACGACGGGTCGTTCACAGCAGAGCAGGCGGAGATTCTGGACAAGGCACTCGAGGCCGCCGGGGTGCCGCACACGATCGAGACCTACCCTGCCGCACACGGTTTCGCGGTGCCGGACAACGTACCGTACAACCCGCGAGCCGCCGAGCGGCATTGGCTTGCGTTGCAGCGCTTGTTCGAGGCGGCGCTGCCGGGCTAGCGCTTCGGATGGCGCAGCAGCGCCGCCAGGCTGCGGCGCATGCCGCGGAATGCGTAGAACGCGGAAACGACGCAGATGGCGATCAGTACCACGAGCATTGGCAGCCAGTTGTTGCCGTGCTTGTCCTTGGTCCACCAGATGATGGTGAACAACACCGCGGAGATGAACAGGATGATGTCGCGCCAGTTGCCCTGGTAGCCGGCAGCGGCGGCTCTGAGTCGGCGAGTGCGTTCATTGGCCTCGACGAGATCGTCGATGCGCTGGTCGATCGTGCGCTGCAGCGCGGCACGGCGAGCAGTTTGCTCGGGCGGCAGGGCTTGCAACAACTCGATGTCTTGCTTGATCGTGCCTCGAAAGTCAGGGCCCTTCAGCTGGCCGGCCGCCAAACCCAGCATGGCTCCCCCGGCGAGGGGCGCGGCGCCGATTGCGAGTTCGGCAAGACCGGGCATGAGGCAGTCCTCTCGTCACTCCATCAACAGTGCGGCCAGCGTGCCACCGAGTTCATAGCCCTGTTCGCGCATTGCCGAAGTCACTGCGCCGGTGACTTCAAGGGTCCCGGCCGCCTTGGCCAGTTCCAGTCCGGTGGCGAGCTTCTCGACGGCCGCCGCCGCGCCGACGGTGTCGTTGTTGCCGTGCACCCATAGCCCATACGGCCGCCCGGCGACGTGATCGAGGCTTGGGTAATAGACGGTGTCGAAGAAGTGCTTGAGGGCACCGGACATGTACCCGAAGTTGGCCGTCGTACCGAACAGGTAGCCGTCGGCGTGCAGCATGTCGGGCAAGGTGGCCGCGAGTGCCGGCCGCACCACTACGTCGACGCCTTGAATGTCGGGGTCGTTGGCCCCGGCAAGAACAGCTTCCAGGAGCTCGCGGGTGGACGGCGACGGGGTGTGATGCACGACCAGCAGCGTCTTGGTCATCGTCTGGGCTCACGGGCTTGCATGTCGACGGCCTTGCTCATCGCCTCGTGGGCCCGAGCCCGGTCACCGGCATAGTCGTAGGCGCGAGCCAGCCGATACCACCGGCGCCAGTCGTCGGGATCGTGGTCGAGCTCTTCACGGACAGTGTCGAACAGCGCGTCAGCCGCATCGCGGCGGATCCGACCGGACGGCAGCCGCGGAAGCGCGCTGACGTCGAGCTCCATGCCGTCGTCCTGGATGAGGTGGGCCAGGCGCTGGTGAGCAAGACCGGCACGCAGCGTGCAGACCATCACCCAGAGCCCGATGAGCGGAAGAACCATCAGTGCCAGGCCGAGCCCGATCGCTGCGGCTCGGCCCGAGACGACGAGCGCGGTGGCGATCCGGCCCAGCATGACGAAGTAGACGATCAGCGCGACGCAGAAGAAACCGATCAGCAGCTGGATGCGGCGTGCGTCGTTCACAGGTCGAGCAGCGGTTCGATGCCGACGGTCAAACCCGGCCTTTCCCTGACGCGCCGCACCGCGAGCAGCACGCCGGGGACGAACGAGGTGCGGTCGATGCTGTCGTGACAAATGGTCAGCGTCTCCCCTTCGGTGCCGAACAGCACCTCCTGATGCGCGACGAGCCCGGCCAGCCGCACGGAGTGCACCGGGATGCCGTCGACGTCGGCGCCCCGTGCCCCTGGCAACGCGCTCGAGGTGGCATCGGGGTTGGGCGGCAGGTCTTTTCGCGCCTCGGCGATCAGCTTTGCGGTGCGCGTCGCGGTGCCCGACGGCGCGTCTGCCTTGTTGGGGTGGTGCAGTTCGATGACTTCGACCGATTCGAAGAACCGGGCCGCCTCTTGGGCGAAGCGCATCGACAGTACCGCGCCGATCGCGAAGTTCGGCGCAATCAGAACCGCCGTCTGAGGCTTGTCTCCAAGCCATTCTTCGACTTGCCGCAATCGTTCGTCGGTGAATCCGGTCGTGCCGACAACTGCGTGAATTCCGTTGTCTATCAAAAACTTCAGGTTATCCATCACGACATCGGGATGGGTGAAGTCGATGACGACTTCGGTGTCGGCGTCGACGAACAGCGACAGCGGATCACCGGCGTCGACCTCCGCGGAAAGCGTCAGATCGTCGGCCTTCTCGACGGCCGCGACCATCGTCGCACCGACCTTTCCCTTGGCGCCCAGTACTCCGACTCGCATGCCGTGCAGCCTACTGCCAGCCCCCAGCCCCGCGAGCGAGCGTGTCTGTACAGCGACACGCCGTCGTAGCTGGCATTTTCACGCACGTTCGCGCTCTACAAGGGTGCGCCGCCGCGCAGGTGCTCGAAGATCAGCGACGTCTGCGTGCCGGCGACATCGGGGTCTGCGTTGAGGTTTTCGACGACGAACGCCCGCAGGTCCTCGGTGTCGCACGCGGCGACGTGCAGCATGAAGTCGTCGGCTCCGGCCAGGAAGTACACATCGATCACCTGCGGCAGTTTGCGGATCTCGGCGATGAAGTGGCGGATGCGTCCGCGGGCGCTCGACTGCAGGCTCACGGCGATCATCGCCTGCAGCGGCCGGCCGATCGCCGCGGGATCGACGTCGGTGTAGAAGCCGCGGATGACGCCGATGTCCTGCAACCGGCGCAGGCGGCCATGGCATGTCGACGGCGCGATGCCGACCTGTTCCGCCAGCGCACTGTTGGCAATGCGCGCATCGTCGTGCAGGACGCCGAGAATTCGCCGGTCGACGTCGTCGAGTTGCGGCTGAACATTCTTCGGCCGCCCCTCGGGGTCTGCCTTGATCTCCGAGGATACTTGTGCCACACCGCGACTCTACAGAATTTCCTGCGGTGTGATTGCGCAGCCGACGAATGTTCTTCAGAATTGGGTCACCGGCCGATCAAGGAGCCAGCATGCGCGTCGGCGTCCCCACCGAACTCAAGAACAACGAATACCGGGTCGGGATCACGCCGGCTGGAGTAGCCGAGCTCACTCGCCGCGGACACGACGTCGTCGTCCAGGCGGGCGCCGGCCATGGCTCGTCGATCTCCGACACGGACTTCAAGTCCGCGGGCGCCCAGATCATCGCCGACCCCGAACGCGTCTGGGAACACGCGTTTCTGCTGCTGAAGGTCAAGGAGCCGATCGAAGCCGAATACCCGTTGATGCACCGCGGTCAAACGCTCTTCACCTACCTGCACCTCGCGGCGTCGCAGCCGTGCACCGAAGCATTGCTGCGCTCGGGCGTCACTGCGATCGCATATGAAACGGTGCAGACACCCGAGGGTGCGTTGCCTTTGCTGGCACCGATGAGCGAGGTCGCCGGACGACTCGCCACTCAGGTGGGCGCATACCACCTGATGAAACCGACCGGCGGCCGCGGCGTACTCATGGGCGGCGTGCCTGGCGTCGGGGCCGCCGATGTCGTGGTGATCGGCGCCGGCACTGCCGGCTACAACGCCGCGCGCATCGCCTGCGGCATGGGAGCACACGTCACCGTTTTCGACGTCGACGTCGCCAAGCTGCGCGCCCTCGACGCGGAGTTCGGCGGACGCATCAACACCCGCTATTCGTCAACCCTCGAGCTGGAGGGCGCGGTCAAGCGCGCTGACCTGGTGATCGGTGCGGTGCTCGTCCCCGGCGCGAAAGCACCCACGCTGATCTCCAATGCCCTTGTGGCGCAGATGAAATCCGGCGCGGTGCTGGTGGACGTCGCCATCGACCAAGGCGGCTGCTTCGAGGACTCCCGACCCACCACCCACGACGAGCCGACCTTCATCGTGCACGACACCGTCTTCTACTGCGTCGCCAACATGCCTGGTGCTGTGCCCCGCACGTCAACATTCGCGCTCATCAACGCCACGATGCCCTACGTAATCACACTCGCGGACTGCGGCTGGCGCGATGCATGCCGAGCGAATCCTGCACTGGCGAAGGGACTTTCGACGCACGAGGGCGCCTTGCTCAACAAGCAGGTGGCGCATGACCTCGGCCTGCCCTTCACCGACCCGGCGGCCGTGTTAGGTTAGCCGGCGTCAGGTGAGAGCGGAGAAGGCCAGCGAAGTCAGCTCGCCGATCAGCGCCCGGTCGTTGTCCGCCTTCGGATCGTCACCGGCCGTCCGGGTCATGATCGCCAGCAACAGCTTGCGTCCATCCGGCCCGTACGCGATGCCGACGTCATTGGTGCTGCCGTAGTCGCCGCTGCCCGTCTTGTCGGCGCTGGTCCATCCCTGCGGCAGTCCCGCGCGCATACTCGACGTCACATTGGCCCGCATCCAATCGTCGAGCTGCTGGCGACTGGACACCGTCAACGCCGTGCCGGTCAATAGATCGCGGTAGCCATTGCCCAGCGCCCGCGGGGTCGACGTGTCGCGCGGATCCCCCGGCAGCGCGGTGTTCAGTTCGGTCTCCCAGCGATCGAGGCGCGTCTGCTCGTCGCCGATGCTGCGCGCGAACGCGGTGATCTGACCCGGCCCACCGATTGTGGTCAGCAGCAGGTTCCCTGCGGTGTTGTCGCTGCGCTGCAGCGCTGCCGCACACAGCTGCCCGAGTGTCATCGCATGCCCGGCCTGTGGTTCGGTGACGGGCGAATTGGGCACGACCGCTTGCGGATCGACGAATACCTCGTCGCTCAGATGCAGTTCTCCGTGGTCGCAGCGTTGCAGTACGCTCGCCGCGGCGTAGCCCTTGAACGTCGAACACATCGCGAACGTGTCGTCGGCGTGGTACTCAGCTGAGCGCCCCGACGCGAGGTCCGACGCGAACAGCCCCACTCGGGCGTTGTGCCGACGTTCCAGAGCCGCGATCTGTTCGTCGAGCGCAGGCAGCGGCTCGGCCGGGTCGGCCAGCGTCGACTTCACACTGCACCCGGCGGCACTTATCAGCAGCGCACCGAGGAGCAGTCCGCGCCGCGACAGCTCAGCCATCGGCGGTCAAACTCCGGCGATACCGGCGCATTCCGGCGATCCACCCCTCGTAGTCAGAGCCCTTCATCCGGAACATGTCCAGCACTTCCGGGTGGGGCAACACCAGAAACCTGTTCTGTCGCACGGCATCCAACGTAGCCCTAGCCACCATCTCCGGCGTCAGCACCTCACCCGCACTAGTGACCGACCTGCCCGCCAATCTCCCATCGCTATCAGGGGATTCACGCAGCTCGGTCAGCAGCGCGGTCTCCACGCCCATCGGGCAGACGCAGCTGACGCCCACGCCGTCGTCGCCGTAGGTGATCGCCAACCACTCCGCGAAGGCGAGCGCCGCATGTTTGGACACCGCATACCCGGCGGCACCGAGTTGAGTCAGCAGCCCGGCGGCCGACGCCACCGACACGAAGTAGCCGGAGCCGCGCGACACCCAGGCCGGAATCAGCTGCCTGACTGCCCGGATATGCGCACGCAGGTTCACGTCGAGCACCCGGTCCCAGTCCTCGTCGCCGGTGCCCAGCCCGGGCGCTCCACCGATGCCCGCGTTCGCGACGTAAATGTCTACACCGCCGAATTCCGTTGTGGCCAAATCGATCAGCTCGGCGATGTCAGCCTCCACGCTGGCGTCGCCCTCGCATGCCACTGCATCCCCCGAGATCGACTCGGCCGTCCGCTGCGCCGCCCGGCCGTCGACATCACCGACCACCACACGCGCACCCGACTCAGCGAGCGCGATGGCCAGCGCTCGCCCGATACCCGACCCCCCGCCGGTGACAACTGCCACCTTGCCTTCGATGTCCATTTCTCAGATCTTCCGCAGCCGTTGCGGCAGTTGACGTTTCGATTTGTACGGCCCCAACACCGCGGCCCCGAACGGTCCGGCCAGCACCCGCCGCGCCACGGCGTTCACCTGGTCGAGAGTGACGCCGTCGATCTGGCCGAGCGTGTGCTCGATGCTGCGGTGCTCGCCGTAGTTCAGTTCACTGCGGCCGATCCGGTTCATCCGCGACGCCGAATCCTCAAGCCCAAGAACCAGATTGCCGCGAAGCGAGCCCTTCGCGATGCGGCATTCCTCGGCGGTGATCCCGTCCCGCGCGACATCGTCGAGTACCGACATGGTGACGTCGACGACGTCACCGAATCGGTCCGGCAGGCATGCCGCGTAGACGGACAGGGCCCCGCTCTCGGCGAACGTGTCGACCGTCGAGTACACGCTGTACGCGAGCCCGCGTTCCTCACGGATCTGTTGAAACAGCCGAGAACTGAGCCCTCCACCGATCGCCGTATTGAGCACCGCCAGGGCCCAGCGATGCTTCCAGTGCCGCCCGGGACAGCGCACTCCGAGCATCATGTGCGTCTGATCGGCATCGCGTGGACACAGCTTCGAAGTCGGGCGCCCCGGCACCCGCCCGGCGCCTTTGCGCGGCGGTACCGGAGTGCGCCCACGCTGCAACCGGGCACCGAAGTACTGGCGTACCAACGACAGGACGTGGTCGTGCTCGACGTTGCCGGCCACCGCCACCACCATCCGCTCGGGCGTATAGCGCCGCACATGGAACGAATGCAGCTGTGCGCGCGTCATTCCCGATACCGACTCATGCGTGCCGATCACGGGCCGGCCCACCGGGTGCGACCCGAACAGTGCGCTCAGGAACACGTCGGCGATCGCGTCCTCGGGATCGTCGTCGCGCATCGCGAGTTCTTCGAGTACGACGTCGCGTTCGAGTTCGACGTCGTCGGGCGAGCAGATCCCGTTGAGCACCACGTCGGCGACGAGATCGACCGCCAACTCGAGATCGGCGTCGAGCACGTGGGCGTAGTAGCAGGTGTGCTCTTTGGCCGTGAACGCGTTCAGCTCACCGCCGACCGCATCGACGGCCTGCGCGATCTGCACCGCGGTGCGGGTAGGCGTCGCCTTGAACAACAAGTGCTCGAGGAAATGCGCCGCCCCCGCCACGCTGGGCCCTTCGTCGCGGGACCCGACACCCACCCAGACACCCACCGACGCCGAGCGGACGCCGGGCAGGCATTCGGTGACGACGCGCAGACCGCCGGGAAGTGTGGTGCGCCGGAGGTCGGCGCCGGCGTTACGGGCCGGTGTGCGCGGCATCCGCTGGCGCAGGCGAGGCCTCGGCTGAATCGTCGTCGGAAACCAGGATCAGCGAGATCTTGCCGCGGTTGTCGATGTCGGCGATCTCCACCCGCAGCTTGTCGCCGACGTTCACCACGTCCTCGACCTTCGCGATCCGCTTGCCCTTGCCGAGCTTGGAGATGTGCACCAGCCCGTCGCGCCCGGGCAGCAGCGACACGAACGCGCCGAAGTCGGTGGTCTTGACCACCGTGCCCAGGAACCGCTCGCCCACCTTGGGCAGCTGCGGGTTGGCGATCGCGTTGATCCGGTCGATCGCGGCCTGCGCCGACGGGCCGTCGGTGGCGCCGACGAACACGGTGCCGTCGTCCTCGATCGAGATCTGGGCGCCGGTCTCCTCGGTGATCGAGTTGATCATCTTGCCCTTCGGCCCGATGATCTCGCCAATCTTGTCCACCGGCACCTTGATCGTGGTGACGCGCGGCGCGTACGGGCTCATCTCGTCAGGCCGGTCGATGGCCTCGGCCATCACGTCCAGGATGGTCAGCCGCGCATCCTTGGCCTGCGCCAACGCATTGGCGAGCACCTTCGACGGAATGCCGTCGAGCTTGGTGTCGAGCTGCAGCGCGGTCACGAAGTCCTTGGTGCCGGCGACCTTGAAGTCCATGTCGCCGAAGGCGTCTTCGGCACCCAGGATGTCGGTCAGCGCGACGAACCGCCGCTCGGTGCTGCCGTCGTCCAGCTCGACGTCGTCGGACACCAGACCCATGGCGATGCCGGCCACCGGCGCCTTCAAGGGCACACCCGCGTTCAGCAGCGCCAAGGTCGACGCACACACCGAGCCCATCGAGGTGGAACCGTTGGAGCCGAGCGCCTCGGACACCTGCCGGATCGCATACGGGAATTCCTCGACCGACGGCAGCACCGGCACCAGCGCCCGCTCCGCCAGTGCGCCGTGACCGATCTCGCGCCGCTTCGGCGAGCCCACGCGGCCGGTCTCGCCGGTGGAGTACGGCGGGAAGTTGTAGTGGTGCATGTAGCGCTTGGTGGTTTCCGGGCCCAGCGAGTCGATCTGCTGGGCCATCTTCATCATGTCCAGCGTGGTGATGCCGAGAATCTGGGTCTCACCGCGCTCGAACAACGCGCTGCCGTGCGCCCGGGGCACCACGGACACCTCGGCGCTCAACGCCCGGATATCGGTGATGCCGCGGCCGTCGATGCGGAAGTGATCAGTCAGAATACGTTGGCGCACAAGCTTTTTGGTGAGCGACCGGAACGCCGCAGAGATTTCCTTCTCGCGGCCTTCGTAGGTGTCGGCGAGTCGGGTGAGAACCTCGGCGCGGATCTCTTCGGTGCGTTGATTGCGCTCGACTTTGCCCGGGATCGTCAGCGCCTGGGTCAGGTCGTCAGTGGCCACCGACGACACGGCGTAGTAGACGTCGTCGCTGTACTCGGGGAAGACCGGGTACTCGGCGGTCTCCTTGGCGGCGCGATCGGCCAGCTCCTGCTGAGCCGCGCACAGCGCCTTGATGAACGGCTTGGCCGCTTCCAGGCCTTCGGCCACCACCGACTCGGTGGGTGCCTGTGCACCGCCGTCGATGAGCTCGATGACGTGCTCGGTGGCTTCCGCCTCGACCATCATGATCGCGACGTCGTCACCCACCACGCGGCCGGCGACCACCATGTCGAACACCGCCCGCTCGAGCTGCGCGACTGTGGGGAACGCGACCCAGGTGCCGTCGATCAGCGCCACGCGAGCGCCGCCGACCGGGCCGGAGAACGGCAGACCGGCCAGCTGCGTGGAAGCCGACGCGGCGTTGATGGCGAGCACGTCGTAGAGATCGTCGGGATCCAGCGACAGGATGGTCACCACCACCTGTACCTCGTTGCGCAAGCCGTCGACGAACGACGGGCGCAGCGGGCGGTCGATGAGCCGGCACGTCAGAATCGCGTCGGTGGAGGGCCGACCCTCACGGCGGAAGAACGAGCCCGGGATGCGGCCGGCGGCGTACATGCGCTCTTCCACGTCGACGGTGAGCGGGAAGAAGTCGAAGTGCTCTTTGGGTTGCTTGCTCGCGGTGGTGGCCGAGAGCAGCATGGTCTCCTCGTCGAGGTAGGCGACCACGGCGCCGGCGGCCTGCTGGGCCAGCCGGCCGGTTTCAAAGCGGATGGTGCGGGTGCCGAAGCTCCCGTTGTCGATGGTGGCGGTTGACTCGAAAACGCCCTCGTCGATTTCGGCTACAGACATGACAGTCCGGGGGCCTTCCTTCGTTCGGTTGTCGTCGCACGAAGGCAGTGGCAGGCAACCTGAACGGCATCGGCCTGATGCGGCTACGGCCGTCGATCGAAGCGGCCGGACTCTGTATGGGGAGCCCGACAGCCACTACCGAAGACCGCCCGATGCAGGCTGGCCACTGTCTGACATGCGAGTCCGAGCCGGATGGCTCGGAACGTGCCTTACTTTACACCGGGGCTGGTGGCAACCCTATTTCGCACCGAGCTCCGTCCGGCCCGGGGCGTCTGACGACTTAGTCCACGACTTAGTCTATCCTGGCGCTATGGAGGTCGGCGTCCACGAGGCGAAGACTCACTTCTCGAAACTGCTGCGGCGGGTAGAAGCCGGCGAGGAAATCACCATCGTGCGCGGCGGTGAGCCGGTTGCGGTACTGGTGCCGAGTCCCGCTCGACGGAAGCGTGAATTCGGCGTCGACGTCGGCAGGTTCGTCGTCCCCGATGACTTCGACGCCCCTCTGCCCGACGACGTGTTGCAGACGTTCGAAGCGTGAGATTGCTGCTCGACACCCATGTGTGGTTGTGGCTGCAAACCGACCCCACCCGCATCAGCCGACAGGTGCTGGCGCTGCTTGAAGACCTCGGCAACGAGCTCGTGCTGTCGTCGGCCAGTTCCTGGGAAATCGCGATCAAATACGAGCTCGGCAAACTACCGCTGCCCGAGCCGCCCGCCGACTACGTGCCCGATCGGATGCGGCGGTCCGGCGTCGTACCCCTTGCCGTGACTCACAGCCATGCGCTGCGAGTAGCGCAACTGCCGCCGATACACAAAGATCCGTTCGATCGCATGCTGGTCGCACAGGCCGCGCTGGAGGACCTCGAGATCGTGACGGCCGATCCCGTGTTCAGTCGATACCGCGTGCCGGTGCGCCCAGCCCGAGATTGACCGCAGGCAGCGTCAGCGGCGCATGCCGAGGCGGTCGATCAGCGACCGGTACCGCTCGACGTCGATCTCGGCGAGGTACTTGCCCAGCCGGCGGCGCCGGCCGACCAGCAGCAGCAGGCCACGCCGCGAATGGTGGTCGTGCTTGTGCACCTTGAGGTGCTCGGTGAGATCGTTGATCCGCCGAGTCAGCAGCGCCATCTGGGCCTCCGGCGAGCCGGTGTCGGTCTCGTGCAGGCCGTATTCCTTCAGGATTTCTTTCTTCTGTTCGGCAGTGAGCGCCACGAATTCAACTCCATACGTCGGTCCGCGATCTTCGAAATCGGGCGAGGCCGCCGCGGACTGCAGCACGTCGCCATGTCGGCGGCGAGTTTAGCAGGACGTCACTGGGCGGACAGAATCGTGCGGGCCCGCTCGGTGTCCTTCTCCATCTCGCTGATCAACTCCCCGACCTCGGCGAACTTGCGCTGCCCGCGGATGCGGGCGACGAAGTCGACGGCGACGTGCTGGCCGTAGAGGTCGGCGGAAGTGTCCAGCACGTAGGCCTCGACGGTGCGGGTGCGCCCGGAGAACGTCGGGTTGGTGCCGACGGACACGGCGGCCTGATACCGCTCGCCCGGCACGACCGACCCGACAACGGGCCCGTGCCCGAGCACGGTGAACCATGCCGCGTACACGCCGTCCGCCGGAATCGCCGCATACATCGGCGGCGCGACGTTCGCGGTCGGGAAGCCCAGCACCCGTCCGCGGCCGTCACCACGCACCACGACGCCCTCGACGCGATGCGGGCGGCCCAGCGCCTCGGCCGCAGCCACGACGTCACCGGCGTCGACGCAGGACCGGATGTAGGTGGACGAGAACGTCACCGTCTGGTCGTCGTGGTGCTCGGCGACCAGCGACATCGCCCGCACCGCGAACCCGAACCGCTCCCCCGCCTGCCGCAGCGTCTCGACATTTCCTGCCGCCTTCTTGCCGAACGTGAAGTTCTCCCCGACCACGACCTCCACCACGTGCAGCCGCTCCACCAGCAGCTCGTGGATGTAGCGCTCCGGCGTGAGCTTCATGAACTCGGCGGTGAACGGCACCACCAGGAACACGTCGATGCCGAGTTCCTCGACGAGCTCGGCACGGCGGGTCAGCGTGGTCAGCTGGGCCGGATGGCTGCCCGGGAAGACCACTTCCATGGGGTGCGGATCGAAGGTCATCAGCACCGTCGGCACGCCTCGCGACCGTCCTTCTTTGACCGCGGTCGCAATCAGTTCCTGATGGCCCCGATGTACGCCGTCGAACACCCCGATCGTCAGGACACATCTGCCCCAGTCAGTGGGGATCTCCTCCTGACCGCGCCAGCGCTGCACAGCGGCAAGCCTACGACCCGCGCGAGGAGCGCTCGCGCGAAGAGCCGACCCGCGCGATGAGCGCTTGCGCGAAGAGCCGACCCGCGAGCGCGCGCGACATCCCCGCTATCGCCCGCCAGTGCCTACACTTTCACCCGTGACTGCTGCCGACGACGCCCGTGGGCTGACGTCGGTCGCCCAGGACTACCTGCGGGTTATCTGGAAGGTCCAGGAGTGGTCCGGCGACAAGATCAGCACCAAAATGCTCGCCGAGCGGCTCGGGGTGTCGGCCAGTACCGCCTCCGAGACCATCCGCAAGCTCGCCGACCAGGGTTTGGTGGAGCACGAGAAGTACGGGGCGGTGACGCTGACCGAGCGTGGCCGGCGCGCCGCGGTGTCGGTGGTGCGGCGGCACCGGCTGCTGGAGACGTTCCTGGTGCAGGTGCTCGGCTACAGCTGGGACGAAGTCGACGACGAAGCCGAGGTACTCGAGCACGCGGTCAGCGACCTGATGATGTCGCGGATCGACGCGAAACTCGGTCATCCGCAACGTGACCCGCACGGCGACCCCATTCCGACGCTCGACGGCCGGGTGCCGACGCCGCCCGCGCGGCAGCTGTCCGAATGCGCAGACGGCGACCACGGCTCGGTGGCCCGGATCTCCGACGCGGACCCCGAGATGCTGCGCTACTTCGATTCCGTCGGGATCGCGCTGGACTCGCATCTGACGGTGCTGGCTCGACGAGACTTCGCCGGAACACTGTCGGTGGCGATCGACGACGGCCACGACGGCGACCCCGGTAACCGCACAGTGGAGTTGGGACACCCTGCCGCAGAGTCGATTTGGGTGGTTCCCTGCTGACGCGGCCCCAGCGGGTGCACGCTCGGCGCTACAGCGTTGCCGGCCACAGCACCACCACGGATTTCGTCCGCTCGGCTTCGTCACGCAACAGCGCGATCACTGTACCGTCAGGAGCCGTTGCCGCGTAGACCCCGTCGATGCCGGCCGACGCCAAAGCCCTTCCGTGCCGGGCAGATTCGGCCTCCTCGGCACTGAGATCCCTGCGCGGGAAGCAGAGCAGGCACGCCTCGTCGAGCGAATACGACAGCCGCGGGTGGGCCGCAAGCTCCTCGAGCGTGTGAGCATGCTCGACACTGAAGGGACCGACCCTGGTGCGCCGCAGCGCAATCAGATGCCCGCCGACTCCCAGCGCCGCGCCGACATCGCGGGCCAGCGCGCGGATGTATGTGCCTGACGAGCAGTCCACCGCGACGTCGACGTCCACGAACCCGTCGGCGCGGCGAATCTGCAATACGTCGAAGCGGTCGATCCGCACCCTGCGCGCAGCCAGCTCGACGGCCTGGCCTTCGCGAGCCAGCCGATACGCCCGCTTGCCGCCCACTTTGACCGCGCTCACCGCCGCCGGCACCTGCTCGATTTCGCCCCGAAACGACGCAACCGCGGTGCGGATCGCATCGTCGGTCACTGCATCGGCGGGCGTCGTCGCCACCACGTCACCGTCGGCGTCGTCGGTGGTAGTGGTCTGCCCCAGCCGCATCGTCGCGGCATACGACTTGGTTTCGGTGGTCAGCAGGCCAAGAATCTTGGTCGCGCGCTCCACGCCCACCACCAGCACACCGGTGGCCATCGGGTCCAGCGTGCCGGCGTGCCCGACCTTGCGCGTGGAAAAGATCCGCCGGCAGCGGGCCACGACGTCGTGGCTGGTCATACCGGCGGGCTTGTCGACGACGACCAGGCCTGCACTCACAGCACGATCGCCGTCAGCGCCAACCCCTGCCGCACCGACCACCGACCGCGCAACGCTTTCAGCGGCGGCCCCGACAACGCCGTCGGGTCGATCAAGATCTGCGATACGAACTCGCCGCCGGCGCCGTCGGCGTCGACGTCGAAGACGATGTGGGCGTCTTCGAAACCCAGCCATCGGCGAGTCAGCGGAAACCACGCTTTGTACGTTGCTTCCTTGGCGCAGAACAGGATTCGATCCCAATGCAGACCGGGAGGGAGGGTGGCCAGCTGCCGCCGCTCGGCGGGAATGCTGACCGCGTCGAGCACGCCGTCGGGAAGGACGTCGTGCGGCTCGGCGTCGATGCCAATCGACCGAACATCAGTGGCCCGGCCGACAACCGCACCGCGGAAACCTTCGCAGTGCGTCAGGCTGCCCACCACGCCGTCAGGCCAGCACGGTTCTCCCTTGTCCCCCTTGAGGATCGGCACGGGCGGGATGCCGAGCCTGCCCAGCGCCACCCGGGCGCAGTGGCGTGCAGTGACGAACTCGTTGCGCCGCTTGGCAACCGACCGCGCGATCAGCGGCTCCTCGTCTGCCAGCGGCGCCAGATCCGGTGGGTCGCAATACAACTCGGCTGCGGCCACCGTCTCGGGCACAAGGCTCGTGATCAGACTCATTTGCGCCGCGCCTCGATCCGCTCGCGCACCCGCTGCGCATTGGCGCGCATCTCCGGCGTGATCACGAAGTGGCCGCCGAACTCGTTGAGGTAGCCCGGCGCGTACTGCGGGTCGGGCAAGACCTGCCGCAGCCACCGATACGGCTTGCGGCGCCGCCACTCTCGCGGATAGCCCACCGACACCTCTTCGAACCGTACGCCGTCATACCACGTGGTCCGCGGAATGTGCAGGTGCCCGTAGACCGAGCAGATCGCGTTGTAGCGGGTGTGCCAGTCGGCGGTGGCGGTGGTGCCGCACCACAGCGAGAACTCGGGATAGAACAGCGCCTCGCACGGCTCGCGCACCAGCGGGAAATGGTTCACCAGCACCGTCGGTGTCATCCAGTCGAGCTGCTCGAGTCGTTTCCGCGTGACGGCCACCCGGTCACGGCACCAGGCGTCGCGGGTGGCGTACGGCTCCGAGGACAGCACGAACTCGTCGGTGGCCACCACGTTGGCCTCGCGGGCGATGGCCAGACCTTCGGCCTTCGACGACGCGCCGGCCGGCAGGAACGTGTAGTCGTAGAGCAGGAACATCGGCACGATCGTCGCGGGCCCACCCTCGCCGGTCCACACCGCGTACGGGTGCTCGGGGGTGAGGATGCCCATCTGGTCGCACATTTCGACCAGGTAGTCGTAGCGGGCGCGGCCGAACAGCTGCACCGGGTCCTTGCTCGTCGTCCACAGCTCGTGGTTGCCGGGCACCCAGAACACCTTGGCGAACCGGCGACGCAACAGGTCCAGCGACCAGCGGATGTCGTCGGTGCGCTCGGCGACGTCACCGGCGACGATCAGCCAGTCGTCCGGCGACGACGGATACAGCGACTCGGTGACCGGCTTGTTTCCCACGTGACCGGTGTGCAGGTCACTGACAGCCCAAAGTGTCGCCACAACCGACCAGGGTAGCCAACTAGAACAGGTTCTCGTTTACCGTCGTGCCCGCCTTGTCGCGCTTGTACACTCCCCCTGCGGGGATGCCGAACGGAGGGGCTGCGATGGCGACCAGGCTGCGGCTGTTCGCGGTGATGTGTGCGGTGGTCGCGGCGGTGGTGGTGGCTTGGCAGGCCGCCCCCGGGGGCCTGACCTCTCCACCGGACGTGCAGCTGCGGTCCACGGCCGTGCCGTTGGATACGCCGAGCACCACGATCAAGTCGCCGGTGATCGACTTCAACAATCCGCGCCCGTTCGACCCGTGCCAGGACATCCCGATGGACGTGATCCAGCGGCTCGGTCTGGCGTTCACGCCGCCCGAACCGGAAGACGGGTTGCGCTGTCACTT
Organism: Mycobacterium sp. NGS39; assembly: GCF_059812765.1. Classification (NCBI taxonomy): domain Bacteria; kingdom Bacillati; phylum Actinomycetota; class Actinomycetes; order Mycobacteriales; family Mycobacteriaceae; genus Mycobacterium; species Mycobacterium sp. NGS39. Next base: position 352,221 of record NZ_JCALDH010000003.1, on the reverse strand, counting down.
CGACGCCGCCAACTACCAGATGGCGATCGAACCGATCGTCTGGCGCAGCTACGAACAGAGCCTGTCCTCCGATGCGGTCGAGACCACGATCGCAGGGCATCGCGCAGCATGGTTCTGGGTGATGAAGCCCACCGACTGGAACAACCGCTGGTGGTTTTCCTGCATGGTGATGTTCGAGACCAGCTACGGAGTGATCCAGCAGTCGCTGTTCTTCTCGCCGATCTACTCCAACCCTGACGTGGACTGCCCGACCGAAAACATGACCCGGGCCCAGCAGCTGGCGCCGTACTACAAGTTCTGAGCCGAAGTTCTCAAGCCGAACTTTTAATCCAGTGCGCAGCGCACTTCTTCGGCGATTCGCTGCAGCGTCGCGTCGTCGTGTACCGGCGGACCCCACGTCGGCTGCACCGGTAGCTCCACCCAACTCGTGCAGCCCGCGTAATCGGCCGTACGAACGAGCCGCACCGGGTTCGTCAGCGGGCAAGCCTGCACCACCAGCACAGTCAGCCGGTGCTTCGGGCGGAAGTCGAGCCGGTCCTCGCGGATCGACCGGTCGGTCCAGATGTGCAACGGCTCGATCTCCTGCAACCCGTCGATCCGCGAAACCTGCACTGCGGCAACCACTCTCGCGCCGGCCCGTACTACCACGTGGGCCTCTCCGCTGTCTGCCGCCGCCGGGGCCAGCAAGTCTCGGTGTTCGGGCCGCACGCGTTCGGCATGGCTGTGGGCGACCGTCGGGAACAGCAGAAACCGGTCCGCCGCCACGTCGAAGCGCTTCTCGCCGATACCGCCCTTGCGCAACAGCACGGTCTGGCGGCCGTCGAGCAGCGCATGCACCGCCGCGCTCCATTCCTTGAGCGCGGGCGTCGTCGGGGTCATACCCGCAGCCGGGCGCGCACTTCCGGACGACGCAACGGCGGCACCGTCTTCGGCGGTTGTTTGCGCGGCGGCAACAGTGACAGCAGCCGCGAGGTCGACGCGGCGACTTCGGCGACCGCGGTCTCGAACGCGTCCACGTTGGCGGCCGACGGGCGGGTGATTCCGCTGACCTTGCGCACGTACTGGCGGGCGGCGGCCTGGATCTCCTCGTCGGTGGCAGCGGGTTGCAACCCGCGCAGCTCGGTGATGTTTCGGCACATGTCCACGACGATAGGCTCAGCGGATGTCCGACGACGTCCTGCTCATCGAAACCTCCGACCGGATCCGTACGCTCACGCTGAACCGCCCGCGGGTTCGCAATGCGCTCAGCAAGGAGCTGCAGGACAAGCTGTTCGCGGCGCTGGCTCAGGCGGAAAGCGACGACGACGTAGACGTGGTGATCCTGACCGGCACCGATCCGGCGTTCTCGGCCGGCGTGGACCTCAAGGAGATCAGCACCAGCCTCGGCGATTCCCGCGACAGCCTGTCGAAGGTGCGGTGGCCGGCGCTGTCCAAGCCCGTGATCGGTGCGATCAACGGGGTGTGCGTAACCGGCGGCTTCGAGCTGGCGCTGAGCTGTGACATCCTGATCGCCTCGGAGAACGCCCGATTCGCCGACACGCACGCGCGGGTCGGCCTGCTTCCCGGCTGGGGCATGTCGGTGCGGCTGCCGCAGCTGGTCGGGCGCGGCATGGCCTACCGGATGAGCCTCACCGGCGACTACGTGAACGCCTATGACGCGCTGCGTATCGGGCTGGTCACCGAGGTGGTGCTGCACGACGAACTGATGAGCACCGCACGGGCGGTCGCCACGTCGATCGTCAACAACAACGGCGCCGCGGTACGCGCATATCTGGCGTCGTATCACCGCATCGACGAAGCGCAGTCTCGCGAGGCCTTCGCGATCGAGCAGGAGTCGGCACAGCAATGGCTGCGCACGAACGCCAGCAGCGACGACATCGCAGCCAACCGCGAGGCCGTCATCAAGAGAGGCCGCGCGCAGGTTCACGACTGATACTTCGCGACCAGTAGGATTCTGTCGGTTGAGCTGGCAGCCGAAGGCATCGCCAATGGCGTGCAGACTCGCTCCGGCTCGCCGGATCCGATTCCCTCCTCGGCGTGCTTTTTCCGAACTCGTCGAGAGAAGAATGACAGGTGAGTGACAAATCCGGCGACCGCCAAGGCGGCCGCCCCGATCCGCTGATCCGGTTGGATGCGACGTCGGACGCCATCGGCGCACTGCGCGACATCTTCGCCGCCGAAGAAGACTTGGACAGCGTCTTGGCGCGCGTGGCATCGACTGCGGCACAAGCCATTCCCGGCGCCGACGCCGTCACCATCACCGTGCTCGACGGAGACGAGTTCCGCACCGCTGCCGCCACCGACGAGCGAGTGGTCGGCCTCGAGCGCGTGCAGCATGAGGCCGGCAGCGGACCGAGCGTCGAATGCGCCGAACAGCGTCGCCCAGTGCGCGACCGCATCACCGAGCACTCGGAGCGCTGGCCGCAGTTCTGCGAAGCCGCCCAGCGTCAGGGACTGCGGGCGTGCCTATCGGTTCCGCTGCTCGTCGGCGATCCCGACCACCTGGAACTCGTCGGCTCGCTGAACGTATACAGCTACACCGCAACGGCATTCGACCCGTTCGACGAGGGATTGATGCGGCTGTTCACCGAGGCCGCCGGCGCGGCGATCACCAATGCCCGGCGCTGGCAGCAGTCCCGTGACACCGTCACCCAACTGGAACGCGCGCTGACCTCGCGAGCCGAGATCGACCAAGCCAAAGGCGTATTGATGGCGCTGCACGGCTGCAGTGCCGACGAAGCGTTCCAGCGGCTCGTCAAGCAGTCGCAGGACCACAACGTCAAGCTGCACGATGTCGCCCGCAACCTGCTCGTCACTGTGCAGTCGGGCGGGCGGTAGCTCAGCCCGACGCCGACTCCGACGTGGTGACCTCGATCTTGCGCGAATTGCTCTTGGCCTTGGGCAGTTGCACGGTGAGCACACCGTGTGCGAGCGACGCGGTGACCCCATCTTGACGAATGTCAGCCGGCAACGTGACCCGGTACTCGAAGTTGCCCACCCGCCGTGTCTTGCGCCGGAACAACCCTTCGCGCTTGCGCTCCTTGAGCTCTCCGGTGACCACCAGTTCATTGCCGTTCATCTCGACGTCGACGTCCTCGGATCGCACCCCAGGCAGCTCGATCTCGACAACGTAGTCGTCTTTCATCTCGATCACGTCGGCGGCGGGCATCCACGACCCGTCTGCCGGCGCCGCACTGATCACTGACTGCATCAGCCGGTCCATCTCGGCGTAGAGGTCGTCGAGTTGCCGCAGGGGACTGAACCTGTCGGCATCCCCGCCCGAACGTCGCACCGGCAGCGTCATAGTTGGATCCCTCCTCATCGTCGTTGTTGAGTGGTCGTTGTTGTTGTTATGTGGTTGGAGCCCAAGCTTTCACACCGCGGCAGCGGGTTCGGCGTAGTCGACCGCCAGCTCACCGTCATCCACGCTCAGCGCGATCTTGCCGCCTGCTGCGATGTCGCCCCGCAGCAGCGCCCGGCCGATACGTGTCTCGACCACATGCGCGATGTAGCGCCGCAACGGCCGGGCCCCGTAGACCGGGTCGTAGCCGTGCTCGGCGATCAGCCGGCGCGCGTCGGGCGTGATGTCGAGCTCGATCTGCCGCTCCGCCAAGCGGTTTCGCAGCTCCGCCAGTTGCAGCTCGACGATCTGCTCGATCTGCGGCATTGACAACGGCGTGAACAACACGATGTCGTCGACCCGGTTGAGGAATTCCGGCCGGAAATGCGCACGCAATTCGGCCATCACCCGTTCCCGCGCGTCGGGTTTGATCTCGCCGTCGGGGCTGACACCGTCGAACAGGTAGTGCGACCCGATGTTCGACGTCATGATGATCACGGTGTTGCGGAAGTCGACCAGGCGGCCCTGTGCATCGGTGAGCCGGCCGTCGTCGAGCACCTGCAGCAGCGTGTTGAACACATCGGCGTGCGCCTTTTCGATCTCGTCGAACAGCACGACCGAATAAGGCTTGCGCCGCACCGATTCCGTAAGCTGGCCGCCCTCCTCGTAGCCGACATAGCCCGGCGGTGCACCGACCAGCCGGCTCACGGTATGGCGTTCCTGGTATTCGCTCATATCCAGCCGCACGATGTTGTCTTCGCTGTCGAACAACGCCGCGGCGAGCGTGCGCGCCAGTTCAGTCTTGCCGACACCGGTGGGTCCCAGGAAGATGAATGACCCGATGGGCCGACGCGGGTCGCGGATCCCGGACCTCGCCCGGATGATCGCGTCCGCCACCAACTGCACGGCCTCGTCCTGACCGATGACTCGCTCGTGCAGGATCTCGTCGAGGCGCAGCAGCTTCTCGCGTTCACCTTCTTGCAAGCGAGCCACTGGGATGCCGGTCCACGCCGACACAATCTCGGCGATCTCGTCTTCCGTCACCACTTCGCGCAACAGCGGCCGGTCGCCCTGCTTGCTGTGCAGTTGCTGCTCGGCGGCTTCCAGTCGCCGTTCCACATCGGCGATGCGACCATAGCGCAGTTCGGCAGCCCTGTTCAGGTCATAGTTTCGCTCGGCTTCCTCAGCTTCGTGGCGCAGCTGTTCGAGCTGTCCGCGCAGCTCTTGGACCCGCCTGATCGCCTGGCGTTCGGCTTCCCACTGCGCGTTGCGGGCGTCGGCTTCGGCCCGCAGGTCCGCCAGTTCCTTGCGCAGATCCTCCAATCGCGCCTTGCTGGCCGCGTCGGTTTCCTTGGCCAGCGCCGCCTCTTCGATCTCCAGCCGGGTGACGCGCCGCGTGAGTTCGTCCAATTCGGCTGGCATCGAGTCGATTTCGGTACGCAGCCGCGCGCACGCCTCGTCCACCAGGTCGATCGCCTTGTCGGGCAGGAAGCGGTCGGTGATGTAGCGGTGCGACAGCGTCGCGGCGGCCACCAGCGCACCGTCCTGGATGCGCACACCGTGGAAAATCTCCAGCCGCTCGCGCAGTCCCCGCAGAATCGAGATGGTGTCTTCGACGTCGGGTTCGTCGACCAACACCGTCTGGAAGCGGCGCTCCAGCGCGGCGTCGTGTTCGATGTGCTTGCGGTATTCGTCGAGCGTGGTGGCGCCGATCATGTGCAGCTCACCGCGCGCCAACATCGGCTTGAGCATGTTGCCGGCGTCCAAAGAGCCCTCCGCGGCACCGGCGCCCACAACGGTGTGCAGCTCGTCGACGAACAGCAGGATGCGGCCCTCGCCAGCTTTGACCTCGTTGAGCACCGCCTGCAGCCTCTCCTCGAACTCGCCGCGGTACTTCGCACCGGCCACCAGCGAACCCATGTCGAGGGCGAAAATCGTCTTGTCGCGCAAGCCTTCCGGAACGTCGCCCCGCACGATCCGCTGCGCGAGCCCCTCGACGATCGCCGTTTTGCCGACGCCAGGATCGCCGATGAGCACTGGGTTGTTCTTGGTCTTGCGGCTCAGGATCTGGATCACCCTTCGGATCTCGGCGTCCCGGCCGATCACCGGGTCCAGCTTGCCGGCACGGGCCTCGGCGACCAAGTCGCGCCCGTACTTCTCCAGCGCCTCGTAAGAGCCCTCCGGGGTGGCGGAGGTGACCCGCTGGTTGCCGCGCACCTTCGTCAGCGCGGCCAGGAAGGAGTCCCGAGTAACCTTGTGCGACGCCAGAATTCGTCCGGCAGCCGAGGCGGAGCCCTCTTCGGCCAGCGCGAGCATCAGGTGCTCGACGGACACGTACTCGTCTTTGAGGCGCTTGGCCTCGCGCTGCGCGGATTCGAGCAGGTTCGCCAGGCGCCGGGTCATCATCACCTGCCCCGGTGACGCGCCCGGGCCGCTGACCGCGGGGCGCCGGTTCAGCTCACGCTCCGCGTCGGCGTGGACCGCTGCGGGATCCGCCCCGCCCTGGGCGAGCAGCCGCGGCACTAATCCGTCAGGCTGGTCAATCAGCGCCAACAGCAGGTGCTCGCCGTCGATCTCGGTGTGGCCCATCCGCGTCGCGAGGGCCTGAGCCTCCTGCAACGCCTCCTGAGACTTCTGCGTCAATCGATTGATGTCCACGTCGCGGCTCTCCTTACCCGAGAAGCGGTTTCCAGTTCGTCGATACGGTCAAGCAGGTCGAGCACCAACCCGATCGCGGCATAGTTCAGCCCGAGGCCCGCGCGTAACCGCTGGATGCGCGCGACCACGGCCAGCGCAGAGGGCTCGAACCACAGCTCGCCGCGTCCATCGGTCCGGCCCTGCAGCAGACCGAGCGCCACATAGCGGCGCACCATGTCCGGGTGCAGGCCCGCACGGTGGGAAAACGCATCCAGCCCGAGCACGGGCCGACGGGTCAGCACGTAGCGAGGTGAGCCCCCTGATGTCACGGCGCCCTCCTCGGGTCGAAGTGTGACTCGGCGGCCAACTGCTCGAACAGTTGCCGTTCGCGCTGCGTCGGGTGGGACGGCACGACGACCTTGATCTCTGCGTAGAGATCGCCGGGCTTGCCCCGCGGATTGGGCATGCCCTCCCCGCGCAGCCGTAGCCGCCTGCCGGTCGACGACCCGGGCGGCACCTTCACCTTGGCCTCGCCGCTGGGAGTGCGCACCGCGACCGTCGCGCCGAGCACCGCCTCCCACGGGGAAACGGGGAGATCGACGATGATGTCGCGACCGTCGAGCCGGAACCGGGCATCCGGGCGGATGCGCACGATCAGATAAAGGTCGCCGGGCGGCGCGTTGCCGGTGCCGCGGCCGCCCTCGCCGGCCAGCCGGATGCGCTGGCCTTCGGTCACCCCGCGCGGGATATTGACCGTGTAGGTACGCCCGTCGAGCGTGATCTGGCGCTTGCCGCCGCGGTACGCCTCCTCGACGGTCAACTCCAATTCGGCCTGCTGGTCGGCTCCTGGGATCGGCCCGAACCCGCCACTGCTGCGTCCGAACAAGCCGCCAAACAGGTCGTCGAAGCCGACGCCGCTGAAATCGTCGAAGCCTTGGCCGAAGTGCACCCGAGGGCCGCCAGGGCCGCTCGCGCCGAATCCCGCACCCACACGCTCGTCGTAGTCCTCGGGTATCCGGCGGAAGTCTTCCCCGAAGCGGTCGTACCGCTTGCGGGTCTTGGGATCCGAGAGCACGTGGTAGGCCTCGTTGATCTGCTTGAACCGTTCCTCGGCACCCGGCTCTTTGTTCACGTCCGGGTGGTAGCGGCGCGCCAGCGTGCGAAACGCCTGTTGGATCTGCTCGGCGCTGGCGTCGCGGGATACGCCCAGCACCTGGTAGTAGTCGGTGGCCACAGGGCGTCACTCCTTCCGGCCGGTGACCACCACCGCCGCCGGTCGAAGCTGTTGTGTGCCGGTGCCGTAACCGGGCCGCAGCACCTCCACGACGGTGCCGGGCTCTTGGTCGTCGGCACCGACCACACTGACCACTTCATGGCGCTGCGGGTCGAACGGCACGCCGGTCTCGGCATCACGGGGGTAGCCCAGCTGCGCCAGCACCGCCAGCGCCTGATCCAATACCGCACGCACACCGGCGATCACGGGATCCGAACTCTCCGCCGCATGACCAATCGCCCGTTCCAGGTTGTCGACGACCGGCAGGAAAGCGACCGCCACGCGGCTGCGTTCTGCGCTGCGTTCGCGCTCCAGTTCGCGGGCATAGCGCTTGCGCAGATTGTCCAAGTCGGCGACGGCGCGCCGCCAGCGGTCTTCCAGGCGCGCCAACTCCGCATCGGTATCGGGTTCGGGCACAGGGCTTTCCATGACCGGCCGATCGTCGTCGGGGTGCCGATCGCTGCTCGACTGCTCGGCGGGGCTGCCCATGAATCCGGTCAGCTCCGGTCGAATTCGGCGTCGACCACGTCGTCACCACTGGGCCCCGGTGCGGCTCCGCCGGACGGCTGACCACCGTTGCCGCCGGACGCGCTGGCCCCGAGTCCGTACAACAGCTGCTGCAGCTCCGACGTCAGCGACTGCACCCGGTCCATCGGCGCCTGGTCCTTCACCGCTTCGCGGGCATCGGAGATCAGCATCTCCGCACGCGCCTTCTCGTGCGGCGCAACGGAGTCGCCGAGCTGGGCCAGGCGGCGTTCCACCTGGTATGCGGTCGAATCGAGTTCGTTGCGGGCCTCGACCTCACGGCGCAGCTGCTCGTCCTCGCGCCGGTGCGCCTCTGCTTCGGAAACCATGCGCTCCACCTCGCGCTGGTCAAGGTTGGACTGCCCGCTGATCGTGATGGTCTGTTCGGCGCCGGTGTCCTTGTCCCGTGCGGTCACGTTGAGGATACCGTTCGCGTCGATGTCGAAGACAACCTCGATTTGTGGCTCGCCGCGCGGGGCGGGCCGGATGTTCTGCAGCGTGAACCGACCTAAAACGCGGTTGTCCCTTGCCATTTCGCGTTCGCCCTGTAAGACGACAACCTCCACCGATGGTTGGTTGTCTTCGGCGGTGGTGAAGATCTCGCTGCGGCGTGCCGGGATGGTGGTGTTGCGCTCGATGATCTTCGTCATGACGCCGCCGCGAGTCTCCACGCCCAGCGACAGCGGCGTGACGTCGAGGAGCAGCACGTCGGACACTTCGCCCTTGAGCACCCCGGCCTGCACGGCCGCCCCGAGCGCGACCACCTCGTCGGGGTTCACGCTCATGTTCGGGTCCTTGCCGCCGGTGAGCCGCCGCACCAGAGCTTGCACCGCTGGGATCCGGGTCGACCCGCCGACCAGGATCACCTCGTCGATGTCGTTGGCGGTGACCTTCGCATCGCCCATCGCCTGCTTCACCGGTCCCATGCAGCGCTCGACCAGGTCGGCTGTGAGGTCCTCGAACTTCGACCGCATGATCGTGGTCGCAAGATGCTTGGGCCCGCTGGCATCGGCGGTGATGAAGGGCAGATTGATCTGGGTCTGCGTCACCGACGACAACTCCACCTTGGCCTTCTCGGCCGCCTCGAACAGCCGCTGCAGCGCTTGGGGGTCCTTGCGCAGGTCGATGCCGTACTCGCGCTGGAACTCGCCGGCCAGGTAGTCGACGAGCCGGCGGTCGAAGTCGTCGCCGCCCAGATGCGAATCACCCGCAGTGGCACGGACTTCCACGACGCCGTCACCGACGTCGAGCAGGCTGACGTCGAAGGTGCCGCCGCCGAGGTCGAACACCAGGACCGTCTCGTGGGTCTTCTTGTCCAGTCCGTAGGCCAGCGCCGCGGCGGTGGGCTCGTTGATGATGCGCAGCACCTCCAGCCCGGCGATGCGGCCGGCGTCCTTGGTGGCGTTGCGCTGGGCGTCGTTGAAGTACGCCGGGACGGTGATCACCGCCTCCTTGACCCGTTCGCCCAGGTACTTGCTGGCGTCGTCAACGAGCTTGCGCAACACCAGCGCGCTGATCTCCTCCGGGGCGTACTGCTTGCCGCGCACCTCGAAGCGCGCCGCGCCGTTGTCGCCCGCCACGACGTCGAAGCTGACCGCCTTGGCCTCTTCAGAAATCTCGTCGAAGCGCCGGCCGATGAAGCGCTTCGCCGAGTAGATAGTGCCTTTCGGGTTCATGATCGATTGCCGGCGAGCCAGTTGCCCGACGAGGCGTTCGCCGCTTTCGGTAAAGGCCACCACCGACGGGGTCGTGCGCGACCCTTCCGCATTGGCGATCACCACCGGCTCGCCCCCCTGCCAGGCCGCGATCACCGAGTTCGTGGTGCCCAGGTCGATACCTACCGCGGTTGCCATCAGCCAACTCCCTTCGCGTTGTGGTTGCCCAGCAGCCCTCGAGCCTGCTCGGCGACATCGACGTCGGCGACGACGTCATAGTAGCGCGGCACCAGGCCGCTGATCGCGTCAAAATCACGGCGGCCCCGCTGCAATGCATGCACCGCGAGGCCACCCAGCGCACCGACGATCGCACCGAACACCAGCCCATACCCCGCCAGTACCAGCCCGGCGATCAACGGCTGCACCAAGCTGAAAATGCCGAAGATCCAGCCGATCAGAGCGCCGACCAGAGCGCCCGAAACAGCGCCACGCAGCGCCGCCCCGCCGTAGTTCATCCGGCCCAACACCTGTTCCACCAGTTGCAGCTCACGTCCGACGATCGCTACCCGTTCGACCGGGAACCCATCGTCGGAGAGGCGGTCGACAGCGCGCTCCGCATCGGCATACCGCTCGAACGTCGCAACCACTTCGCGGGCGCGCTGATGCGGCGGCGTGGCCGAACCGTTCACCGTCGTTCCGTCAGTCATGACACTCCCGTTCTTCGAGGGCCCGGACGTGCATCGTTCAATCGCGGCCAGCGGTCGACAGCAGACCCGAATGTGCCGCGATACGAAGTCTGGCAACGAGTGCGTTGTCGGCGCGTGCTCCCGAGGGGCCGAGAATCCGGCGCACCGCTCGTCCTGTCAGCACCAGTCGAAGATCGGGACGGGCGTGCCATCCGATTCCGCTGTCGGCGAAGCGGATATCCGCTGACCTTCGGCCGGCGACTGGGCATAATGGGCTACACCCTGCAGGCGGTTGAACATCCAGCCGCGCCAGCGGGAGGAGACCGTCGGCCCGTCGAGATTTCCCGACCGGCCCTCTGCGCATTCTTTGGCCACATCCGGGTAACCCGCGAGCAGCGCTCTGGTTCGCAGGTGCCCGTGTTCGCGGTGATGATGCCGGACAGTGAGTCGTCCGCCGGCTGAGGTCAGGGCACCCTCAATTACGACCCGGGGAACACTCGACGCATGACTAACCTGCCATGAACAACGAAATGCTCTCTCCTGCAGGAGATTCCGACGCCACCATGTTGGCCCGCCGGCTACAACAGACCGAGGAAAAGCTGGCGAACACCGTGCGACGACTGCGAATGTGCACCGCGAGGTATGACGCGCTTACCGGTGCCGTCGGCGCCGGGGTACCGGGCATCGCCGACATGCTTGCCCAGCTGACGGGGCTCGTCGTCTGTGTAGAGGACCGGTTCGGCAACCTGTCCGCGTGGGCGGGTGGCCCGCGACCGCATCGCTACCCCAAACCGGACACCACCCGGCGACACCGGCTGCTGCACACGCTGGCGGCGCACGCCGGGCCGCTGCGCGTCAAAGACAGGATGTCGGTTCTGGTGCAGGCGCGCGGAGAAGTACTGGGCGTGGTGTCCCTCGTCGATCCACACCACCGTGCCGACGACGACGACCTCTCGGCTCTGCAATTCGCAGCCACCATGCTCGGATTGGAGCTTTCCCATCAGCGCACCATCGCCGAGACTGAGTTGAAGCTTCGGCGCGAGCTGCTCGACGATCTGCTGGCCGGAAGCGACACCGCCGGGGCTTACGCCCGAGGCGACGCACTTGGGCATGACTTGCGAGGGGCCCACTACGTCGTCGTCGTGCGTCACCCTCACGCCAGCGAACATGATCTGTCGGCCGCCGTAACTCAGGCCGCCACGGCGCTGCACCTGGACTACTTTCACGGCCACCGCGACGGCATGTTGGTAATGCTGGTGGACAATCGCCCGGAGCCCCAGGCGCTGCACCGCGCGGTCAGCCACCGGCTCGGCGACACAGCGGCCGTGATCGGGATCGGCTCTCGCTGCCAGAGCCCGGCCGACTTCCCCGCCTCCTTCACCAAAGCCGTTCGGGCGCTTGACATCAGGTTGCATTCGTCAGAACCGCAGGGCGCATCGGCGTACGACGAACTCGGGTTCTACCGGCTCATCGACGCTGCGTCGGCCACCGGTTCCGTCGAAGACTACGTGCGCGAATGGCTGGGAACCCTGCTCGAGTACGACGAGCACAAGGGATCTGCGTTCGTGCCGACACTGAGCCAGTACCTGGAATGCGGTGGTAACTACGACGAAACCGCCGCGGCCCTGCACGTACACCGCAGCACCCTGCGCTACCGGCTGCGCCGCATCGGCGAGCTGACCGGCTACGACCTGCGTGACGTCGACACCCGCTTCAACTTGCACGCGGCCACCCGCGCCTGGCGTTTCCTCGCCCCCAACATCTCCGCCTGAGCGGTTTGGCTGACCATCCGGGTCAATCCGCCAGGTCGTGTTTCAATCTGCGAGGACGGCGTGCCGGCGTGTGCGCGCGGCGCACAATGCTTCGCATCACCGACGGCTACCGCACGCCGGGAGGCGCAATGAGTCACCGATCGTTCGACGATCCTGGTCGGCTCGGGCTATTCCGCGTACAGGTCGAACGGCTCTCTGCCGACACCAGCGTGGTGCACGTCAGCGGCGCGCTGCAGTCAGACGCCGCCAGAGAGACGCGCCGGGTGCTCGCCGCGGAGCTGACGCGGTGCCCCAATTCGCTGGTACTCGAACTCGGCGGTGTCACGAGCATCGACGTCGACGGCCTCGATGCGCTGACGGCTGCGGCCGCGCAGGCCGGCGAATCGGACATCGGCTTCTGCCTCGTCGGAGCGCATCGCGGCCCGGTCGCGTCGGCGCTGGCCGACGCGGCGTTGACTGACCTGTTCGAGATCGTCGCGACGCCCGACGAGCTTGGCTGAGTTCGTACCGGTAGCACGAGCGATTGCAGGGTTTTTTGCCTCGCCGGGTGCAGGCGATCGGGATTGAGGCGTTGCACACTTCCTGCTCTGGTGCACTCACGACGACGGGAAAGCGATGACCACTGATTACGACGCGCCGCGGCGTCTGGAGATCGACGACGCGGACGACGCCTCGCTGGAGGACCTGGCGGCCCGGCGTGCCGAGGCCCCGCCTGATCTCGATGCGGACGAAGCAGAACTGGCGGAGACCTTCGAACTGCCTGGAGCGGACCTGTCCAGCGAAGAGTTGGCAGTGCGGGTGATTCCAAAGAAGGCCGACGAATTCACTTGTTCCAGTTGTTTTTTGGTGCAGCACCGCAGCCGGCTCGCCCGGATGTCGAACGACAAGCCGGTCTGTGCAGACTGCCTCGCCTAGACAAGTCCGGATCGGAATATGTTGCGGCAGATACAGGTTATCGATGGCGAAAGAACGAGAAACGAACGAGACGCTCGAAGGAGGTGGTAATCATGCTGAAGTTGGACCCGTTCTTCCGTGACGTCGACCGTCTGACCCAGCAGCTACTCGGCGGCGCGGTAGGCGCACCGGCTCGTCCCGCGGTCATGCCGATGGACATTTGGCGCGACAACGAGCAGTTCGTCGTGGAACTCGATCTGCCCGGCGCACATGCCGATTCAATCGATATCAATGTCGAGAACGACGTGCTGACGGTGCGCGCGCAACGGCCCGCCGCGGAGGACAACCGACAGTGGCTGGCCTCCGAACGCCCGCACGGCGTGTTCAGCCGACAGATCTACCTCGGCAGCGGTCTCGATGTCGACAACATCAAGGCCGACTACACCGAGGGCGTGCTGCGGCTGACGATCCCGGTGGCCGAACAGGCCAAGCCGCGCAAGATCGAGGTGGCTACCGGCCTGAAGGAAAAGCAAGCCATCAGCGCCTGATCTCTACGGGTGCCAGTGTGTGGGTGACCGCCCACAGCCGCCCGCTGGAGCGGTCACCGCCCGAAGTCCGTGCTGAGACGCTGCGGGAGGTTGGGGACGGCGATCAAACGCAATGGCAACCGGACGCGGCCAGACCGGTTACGGCGCCATCCGCGAGGACGCGCCTCGCGTGCGCATCCGCCCGCCCGGCGACACGGTGACGAAGTCCGCGGCCGAGTCGATCAGCGCCTCAGTGTGTTCACACAAGGTGCCGGCAGCAGCCGGCCCCTTTTTTTGTGCGAATTAGACTGCGCGGCAACGGCTTCCGGAGGAAATGCAGCATCGGGCGGCTGGCGTTGATGTATGCGAGAAGACCGTGAAGGAGGTATCGCACGTGCACCGTTACACCAACGGAGTGAAGACAGCCGCCTTGCTGGGCTTGCTCACCGGGCTGATCTTGCTGGCCGGGCACTGGCTGGGTGGTGGCACGGGGCTCGTGATCGCCGCCGCGATCTCCATCGCCATCAACCTCGTCCTCTACTTCCGCGGCGACACCGTCGCCCTGCGGGCGATGCGGGCGCGGCCGTTGAGCAGGGCCGAGGCTCCCCAGCTTCACGCCATGGTGGCTGAATTGTCGACGCAGGCAGGCCAACCCATGCCGAGGCTGTACATCAGCCCGATCCGGCAGCCCAACGCTTTCGCGACCGGGCGAAACCCCAGGCATGCGGCGGTGTGCGTCACCGAGGGCATCCTCGAGCTGCTGAGCGCCCGTGAGCTTCGGGCGGTGCTGGGCCACGAGCTGGCGCACGTGTACAACCGCGACATCTTGACGTCGACCATTGCGGCTGCCCTTGCCGGCATGGTGACGATGCTGGCCGATCTGGCGTGGTTCATGCCGATCGGGTCCAGCGACGACGACGACGGGCCGGGCTTGCTCGGAAGCGTGCTGACGCTGATCCTGGCGCCCGTGGCGGCCACCCTGATCCAATTGGCCGTGAGCAGGAGCCGAGAACTCGCCGCGGACGCCGACGGCGCGATGCTGAGCCACGATCCGGGCGCGCTGGCCAGCGCGCTGAAGAAGATCCACGCCGGAACTCGACTGATGCCGTTGCCGGCAGAAGGGCAGTTGGCCAGCACCGCACATCTGATGATCGCGAACCCACTGCGCGGCGAGGGATTGGAAGCATTGTTTTCCACACATCCGCCGATGCGCGAGCGCATCGCCCGCCTCGAGCGGCTGGCGGACCAGATGTCCGCCGCCGCTCCGGCGTACGCCGTGAGGTGGTGACCGGCGGCGTCGCAGTGTCAACCGGTGCCGGGGACGGCCCAGCGGCCGGAAAGCGCCCGCCAACCCACGAACATCAATCGCAGCACGATGAACGCCGACAACCCGGCCCAGATACCGGCCAAGCCCCAGCCGAAGACCAGCGACAGCCAGATCAGCGGCAGGAAGCCGAGCAGCGCGCTGAGCACTGTTGCATTGCGCATGAATTTCGCATCGCCGGCGCCCAACAACACACCGTCGAGGCCGAACACCACTCCGGCGACCGGTAGCTGAGCCACGAGGAACCACCACGGCACGCCGACGGCGTCGAGCACGGCCCGATCGTCAGTGAACAGCTTCGGCACCACCGCAACACCCGCCGCCAGCACCACCGCCAGCACTGTGGCTGCGACCGCGGAGAACGTCGTCACTTGCCACGCCACCGACTTGGCGTGCTTTGCCCGTCCCGCCCCCAGCGCGGCGCCGACCAGTGACTGCGCCGCGATGGCAAGCGAATCCAGCACGAGCGCAAGGAAATTCCACAACTGCAGCGCCACCTGGTGCGCGGCCACCGCCACCGCTCCGAACCGGGCCGCCACCGCAGCGGCCGACACGAAGCACACCTGAAATGCCAGTGTGCGCACCAACAGGTCGCGGCCCATGACCACCTGGGCTCGCAATACCCGCCAGTCGACCCCGAGCGGTACTCGTTCGACCAGCAACGCCCGAGCGAACAAGAGCGCGGCAACCCACTGCCCGACCAGGTTCGCGACGGCCGAGCCGGCCAGCTCCAAGCGGGGCAGGCCCACCCAGCCAAACACCAGCAGCGGGCACAGCACCGCCGACACCGCGAATCCGATCACGACGTACCGCAGCGGCCGCACAGTGTCCTGCACGCCCCGCATCCAGCCGTTGCCGGCCAGCGACATCAGCATCGCCGGGGCGGCCAGTACGGCGATCCGCAGCCACGACAGCGCTTCGTCGGCGATGGGCGGCTTCGACGCAATCGCGGACACGACCGGCACCGCGGCCGCCTGCACCGCAGCCACGAACAACACGCCCAGTGCCAAGGCCAGCCAGGTGGCCTGCACGCCTTCGCGGACCGCCGCCGCCCGGTCTGCGGCACCGAAATAGCGGGCTGACCTTGCCGTGGTGCCGTAGGACAGAAAGACCAGGCCCGAACCCACCATGTTGACGATCAGTCCACCGATCGCCAGACCCGCCAGCGCCAACGCCCCGAGACGGCCGACGACCGCGGTGTCGAAAAGCAGATACAGCGGCTCGGCTGCCAGCACGCCGAGTGCCGGCACGGCCAGCGCCGCGATCCGGCCCGCGCTCGCGGTCGAGTCCTCCGACGCCGTCATGCTCTCCCTCACTGAACCGGCGAATGCGCAACCGCGCTGTGTGACATTCTGTGCGCGTGGCAACGGCTGCCCCGTCTGGGGTGGCGGCATCTCTGTTCAGCCCCCCACGAATCGTTAACAGAGTTGTGGACGCCGTGTTAAGTCGGTGTCGCGACGGTCGGCTCATGGCTCGGTTTGCCGCTCGGCATGATGAGGCCGCAGGCTATGGCGCCAGTGGCGAGGATGGCACTTGAGGCCCAGAACGCGACGGTGTAGCTGTGAATGACGCCGTAGGCGCGCACTGCCATGTTTGTGGCGTCGGTGCTGGCCGCGTGACGCGCGAGCGCCGAGGCGGCGATCGAGTTCAAGAATGCGGTACCGATGGACCCGCCGAGCTGCTGGGCGACGTTCATGGTGGCCGAGGCGATACCGGCGTCACGCGGTTCGATTTCGGTGGTGCCCGCGTTCATGGCGGGGGCGATGATGGCGCCGATGCCGATACCGAAAAGCATCAGAGGTAGCAGAAGGTTCGCGCTGTAGGTGCTTTGGGCGCTGATGCGGGTGAGCCACAGCATCGCACTGGCGGCGGTGAGCATGCCCACGACGACGGTGGGCCTCGCGCCGATGCGGGGGTAGAGCTGCGTGGTGCACACACCCCCGGTAATCGCGAGGGTGGCGACCATCGGCAGGAATGCGAACCCGGTGGTGATGGGCGAATAGTGCAGGGTCTGTTGCATGTAGTAGTTCAGGAACAAAAACGTGCCGAACAGGCCGATGCCGCCGATGAAGATTGCGAGGTAGGCGCCGCCGCGGGTGGGGTCGATGATGACGTGTGGTGGCAGTAGCGGGTGTGCGGCGCGGGTCTGGCGCCACATGAAGATTGCGACCAGGAGGGTGCCGCCGGCTAGGAATGCCCAGGTGTTCGGCGCCGTCCAGGAGTGTGATTCCGCGTTGGAGAGGCCGTAGACGATGGCGAACAGCCCCGCCGAGGCGATGACGGTGTCGGGTAGGTCGACGCTGGGGCGGTGAAAGGTCTTGGGTGGGCGTGTGATTAGGGCGGCGGCGCCGGTGAGTGCAACGAGGCTGATTGCGACGTTGACGAAAAGTGTCGAGCGCCAGCCGAGATAGTTGGTGAGCACACCGCCGAGCAGCATGCCGATGGCCGCTCCGGATCCCGACACGCCGCCAAAAACGGCGAAAGCGGTGGCGCGCTCTGTGGGACGAGTGAAGGTTGTCGACAGCAGCGCAAGTGCGGCCGGGGCGATCATCGCCGCGGCCGCACCCTGGGCGGCGCGCGCAGCGACGAGCACCGCAAATCCCGGTGCGGCACCCCCAAGTGCCGACGCCCCGGCGAAGACCGTCAGGCCGATCAGCAGCATCGCTCGGCGTCCGAGCAGGTCACTGACCCGGCCGAAAGGCAATAGCAGGGCGCCGAAGGCCAACGAGTAGGCCGTGACGATCCACTGTCGGTCGCCGAGGGAAAAGCTTAGATCTTTCTGCGCGTCGGGCAGCGCGATGGTGACGATCGTGACGTCGAGCACGTCCAGCAGCTGGGCCAGGCAGATCACGGCCAAAATCCACCACCGGCGTGCCGGGTGCGTCCCTTCACTCATGGCGCCGAAGAAGTGGTTGTTGGTCGCGGAAGAGTTCTCCGGATGGTCCGCCAGCCCCGAGCGTGGCAGCCCAGACGATGCCGCGGGCACTGTCGGCCGCGGGCCGGTCGGCGTCGTCGCCGCGTTCGGGGTGGGTGGCGGTTTCACCGGGATCGACGGCGTTGACAAGGATCGGGGTGTCGCGAAAGGCACGGGACAGGGCAACGGTCAACGCGTTGAGCATGTGCTTGGCCATTGAGTAGGCCGGCGCGCGAAGGCTGGCGCCTAAATCGAGTCCGGTCTCGAGCTGCAGCGCAGAAACACTGGACACGTTGACGATCCGGGCCGCGGGCGCAGCGACCAATAACGGCAGCAGCGCCTGCACCAGCGCCCACGGGCCGATCACGTCGACCTCCAGCGCTGAGCGCACGGCATCGAGGTCGGCGTCTAGCGCGGAAAGTGTTGCGAAATCGGGCATGACGCTGGCGTTGTTGATCAAAGCGTCGAGTCGGTCGAAGGTCGCAGTGAGATAACCGGCGGCCTCGCAGATGCTGGTTTGATCGGCCAGATCAAGGGCCAGCGCTGTAGCTCTATACCCGTCGTGGCGCAACTGTTGAGCCAACGGTTCCGCGCGGGTGGCGTCGCGGGCTGTCAGCACGACGTGATAGCCCAGTCCGGCAAGCTGTCTCGCAACGGCGAAGCCAAGCCCGAGCGGACGGCTCGCGCCGGTGATCAAGGCAACGTTCCGGGACATGGCACATCCTCTAAGGCGCTTGACGAACTTAGTTCGTCGATGTGGAACCGTTTGTACGCGACGAACTAAGTTCGTGTCAATCTAGAATGGCGCAATGGCCTCCCGATCTGAGCGCCGCGATGCACAGCGGCGCCTCCCGGCCAGGGGCAAGGCGGGCGGTGCCGCCGCGCCGCGAAAGCCGCCGATCACCCTCGAGCGGATCACCGCTGCCGCTTTGCAGGTCGTCGGCAGGCAGGGTTATGACGCCTTGACGATCCGGCGCGTAGCCAACGTGCTCAACACGGGTCCGTCTTCGCTGTATGCCCACATCTCCACCAAGGCCGACCTCGACGACCTGCTGATCGGCTACCTGTGTTCCCGGCTGGTACTGCCCGCACCCGATCCTGGCCGCTGGCGTGAACAGATTCGCGATGTGTGCGCGCAGATCAGGGATCAGTATCTGGCCTACCCGGGCATCTCCCGCGCCGCGCTCGCAATGGTTCCAGGCAACCTCCATACCGCTCGGGTCAACGAGACGATGCTCAGCATCCTGCTGGCTGGAGGCATCGAGCCGCAGGTCGCAGCGTGGACGATCGACGCGCTGTCGCTATACGTCGCCGGCTACGCCCTGGAACGTTCCATAGTCCGCCAGCGTCAAAAGGACCCCAATGACACGTGGGTGGTGAGCCACGTGGACCTCATCGGCCGTCTGCAGGCGCTGCCCGAGAACGCCTTCCCCAACACGCGCCGCTACGCCAACGAACTTACATCCGGAGTCGAACACGAACGCTTCGACTTCACCATCGGATTGATCGTCGACAACCTCGTTCCACAGACGTCACGCGATTAGTCAACCCAGCAACAAGCAGTGCGCCGACGCCGGGGAGCTAATCCGAACCACCCTTGAGCGGGCCTACTTCTCGACCGCGGCCGCGTGTCGCAATGGGCGCCGAATTTCACCGCAATCTGACAGACACCGGTTGACCGGCGATGCACGATATTGACGTGGGCGCCAGCGGGGACGGCGACAGTCGTCTCGCACCGGCAGGCCGGATCTGCAGTTCTTGCAATGCGCGCTGCAGTTCAACGGCCAAGTTCTGCAGCGAGTGCGGTGCTCGGCTGACCCCAGCCACCCACGCGGCCGAGTACAAGCAAGTCACGGTGGTGTTCGCCGACGTCGTCCATTCGATGGATATCGCAGCCGCGGTGGGGCCGGAGCGGCTGCGCGAGATCATGGGTGAGCTCACCAGCCGTTGTGCCGCGGTCGTGCAGCGTTACGGCGGCACGGTGAACAGTTTCACCGGCGACGGGATCATGGCCGTGTTCGGGGCACCGGTCGCGCTGGAGGATCATGCGGTACGCGCGTGCGTGGCCGCTCTGGCGATCCAAGACGAAGCCAAGAAACTGGCCGTCGACGTGCGAAGGCGCGATGGCGTGGAGTTGTTCCTGCGGGTCGGACTGAACTCCGGGCAGGTGATCGCCGGTGAGATGGGGTCCGGATCGTTCGGCTACACCACCGTCGGCGAGCAGGTGGGGATGGCCCAGCGGATGGAATCGGTGGCGCCGGCGGGCGGAGTCATGCTCAGCGCATCAACGGCACGACTGGTCGAGCACATCGCGGCTCTCGGTCCGCGAGAGTTGGTTCGCGTCAAAGGTGTTGACGCGTCGATACCCGCGCACCGGCTCGTCGGCATGCGCCGGGACCGCCCGATCAGGCGCACTGAGTCGAGCTTCGTGGGTCGCCGACAGGAGATGTCTGTCATCGAGGGCCTGTTGGATCGCGCCGTCGGCGGACATGGCGAGGTCGTCGGCGTGGTGGGACCTGCCGGTATCGGCAAAAGTCGTCTGCTGCGGGAGGTTTCGGCCAAGGCCGCGCTGCGTGGTGTCGCGGTGTTCACAACCTTCTGCGAGTCACACACCAGCCAGATCCCCTTTCAAGCCGTCGCAGGATTGCTGCGTGCGGTAACCGGAGTGGAGGGATTGGACGCGCACGCTGCCCGGAATCATCTTCGCCGGTTGCTCTGTGACGCGGACCGAGACGATCTGTTGCTGTTCGAGGACCTCTTGGGGATTGCCGGCGCCGAAGAGCCCCGTCATCGGATCGATCCGGATGCACGTCGACGGCGGTTGACGGCTCTGGTGAAAGCCACCTTGTTGGCGCGGAAAAACCCGGCGGTGTACGTGGTGGAAGACGCGCATTGGATTGACGCAGTCAGTGAGTCGATGATTGCCGATGTCCTCGAGGTGTTCGCTCAGACGCCTTCGCTGACGATCGTCACCTACCGCCCTGAGTACTGTGGAGCGCTGGCGCAACCGCGTGGCGCTGAAGCCATAACGCTGGCGCCACTGAGTGATCAGGACGCGGCTCAGTTGATCATCGAGTTGCTTGGGCCGGATACGTCGACGGCGCCGCTGGGCAAGCTGATCGCCGAAAGATCCTGCGGCACTCCACTTTTCACCGAGGAGATCGTACGCGAATTGGCGGAGCGAGGTGTGCTGCACGGCAAGCCAGGCGCGTACAAATCGACAGCACAGGTAGCCGAAGTCGTTGTGCCGCCGACGTTGCAGGCCACCATCGCCGCTCGCATCGACCGTCTTGATCAGGCGGCCAAACGCACGTTGAGCGCAGCTTCAGTGATCGGCGCCAGATTCAGCTCGGGACTCGTTAGAGCATTGGGTGTCGAACCGGCCGTCGACGACCTGATCGCGGGCCGGCTGATCGATCAAGTCGGGTTCACCGATGATCCGGAGTATCTCTTCCATCATCCGCTGATCCGGGCAGTGGCGTATGAATCACAGCTCAGATCCGCTCGCGCCAAGTTGCACCAGCGGGTCGCAGCCGCTCTCCAAGCGCGCAGACCGGAATCGACTGACGAGCACGCGGCGTTGATCGCCGAGCACCTTGAAGCTGCAGGCGATTTGCACGCAGCCTTCGACTGGCACATGCGGGCCGGACACTTCCTCACCCATCGCGACATCCTAGGTGCGCGGATGAGCTGGGAGCGTGCTCGTCAGGTGGCCGACCGGTTGCCTCCCGAGGATGCCCGTCGCATGAGCATGCGCATCGCCCCGCGTACGTTGTTGTGCGCGACGGTCTGGCGGGTCAGTGGCAGCCTCGACGACACCGGCTTCGACGAATTACGCGAATTGGCCACCGCTGCAGGGGATAAACGGTCCCTGGTCATCGGGATGACCGGACTCGTCACCTTGATGCAGTTCTTCGGCGAGTACAAAGAGGCTTCGCGCTTGGCTTCCTACCATGTCGAACTGCTTGATTCCATTGGTGATTCCGAGTTGACCGTCGGTCTGTTAATGACGCCGATGATCATCAAGTGGGCAGTGGGCGAAGTGAACAAGGCCATCGAGTTGAGCCAGCGTGCAATCGACGAATCCCGAGGCGACCCCACGATGGGCGACTTGATCGTGGGCTCACCCCTGGCGTTCGCACTCGTGATGCGTGCGTCAGCGCGGTGTGCGTTGGGCATCGCCGGTTGGCGCGAGGACTTCGACAACGCCGTCGCGCTTGCCCGCAGAACCGACAAGTTCACGTTCTGCGCCGTTGTCATGTTCAAATACATTGCGGCGCAGAGCGGAGCGCTGCTAGCCGATGACCAGGCGCTGCATGACACCGCTGAAGCCTTAGAGATTGCCAAGCAATTCGGCGACGATTTCACGCTCACCAACGCAGAGTTCACCCACGGGCTGATATCGGTGCGCCACGAGAACGCCGACCGCAAGTCGGGCTTTCAGCTGTTGGAGAGGGCTCGTCGAGCAGCGCTCGAACATCGGAACCTCATCGTTGCCGCGTGGTGCGTCGATATCGATTTCGCAGTGGAGAAAATCCGTACCGGCGACTACGACGGTGCCGTCGGCTTGTGTCGCGCCGTGCTGCAGAACGAAATTCAATCTGGCGAACTGACCAACCGCGGTTGGTGCACCAGCGTTCTCGTCGAAGCCTTGCTCAATCGGGGTCGCGGTGGCGACCTCGACGAAGCGCAAGAAGCGATCGACGCCCTGGCGGCGACGCCGACGGAACCCGGGTTCGTCTACCACGAGCTGCCATTACTGCGGTTGAACGCAATGCTTGCCAAAGCTCGTGGCGAAGAGAATCGCTATCGCGATTTCCGTGACCGGTATCGCCTGCGCGCCGAATCCTGCGGGTTTGCGGGCCACATCGCACTGGCTCGCGCCATGGAGTAGTCGAGCGGGCGAGATTGCATCGTCGAAGATGCGCGTGACGTGTCAGCCGACAGCGTGCAGCAACGCGGCAACGACGTCGTCGATCGAGCCGTCGATCGAGTACCCGGCCGCCAACTGATGCCCTCCGCCACCGAACTGCGCCGCCACCGGCGTCAGATCGAATGACTTGGCGCGCATCGACACCGACCAGTGCTGCGGCTCGATCTCCTTGAACACCACGGCGACCTCGGCCTGCTGAGTGGTCCGGACGATGTCGACGATGCTTTCGACCTCTTCGGGCCGGCTTGCTTTCCACTCGTCGTGGTCGACCACCACATACACCAGGCCGCGCCCGGCGACGGCGTCCGGCAGCAGCCGCGCCGTCGACAACACGCGCGACAGCATCGGCAGCCAGGCAAAGGGGTGCGTGTCGAGAAGCGCCCGCGATATCGCGGCGTTATCCGCGCCGGCTTCGACGAGCCGGGCCGCCAGCCGCAATGCGCGCGGACTGGCCCACCGGAACGATCCGGTGTCTGTCGTCAGCCCGGCATACAGGCACGTGGCCACATCGCGGTCGATCGGCCTGCCCCACGCGTCGAGCAACTCGGCGACCAGCAGGGTGGTCGAATCCGCTTGCGGATCAACGTAATTCAAGTTTCCGAACATCGCGTTCGACTTGTGATGATCGATCACCAGCACCGCGTTGCCAGAAGCGGTCAGCTCGGCCAGCGTGCCCAACCGGTGCAGGCTGGGCGCGTCGACCGTGACCACCAGATCCGCGTCGCGGCGCATGTCCGCCGGCGGCACCAGAAACTCGCACCCGGGCAGCGTTCGCAGTGATTCGGGAAGGACCGGAGGCGTCGCGAAGCTGACCTCCACGTCGACGCCTTCCCGGTCGAGCACCAGCGCCAGCGCCAAGCCTGCACCGACGCTGTCCGCATCGGGGTGTACGTGGCACACGATGTTGACTGTGCGAACCCCGGCCAGCGCGTCGGCCGCGCCGTGCGCGTCGACGCGAGTACTCGATACTTCAGTCGTCTCGATCGCGGTCACCGTCGTCTCGCTCGTCCGTGTCGGTTGTGCCGCCCCCGTTATCTCCTACCACACGGTACGGCTGCGCGTCACCCGCCGGCTTCGCGCCCTGCCTCACCCTCGCCAGATCGGCGTCGGCCTGACGAGCCCGTTCGAGCAGCTCCTCCATCCGAACGGCCGCGTCAGGCACGGTGTCGCGCACGAATGTCAGCGTCGGAGTGAACCGAACCCCAGTTCCTGCACCGACTTTCGTGCGCAGTACGCCCTTGGCCCGCTCCAGCGCGGCCGCCGCACCGGCGTAGTCGGGATCGTCCTCGAGGGTGCGCCCCATGACCGTGTAGTACAGCGTCGCGTCGTGCAGGTCGTTGGTCACCTTCGCGTCTGTGATCGTCACGCCGGCCAGCCGCGGGTCTTTTATCTCGTATTCGATTGCCGATGCGACGATCATCGAGATCCGCTTGGCCAGCCGACGCGCGCGCGCCGGATCAGCCATGGCCGATCCGCGCCTTTTGGTCTTCGCGCAAGCGGCTCATCCGCGCTGCTTCTCGACCAGCTCGTACGTCTCGATCACGTCGCCCTCCTTGAGGTCGGAGTAGCCGATCGTCAGACCGCACTCGTAGCCGTCGCGGACTTCGGTGACGTCGTCCTTCTCCCGGCGCAGTGACTGCACCGTGAGGTTCTCGGCCACCACGACGTTGTCACGCAGCAGCCGGGCCTTGGCGTTGCGCCGGATGATGCCCGAAGTGACCAGGCAACCGGCGATCACGCCGACCTTGCTGCTGCGGAACAGTGCCCGCACCTCGGCGCGGCCCAGCTCGCGCTCCTCGTAAACCGGCTTGAGCAGCCCCCGCAGCGCCTTCTCGATGTCGTCGATGGCCTGGTAGATCACCGAGTAGTAGCGGATCTCCACACCCTCGCGGTTGGCCAGCTCCGTGGCCTTGCCTTCGGCGCCCACGTTGAAGCCGATGATGATTGCGTCCGACGCCGATGCCAGGTTGACGTTGGTCTCCGTGACACCGCCGACGCCGCGGTCGATGACGCGCAGCTCCACTTCGTCGTCCACCTGGATGCCGAGCAACGCCTCTTCCAGCGCTTCGACGGTGCCTGCGTTGTCGCCCTTGAGGATCAGGTTCAGCTGGCTGGTTTCCTTCAGCGCCGAATCCAGGTCCTCGAGGCTGATCCGCTTGCGGGCACGGGCAGCCATCGCGTTGCGCTTGCGGGCACTGCGGCGCTCGGCGATCTGGCGGGCGATGCGGTCCTCCTCGACGACGAGGAAGTTGTCGCCGGCGCCAGGCACCGACGTGAAGCCGATGACCTGAACCGGCCGCGACGGCAGTGCCTGATCGACGTCCTCGCCGTGCTCGTCGACCATGCGCCGCACGCGGCCGTACGCGTCGCCGGCCACCACCGAGTCGCCGATGTGCAGCGTGCCGCGCTGCACCAGCACGGTGGCCACCGGACCGCGGCCGCGGTCCAGGTGCGCCTCGATGACCACGCCCTGGGCTTCCATGTCGGGGTTCGCCCGCAGGTCCAGCGCGGCGTCGGCGGTCAGCAGCACCGCTTCGAGCAGCTGCTCGATGTTGGTGCCCTGCTTAGCCGAGATGTCGACGAACATGGTGTCGCCGCCGAACTCCTCGGGAATGAGCCCGTATTCGGTGAGCTGACCGCGGATCTTCTGCGGGTCGGCGCCTTCCTTGTCGATCTTGTTCACCGCGACGACGATCGGCACGTCGGCGGCCTGCGCGTGGTTGATGGCTTCCACCGTTTGGGGCATCACGCCGTCGTCGGCGGCGACCACCAGCACCGCGATGTCGGTGGCCTTCGCGCCGCGGGCACGCATCGCGGTGAACGCTTCGTGACCCGGGGTGTCGATGAACGTGATCAGCCGTTCGTTGCCGTCGAGGTTGACCGATACCTGATATGCGCCGATGTGCTGGGTGATGCCACCCGCCTCGCCTTCGCGGACGTTGGCCTGGCGGATCGTGTCCAGGAGTCGGGTTTTGCCGTGGTCGACGTGGCCCATGACCGTGACCACCGGCGGCCGGGTCTGCAGGTCCTCTTCGCCGCCTTCGTCTTCGCCGTAGGTGAGGTCGAACGACTCGAGCAGTTCGCGGTCCTCGTCCTCCGGGCTGACCACCTGGACGTTGTAGTTCATCTCGCTGCCCAGCAGCTCGAGCGTCTCGTCGCCCACCGACTGGGTTGCAGTGACCATCTCGCCGAGGTTGAACAGCGCCTGAACCAGCGCCGCCGGGTTGGCGTCGATCTTCTCGGCGAAGTCACTCAGCGACGCGCCGCGGGCCAGCCGGATGGTTTCGCCGTTGCCCTTGGGCAACCGCACGCCACCGACAACCGGGGCCTGCATGTTTTCGTATTCGGCACGTTTCGCCCGCTTGCTCTTGCGACCGCGCTTGGGCGCGCCGCCGGGACGGCCGAACGCGCCGGCTGCTCCGCCGCGCTGACCAGGCCGACCGCCGCCACCGGGACGGCCGCGGAAGCCACCGCCCGCGGGTGCGCCGCCGGGTGCACCGCCGCGGTAGTTACCACCACCACCGGGCCGCCCGCCGCTCGGCGCGCCGGGGCGTCCGCCGGTGCCGGGCCGGGGCGCGCCGGGCCGCGGCGCGCGGCCGGGAACGCCGCCGCCGGGACGCGGAGGCATGTTGCCCGGCGATGCGCCCGGACGCGGGCCGGGCCGCGGCATGCCGGGGCGAGGTGCTTGCGGTCGAGGGATCGGCCGATCGACCGGCTGTGCGGTCGAGAACGGGTTGTTGCCGACGCGCGGGGTGCGCGGGGCCGGCTTGGGGGTTGGCCCGGGCCGCGGTGCGCCGGGAGTGGGCGCCGGACGCGGCGGGCTGGCCGGCGGTGCGCTGGCCGCGGGTGCCGACGGTTGCGCCTGCGGCTTCGGGGTGGGAGGGGCCGGGACGGCAGGCGGCGCTGGCGCGGCTGGGGTGGGCGCGGCCTTCGCGGGCGCCGCTTTGACGGCGGTACCGCCGTCGGCGACCGCCTTGGCCGCGGCGCCGTTGCCGTCCTTGGCGGCAGCTTGAGCTGCTTTGCCGCCGCCGAACGACTCCCGCAACCGCCGGGCGACCGGCGCTTCCACGGTCGAGGATGCCGACTTGACGAATTCGCCTTGTTCGCTCAGCCGGGCGAGAACTTCTTTGCTGGTGACACCGAGTTCCTTCGCCAACTCGTGTACGCGGGCCTTACCTGCCACTACCTCTCCATCTCTCGAGGCGACGGCTGTGAAAGGCCAGCGCCTCGGGTTTAGCTACGACACATGGTCATCGGGACTTCACGGTGTGCTCATGTTCTTCGCTACCTGTTCTGTTGCCGGGTCTCGAGCGTGGTGATGTGCTCGACGGCCGCGGATATGTCCGGTGGACCGGTGATGCGCAGCGCTCGGCCGAAGGCTCGCCGTCGGACCGCTGCGCGAAGGCACTGCTGGTTGGGGTGCAGCCAGGCACCCCGCCCCGGCAGATTACCTGCGGTGTCAACGGTCACGACGAACTCGCCATTCCCCATCGACACAGCAACCACGCGAAGTAGTTCGGCGGCCAGCTCTCGTCTTCGGCACCCGATGCAGGTCCGTACCGGCCCCGGTCGGGAAGTCGAAGTCTCGCGCTGGATCACGGCCTAGTTTAGCGGCACCCGGGCCGGAGTTTCACCAGAGTGTTGACTACGCCGTGGGTTGACCCTGCGTGGCCTCGTTGTCGCTGCGGATGTCGATCCGCCAGCCGGTGAGCCGGGCCGCCAGCCTGGCGTTTTGCCCTTCCTTGCCGATGGCCAGCGACAGCTGGAAGTCAGGCACGACAACACGCGCGGCGCGCGCGTTGGGGTCGACGACGGACACGGACACCACTTTGGCCGGCGACAGCGCGTTGGCGACGAACCGCGCGGGATCCTCGTCGTAGTCGATGATGTCGATCTTCTCGCCGGACAGCTCGCTCATCACGTTGCGCACCCGCTGGCCCATCGGACCGATGCAGGCCCCCTTCGCGTTGAGCCCGGGCACCTTCGACCGTACGGCGATCTTGGAGCGGTGGCCGGCCTCGCGCGCGACGGCGACGATCTCGACGGAGCCGTCGGCGATTTCGGGGACTTCCAGGCTGAAGAGTTTGCGCACGAGGTTCGGGTGCGTGCGCGACAGTGTGATCACCGGCTCGCGGGCGCCGCGGCTGACCCCGACGACGTAGCAGCGCAGCCGGTCGCCGTGTTCGTAGCGCTCGCCAGGGACCTGTTCGGCGGCCGGAATGACACCCTCGGAGCCCTTGATCTCGCTGCCCATGCGCACCACCACCAGCCCGCGCGCGTTGGCCCGCGCGTCGCGCTGGATGACGCCGGCGACGACGTCGCCCTCCCGGGCAGAGAACTCGCCGTAGGTTTTCTCGTTCTCGGCGTCTCGAAGCCGTTGCAGCATCACCTGGCGAGCGGTGGTGGCGGCGACACGCCCGAATCCCTCGGGGGTGTCGTCCCATTCCGTGATGACGTTGCCGTCGGCGTCGGCTTCCCAGGCGATAACCTTCACCTCGCCGGTCTTGCGGTCGATGTCGATCCGCGCGTCCGGGTGATGACCGGGGGTGTGCCGGTATGCGGTCAGCAGCGCCGACTTGATGGTCTCGAGCAGTTCGCCGACCGACATGCCCCTGTCGACTTCGATCGCGTGCAGCGCGGCCATGTCGATGTTCATGAGGCCACCCCGGCCAATGCCAGCTCGCGTGGGTGCGGCGTCGAAAACTCCACCTCCACAACGGCTTTCGCGATGTCGACAAGCGGGATGTCGTGCACAGTCCAGTCTGCCTTCTCGCGCACGACGAGCCGCAGCACGGCGCCGTCGGTCTCGCCGATGCGGCCGGTGACCGACGATCCGTCGGCCAGCGTGAGCTTGGCCTTGCGTCCGCGGGCGCGGCGGAAGTGCTTGTGCGTGGTCAGCGGGCGGTCGACGCCCGGCGAGCTGACCTCGAGGACGTAACTGGTCGCGGCGTCGTCCACGTCATCGAGCAGAGTCGAGGCGCGGCGGGAAAGATCGGCGATGGTGTCGAGGTCCAGTGGTTCGTCGCCGTCGGCGATCACGGTGATGCGCGGCGGACGGGTTCTGGTGTCGACGACCACGTCTTCGATCTCGTAGCCGGCGCGCGCGAACTCGTTATCGAGTAGCTCGATCACCTGTTCCTGCGACGGCAACCCGGTGGATCGCTCAGTCACGGCGAGCTCCTCATCTTGAGTTGTCCGGCTCAGGCTCCGAACAGATGGAGCCAGCCATCAACGATACGCCAGAACCGCGGCTCGAAACGGCGATCGAGGTCCGACGATCGCGGTCGGTCTCGACGCGCTGCCTGCATGCGCTCGCCGGTGCTGGCAAGCCGAAATGGCAATATGTCGCCATGCCCGGCGCCGCACCGCACCTGAGTCGGCGACGCGTGCTGATCGGCGCGGCCGCTTTGGCGGCGCTCGGCGCGACAGCATCCGCCTGCAGCGGCGCGCCTGAGCCGCCCCAGCCCGACCCACTGGAATCTCAACTCGGCCTTGCCCAACGCGACAGCCAGATGGCCCGCGCAGCCGCCGCCGCAGCCGGACCGTTCTACGCCCCGGTGCTCACGGTCGTCGCCGACGAACGCGCCGCACACGCCAAGGCGCTGAGCCAAGAGATCGCCCGCGTGGCCAAAGAGACGTCGACGACGCCGTCGCCACCGAATCCCACTCCAGCCGCATCTGCCGGGCCGCCGCCGTCACGCGACGACGTGATCGCAGCTCTCCGCGAATCCGCCGACAGCGCAACAAAACTCGCCGCTGATCTGTCCGGCTACCGGTCCGGCCTGGTGGGCTCGATCGCGGCCGCGTGCGCCGCATCGCTGGCCGTGCCGCTGGCACTGAAGGAGCCAGCGCAATGACCACGCCCCACCCCACCCCGACCAACAAGCCGGACTCCCCCGACGACAAAGCCGTCGCCGACGCGATCGCGGCCGAGCACGCGACGATCTATGGCTACGGCTTCGTGTCGGCCCATTCGATGCCGGACATGAACGAGCTGGTGTCGGATTCCCTGGCCGAACACCGCGCCCGGCGGGAGGCGGCCATCGAGATGCTCGCGTCGCGATCCGTGGCCGCACCGGTGGCCGCCGTCGGCTATCAACTGCCGATCGCAGTCAAGAACTGGAAGGACGCGGCGAACCTCGCCCTTCGGATGGAATCCGACGACGCGGTGGCATGGCGAGCGGTGCTCGAACATGCGAAGTCGTCCGAGGACCGCGCTTTCGCGATCACGGCACTGACCCAATGCGCTGTGCGCGCCGCACATTGGCGACAGGTGGTGGGTGCCTGGCCGCTCACCGTGCCGTTCCCCGGCGGCACCGAATAAGACTCAGCCCGAGATCGCGTCGACGATCTCGGTCGCCGCAGCGTCGACTGGCACCTCGCGTGTTTCGCCGCTGAACCGGTTGCGCAGCTCGACCATGCCACCGGCCCATCCCCGGCCGACCACCACAATCCACGGCACCCCCAGCAGCTCGGCGTCTTTGAACTTGACGCCCGGTGACGCGCCGCGGTCGTCGAGCAACACGTCGACGCCCAAGCGGTCCAATTCGCGGGCCAGCTCGATTGCGCCGTCGCGGGCCGCCGGGTCCTTGTTGGCGATCACCAGGTGCACGTCGAACGGCGACACCGATGACGGCCACCGCAGCCCGAGCTCGTCGTGGTGCTGCTCGGCGATCACGGCGACGAGCCGCGACACCCCGATCCCGTAGGAGCCCATGGTGAGCCGCACCGGTTTGCCGTCCTCGCCGAGCACATCGGCCGAAAATGCGTCGGTGTATTTGCGCCCCAGTTGGAAGATGTGGCCGATCTCGATGCCGCGCGCCGACACCAACGGGCCCGCGCCGTCCGGCGACATGTCGCCGTCGCGTACCTCGGCGGCCTCGATGGTGCCGTCGGGCACGAAATCTCGTCCGGCGACCAGCCCGACGACGTGCTTGCCGGGTGCGTCGGCTCCGGTGATCCAGCTGGTGCCGTCGACAACGCGGGGGTCGACGAGATAGCGAACACCGTTCTGCTGCAAGCCTTTCGGACCGATATAGCCCTTCACCAAGAACGGGTACTTGGCGAAGTCCGCATCGTCGAGCATCGCGTACTCGGCCGGCTCCAACGCCGCGCCCAACCGCTTGTCGTCGATCTCGCGGTCGCCGGGGATGCCGATTCCCAACAATTCCCAGTCGCCGCCAGGCTGGCGGACCTTGAGCAGCACGTTCTTCAGCGTGTCCGCGGCGCTCACCGCACGGTCCAACGCCGAGTTGGCCCAGTCGACCAGCGTGGCGATGGTCGGCGTGTCACCGGTGTCGTGCACCACCGGCTCGGGCAGGTCCTCGTACGGCAGTGGATCCGGTGCCGGTGTGGTGACCGCCTCGACATTGGCCGCATAGCCGGACTCCACGCAGCGCACGAAAGTGTCTTCGCCGACCGGACTTTCGGCCAGGAACTCCTCGGACGCGCTGCCGCCCATGGCCCCGGACACCGCGGAGACGATCACGTAGCGCACACCCAACCGGTCGAAGATCCGTTGGTACGCTTCGCGATGCGCGTGGTACTGGGCCTTGAGCCCCGCCTCGTCGACGTCGAACGAGTACGAGTCCTTCATCACGAACTCGCGCACCCGCAGGATCCCCGCGCGGGGCCGCGCCTCGTCGCGGTATTTCGTCTGGATCTGGTAGAGCAGTAGTGGGAAGTCCTTGTAAGAGCTGTACTCCCCTTTCACGGTGAGCGTGAACAACTCCTCGTGCGTGGGGCCCAGCAAGTAGTCGTTGCCACGGCGGTCCTTCAGCCGAAACACGCTGTCGCCGTACTCTGTCCAGCGATTCGTCGTCTCGTACGGCGCACGCGGCAGCAGCGCGGGGAACAAAATCTCTTGCCCGCCAATGGCATTCATCTCTTCGCGGACTATGCGCTCGATCTTGCGCAGCACCCGCAGTCCGACCGGCAGCCAGGTGTACAGGCCAGGCCCGGCGGGCCGGACGTAGCCCCCGCGGATCAGCAGCTTGTGGCTGGGCACCTCGGCATCAGCGGGGTTCTCGCGCAGTGTGCGCAAGAACAACTCGGACATGCGGGTGATCACAGCCGACAACCTTAGAGCTCGCCGGCCTCTACTGCTTCACGGGTATGCTGCGCGGCCGCGATCTGCCTGGCGGAGAACCCGATGAAGAACGCGGTGACGCCCACCAATACCGCGACCGCGGCGACCCACAGCAGCGAGTAGGTGTAGCCGCGGTCGAGCGCGTCGAGCTGCGCCGGCGTCATGTTGCGCACGGCCCCGGTGGTGCCGCCCAGATACAACGTGCGCGACGTCTGCACGGCCTGGATGACGACCAGCACCAGCGGACCGCCGAGATTTTGCACCATCAGCGTGATCGCCGACACCGGGCCGATCTCTCGCGGGCCCACGTCGGCCAGCGCGCACAGCGGCAGCACCACCGAGATCACGCCGATGCCGAAGCCGCCGACAATGATCGGCACAAAGAGATCCGGGAAGTACGGGATGGTGCGGTTCAGCGTCGAGCCGTACAGCATGGCGCCGAGGACAAACGATCCGCCGCCGATGATCAGCCAGCGCGGGGCGATCAGCGGAGCCACCCGGGCCGCTGCCACGTTGCCGAGCCCGAGCGCAACGGCGAACGGGATGAACGACGTTCCCGCGCGCAATGCCGAGTAGCCCATCACGTCCTGGACGTACAGCCCGATCATCACTGTCAGCGTCAACAGGACGCCGCCGGCCAGAAACAGCGACACGAACGTCATCACCCGGTTGCGGTCGGCGAACAGCGAGAGCGGCACGATCGGGTGCTCGGCGGTGCGTTCGACCACCAGGAAGCCGCCGAACAACAGCACAGTGGCGATCGCCGCGCCGAAGATCCACGGGTTGATCCAGCCCAGCGGCGGCCCTTGGGTGAAGATCAGCACCGCCGTCGTGCACGCCAGCGTGGCCAGCGCCGCCCCGGCCGCGTCGAGCCGGAGCCGTTCGCGATGTGTCTCAAGCAGCCGGGTGAGCGCAATCGCAATGATCACAATGCCGATCGGCAGATTGATCAGGAAAGCCAGCCGCCACGAGATCACCGTGAACGCGCCGCCGAGGACGAGGCCGAGCACCGAGCCGAGGCCCATCATCGCCGCCGACACCGCCATCGCCTGATTGCGCGCCTGACCGGCGGCGTACGTCGACGCGATCAGCGCCAGCCCGGTGGGTGCGGCGACGGCTGCCCCCATGCCCTGCACGGCACGGGCGACGATCAACATCGCCGGGTCGAACGCCAGCCCGCAGATCAGCGACGCCACGGTGAACACCGCGACTCCGCCGACGAATGCGCGCTTGTGACCGACCGCGTCGCCGACGCGCCCGCCCAACAGCAGCAGGCCCCCGAACGTCAGCACATACGCGGTGATGACCCAGCTTTTAGCGGCGTCGGATAACGCCAGGTCGGCCTGCATGCGGGGCAGCGCCACCACGACGATGGTGCCGTCGAGTGTCGACATCAGTTGCATGCCGGTGATCGCGATGATCGCGATCCCGATGACGCTGGCGGCGAGCGGCGACGAACGCTGGGTCCGCCGCGCCGCAAACATGGCTGCCTACCCTACCGAGGGCCCTGTTGGCGCGCCGAGACGCGCTGTCGCGCTTTACAGCTCTCCGGCGTCCAATGTCGAGCTCTACAGCTCTCCGGCGTCCAGCGCGTCCTTGACTTCCTGCGCATGCGCCACCTCTTCGGAGGTGTAGCCGATCAGCAGCGCGGCGCCGCCGACGATCACGGCCACGCCCGCCACCCACAGCAGCCCGTAGGTGTAGCCGTGGTCGAGCGCGTGCAACTGGGCGGCATTCATGTTCTTCACCGGGCCCGTTGTGCCGCCCAGGTACAGCGTGCGCGAGGTGATTACGGCCTGGATGATCGCCAGGATCACCGGGCCGCCGAGGTTTTGCAGCATCAACGCGATCGCCGACACCGGCCCGATCCGGTCGAAGCCGACGCCAGCGATCGCCGACACCGTCAGCGGCACCACGATCATGCCGATGCCCACGCCCCCGACGGCGATCGGCAAGACGAGGTTGGGGAAGTACGGAATGCCGCGGTTGAGCGTCGACCCGTAGAGCATGGCGCCGAGCACCAGCACGCCGCCGGCGATCACCAGCACCCGTGGCGGAAACTGCGACACCAGCTGCGACGACACGCCCAGACCGATGCCAAGGGCGATGACGAACGGGATGAAGCCGACGCCGGCGCGAAGCGCGCTGTAGCCCATGATGTCTTGCACGTACAGGCCGATCAGCACGGTCAGCGTGAACATCACGCCACCGGCCAGGAAGATCGCGGCGAACGTCGCCAGGCGGTTGCGATCGCGGAACAGGTCGAACGGCACCAGCGGGCTGTCGGCGGTGCGCTCCACCAGCGCAAAAGCCCCGAGGAACACCACCGCCGCGATGCCGGAGCCAACGGTCAGCGGGGACAGCCACCCGGCCTCCGGCCCCATCGAGAAGCCGAACACCGCCGCCGTGCAGCCCAGCGTGGCCAGAAGCGCGCCGGTGGCGTCGAGCTTCATCGGCTCGCGGTGCGTCTCGGTCAGCGTCGTATAAGCCAGGTACAGCATCAGCAGCCCGATCGGCACGTTCACCAG
Source organism: Mycobacterium sp. NGS39 (assembly GCF_059812765.1). Classification (NCBI taxonomy): domain Bacteria; kingdom Bacillati; phylum Actinomycetota; class Actinomycetes; order Mycobacteriales; family Mycobacteriaceae; genus Mycobacterium; species Mycobacterium sp. NGS39. The sequence continues at coordinate 318,125 of NZ_JCALDH010000003.1, read as the reverse complement.
GAACGCCAGCCGCCACGACACCTCGGTGAGCGCGCCGCCGACTATCAGGCCCATCACCGAGCCGATGCCGGTCATCGCGGCGAAGATGGCGGTCGCGGCGTTACGGGCCGGGCCCTTTGGGAACGTGGTGGCGATCAGCGCGAGCGCGGTGGGCGACGCGATCGCCGCACCCACGCCCTGCGCCAGCCGCGCGACCACCATGGTGGCCTCGTTCCAGGCGAGTCCGCACAGGATCGAAGCGATGGTGAACATCGCGACGCCGGCGATGAACGTGCGCTTGCGCCCGATGGTGTCGCCGAGGCGGCCGCCCAGCAGCATCAGACCGCCGAACGTCAGCACGTAAGCCGTGATCACCCAGCTGCGTCCGGCGTCGGACAAATTGAGCTCGTCCTGGATCCGGGGCAGCGCGACGATCGCGACCGTGCTGTCCATCGTGGCCAGCAGCTGCATGCCGCCGATCGCGACCACCGCGGCGATGAACCGGCGCGACGGCAACCACGCCGGGCGAGACCAGCTCGTCTGCCGGGCCACCTCGAGGGCGGCCTGATTGGCGCGATCCAGAGACATCCGCTCCGCGTCATTGAGAGCCGTCATGGAGAGTTACCTTACAGTACTCTTAGCTTTTCTTTAATTCCGCGAATCCCGCGACGGCCCCGATGACGATGATCGCGGGAGGTCGGATGCCTTCTTCCCGAATCTTTTTCGGCGCGTCAGCAAGCGTCGCCCGGACGGTCCGCTGCGCCGCAGTGGTGCCCTGCTGCACCACGAGCACCGGGGTTTGCGCAGGTCGGCCACCTTTGAGCAGCGCGTCGGCGAAGAGCTCGATCCGCTCGACCGCCATCATCAGCACGATCGTGCCCGACATCGCGGCCAGCGCATTCCAATTGACTAACGAATCCGGGTCGTCCGGTGCGACGTGACCGCTGACCACCACGAACTCGTGCGTCACGGAGCGGTGCGTGACCGGCACACCGGCCAGGGCCGGGACCGCGATTGCGCTGGTGACACCGGGCACCACAGTGACCGGCACGCCCGCGTCGACGCAGGCCAGCACTTCTTCGTAGCCGCGGGCGAACACGAACGGGTCGCCGCCTTTGAGGCGCACGACGAACTGACCCGCCTTGGCCCGCTCGATCATCACGTCGTTGATCGCGTCTTGAGCCATCGCGCGGCCGTACGGAATCTTCGCGGCGTCGATCACTTCGACGTGCGGCGGCAGCTCCGCGAGCAACTCGGCAGGCGCCAGCCTGTCGGCGACCACCACGTCCGCGTGCGCCAGCAAGCGCCGGCCCCGCACGGTGATCAGCTCGGGATCACCGGGACCCCCGCCCACGAGCGCGACGCCGGTGTGCACCACGTCAGGCGTCTCCGTGGTGATGACACCGCGCTGTAGGGCTTCGCGGATCGCCGACCGGATCGCCGCGGAGCGCCGGTGCTCGCCGCCGGCCAGCACCCCGACCTCCAAGCCTTCGTACTCGAACGACGCGGGTGTGACGGCGGTGCCCTCGCGGGCGATGTCGGCGCGGACGCAGAAGATGTGTCGCGATTCGGCTTCGGCGACGACAGCCGCGTTGACATCGGGGTCGTCGGTGGCGGCGATCGCGTACCAGGCGTCGGCGAGGTCGCCCTCGCGATACTTTCTGAGCTGCAATGTGATTCCGGTCATGGCTTCGACCGCCGGGGTGGCGGACCGGGTGACGACGTGCACGTCGGCCCCGCTGGCGATCAGCAGCGGCAGGCGCCGTTGCGCGACGCTGCCGCCGCCGACGACCACGACCTTCCTGCCGGCCAGCCGCAGCCCGACCAGGTACGGGTTCTCGGTCACCGGTTGACCCTAGAGCTCGCGGCCGCAGCGACGAAGCGCGCCACCGACTGTGGTGCGGCCGCCGGGTGGGTGTGCAGGTAGGAGGCGTGGACGCCGCGGTGCACTGCGCCGTCGCGGACCGGGCCGTTGCGGCCCCGGTATACCCATGCCGGCTGGTATGCGTCGGCGAATTCCACTGTGGTGCGGTGGAATTCGTGGCCTGTGACACGGTGCCCGGCGGCGTGCAGGGACGAGTCCGCGACGGCGACCGCGTCTCGGTAACCAAGGGTCAGATGGTCGGTGAAGCGCGCCGAGCCGGACAGCGCGCCGCACATCGGGTGCCCGTCGAGCTCCGCCATCAGGTAGGTCAGTCCGGCGCACTCGGCGTGGACTGGGGCGCCGCGAGCAGCCAGCGCATTGACCTGTTGGCGCGCAACGTCATTGGCGGCCAGCTCAGCACCGAACTGCTCCGGGAACCCGCCCGGGATGACGAGCGCGTCCGCGTCGGCGGGAAGCGCGTCGATGAGCGGGTCGAAGCCGACCACGTCCGCTCCGGCGGCTCGCAGGAGTTCGACGTGTTCGGCATAGCCGAACGTGAACGCCTTGCCGGCGGCGATAGCGACGGTGACCCCTGCGGCGACGCGCTCGACCGCCGGTTCCCAGGCGGCGGCGGTGACGGTGCTGCCGGCCAACCGGACTACCGCATCCAGGTCCACGTGTGCGCCGACGAGTTCGGTCATCGCGTCGACCGCGTTCCCGGCCAATGTGCCGTGTTCTGCGGCGGTGACCAGGCCGAGATGCCTTGAGGGAACTGCTAAGTCGACGTGGCGAGGAATCGCGCCGAGAACAGTGACACCGGCGTGGCCGCAGGCTTGGCGCAGCACCTCTTCGTGGCGGGTCGAGCCGACGCGGTTGAGGATCACGCCGGCGATCCGGATGGCAGGGTCGAACGTCGAAAACCCATGCAGCAGCGCGGCGATGCTGTGGCTCTGGCCACGGGCGTCGACAACCAACACCACCGGCGCGCCCAGCAGTTTCGCCACGTGGGCCGTGGATCCCGTTGCGACGAGCGCGCCGTCGAGGCGTCCGTCGAACAGCCCCATCACGCCCTCCACCACCGCGATGTCGGCACCCGCGGTGCCGTGCCGGTACAGCGGCCCGATGAGCTGCTCGCCGCATAGCACGGGGTCGAGGTTGCGGCCGGGTCTGCCGGCGGCGAGCGTGTGGTAGCCGGGGTCGATGTAGTCGGGGCCGACTTTGAATGGAGCGACGGCGTGGCCGGCGCGACGGAGCGCACCGATCAAACCGGTTGCGACAGTGGTCTTTCCGCTTCCCGATGCGGGCGCGGCGACGACGACGGCTGGGGTCATCGGGTCACTCACCGCCCAGCGCGAGCGTGCGCCGAGGTACGGGACACGCCGTCAAAAGATGAGCAGACACGCACGCTCGCGGGAAGGGTGGCCGTCACCACTCGATGCCTTTCTGGCCTTTGCGGCCGGCATCCATGGGGTGCTTGACCTTGGTCATCTCGGTCACCAGGTCGGCGGCGTCGAGCAACGCTGCGGGCGCGCCACGGCCGGTGATCACTACATGCTGCGTGCCGGGGCGGCCGGCGAGGGTGGCGACCACGTCGTCGACGTCGACCCACCCCCACTTCAGCGGATAGGTGAATTCGTCGAGCAGATAGAAGTCGTGGCGCTGTTCGGACAGCCGGCGCGCGATTTCGGCCCAACCGTCCGCGGCCGCGGCCGCGTGGTCGTCGGGGCTGCCGTGTTTGCGGGCCCAGGACCAGCCGGCACCCATCTTGTGCCACTCGACCGGCGCGCCGACCCCGCGCTCGTCGTGGAGCCGGCCCAGCTCGCCGAACACGTTCTCCTCCCCGACTTTCCACTTTGCGCTCTTGACGAACTGGAACACCGCCACCGAAAGCCCCGCGTTCCAAGCGCGCAGCGCCATGCCGAAGGCCGCGGTCGACTTGCCCTTTCCGTCGCCGGTGTGCACCGCAAGCAGTGGGGCCTGACGGCGAGCCCGGGTGGTCAGCCCGTCGTCGGGTACCGCGATCGGACGGCCCTGCGGCATGGTGACCTCCTTCTCAGGCAGCGCCGCGGACGACGTGGGTGAGGGCCTCGGCACGCAAGTGTGCCAACCGCACCGTCGGCGCACCGAGCCGCGCTGCGAGCTGTTCGGCCAAACCCAAGCGCACCCACGAGGTTTCGCAGTCGACGACGACCGCGGACGCGCCTTCGGCCACGAGCAGGTCCGCGGCCGCACCGGCCCGGCCGACCGGGTCGGGGCCGCCGGTCGCACGCCCGTCGGTGAGCACGACGACCAGGCTGCGCCGCGCCGGGTCGCGCACCCGCTCTCTGGCGACCATCGCACGCGCGGCCAGAAGTCCTTGCGCCAGCGGCGTTCTCCCGCCGGTGGCGAAGCGGGTGAGCCGCCGCGACGCGATGTGCACCGAAGACGTCGGTGGCAGCAGCACGTCTGCGCCGTTGCCGCGGAACGTGATCACGGCGACCTTGTCGCGGCGCTGGTAGGCGTCGCGCAGCAGCGACAGCGTGGCGCCGCTGACCGCGGACATCCGGTCGCGTGCGGCCATCGAACCGGACGCGTCGACGAGAAAAATCACCAGGTTGGCCTCGCGCCCTTCGCGGATCGCGCGGTGCAGGTCGTCAGGATGCACCCGTGGCGGCCCCGGCCGATGCGTGCGGCGTGCGGCCGAGAGCACTGTGCCGAAAAGGTGGATGCCGAAACCGTCACGCGGATGAGCCGACATCACCGCGCCGGAACTATTGCGGGCGCGCGACCGGCGCCCGGGCGCACCGTCGCCGAGGCCCGGCACCGTCAGCAGCCGGGTGCGAAACGGCGGGATCGGCGGGGCGCTGGACCGCGGTTGCGATGGCCCAGCATGCGAATCAGCTTGTGGCTCTCCGTTATTCGTTACTCCACCGCCAGGCGGGTCTGGTTCAGGATCGGGTTCGTCGTCCGCCTGAGCCAGCGCCTCGTCGAGCGCCTGCGGGTCCAGATCCGGCTCGTCGAACGGGTCGCGGCGGCGCCGGTGCGGCAGCGCCAGCTGCGCGGCCACCCGAATGTCCTGCTCCTCCACGGCGTCGGCGCCGCGCCAGGCGGCGTGCGCCACCGCGGTGCGCGCCACCACCAGGTCTGCGCGCATCCCGTCGACGCCGAACGCCGCGCACAGCGCCGCGATCCGCCGCAGTTCGCGTTCCGGCAGCACGACATCGCCAACCGCCTTGCGTGCCTTGGCAATCCGGCGTGCCAACGCCGCGTCCTGCTCGGCGTAGCGGCGGCCGAAGCCAGCCGGGTCCGCCTCGAACGCCATGCGCTGGCGGATCACTTCGGCGCGCTCGTCGACGTCGCGGGAAGCGCGCACATCGACGGTCAAGCCGAAGCGGTCCAGCAGCTGCGGGCGGAGCTCGCCCTCCTCCGGGTTCATGGTGCCGACGAGCATGAACTTCGCCTCGTGGGTGTACGACACGCCGTCGCGCTCGATGTGCACGCGGCCCATCGCCGCAGCGTCCAGCAGCACGTCCACGAGATGGTCCGGCAGCAGGTTCACCTCGTCGACGTACAACACACCGCCGTGCGCCCGGGCCAAGAGCCCCGGCGTGAAGGCGTGCTCGCCGTCGCGCAGGACCCGCTGCAGATCCAGTGACCCGATCACCCGATCTTCGGTGGCGCCGATCGGCAGCTCGACGAGACACCCAAAGCCTGCCTCGGCGAGCACCGTCGAGAGCCCGCGCACCGCAGTCGATTTCGCGGTGCCCTTCTCACCGCGGATCAGCACCCCACCGATCTCGGGGCGCACCGCGCACAGCACCAGCGCCAACCGCAGCAGATCCTGGCCGACAATCGCGCTGAACGGGTAGATCACGACGCGACACCACGCGCGCCTGGCCGAACCATCGGCACGTGCGGAATGCCGTCCTCGACGAATTCGTCTCCGTCCCGGACGAATCCGTGCTGGGCGTACATCTCTTCGAGGTAGGTCTGCGCGTCGATGCGGCACGGAAAGTCGCCGACATCGGCGAGCGCGGCCTGCAGCACGCGGGTGGTGTGACCGTGGCCGCGCGCTTCCCTGCGGGTACACAGCCGGCCGATCCGAAAAGCCTTGTGCCCTCCGGTGTGTTCCTCCAGCAGCCGCAGCGTGCAGATCACCTCACCGCGTGCGCCTTCGAGCCAGAAGTGGCGGGTTTCGGGCAGAAGGTCGCGACCGTCGAGCTCCGGGTACGCGCAGGCCTGCTCGACGACGAACACCTCGACCCGAAGCTTCAACAGCTCGTACAGCGTCGCGGTGTCCAGGTCCTTGGCCCAGGTGCGGTGCAGCGTGACCGTCATGCACCCAACGCCTTTCGGGTCCACTCCCATACTTCGGCGCGCAGCCGCGGCTCGTCGGACAGCCTGGTGCCCAGCGACGGCACCATCTCCTTGAGCTTGGGCAACCACGACTGGTACCGGTCCTCGAAGCACTGCTCGAGCACCTCGAGCATGTCGTGCACGGCCGTCGACGCGCCCGGCGAAGCACCGAGCAGACCGGCGATGCTGCCGTCCGCCGACGCGATCACGGTGGTGTCGAAACCCAGCACGCCGCGTTTGCCACCCTTCGGTTTGATCACCTGCACGCGCTGCCCGGCGACGATGGTCTCCCAGTCCGACGACTTCGCCGACGGCACGAAGTCGCGCAGCGCCTCGATGCGGTCCTCCTCCGACAGCAGCAGCTGGCCGACCAGGTACCGCACCAGACTCAGCTCGCTCACGCCGACGCTGAGCAGCTGCGTCAGGTTGCCCGGCTTGATCGAGAACGGCAGGTCGGTGACGTGGCCGCGCTTGAGGAACTTCGGCGACCACCCCGCGAACGGCCCGAACAGCAGCCACGACTTGCCGCTGATGATCCGGGCGTCCAGGTGCGGCGCCGACATCGGCGGCGCACCGACCGCCGGGAAGCCGTACACCTTGGCGCGGTGTTGCTCGGTCAGCTCTGGGTTGTCGGTGCGCAAGAACTTGCCGCTCACCGGAAAACCGCCGTAGCCCTTGATCTCCGGGATGTTCGACTTCTGCATCAGCCGCAGCGCGGCACCGCCGGCGCCGACGAACACGAACTTGGCGTTGATCTTGCGCTTGGCTCCGGTGCGGTTGTTGCGCACGGCCACGGTCCAGGTGCCGTCGGACTCACGAGACAGGTCGCGCACCTCGTGGCCGAACAGCGCTTCGGTGCCGTGCTGGACGCTGTAGGCGATCAGCTTTCTGGTCAGGCTGCCGAAGTCGACGTCGGTGCCGTTGCACGCCCAGTTCAGCGCGATCGGTTCGCGGAACGTGCGGCCGGCGGCCATCAGCGGCAGCCGGCGGGCGAACTCGTCGGGATCTTCGATCAGTTCGATTCCCTCGAACAGCGGGTTGTGCACCAGCGCCTCGCGGCGGCGGCGCATGAACTCCACCTGGTCGGCGCCCATCACCCAGCTCGCATGCGGAGTTGGGTTCAAGAAACTGCGCACGTCGCTGAGCACACCGTTTTCCACGGCGTAGGCCCAGAACTGCCTCGACAGCTGGAATTGCTCGTTGACGTTGACGGCCTTGGTGATGTCGATCGACCCGTCGGCCTGTTGCGGCGTGTAGTTCAATTCGCACAGCGCCGAGTGGCCGGTGCCGGCGTTGTTCCAGGGGTCGCTGCTCTCGGCGGCCGCTCCGTCGAGGCGTTCCACCAAGGTGATCGACCAGTCCGGTTCGACCAGCCGCAGCAGCGTGCCCAGCGTGGCGCTCATGATCCCGGCCCCCACCAGCACGACGTCTGTCCTGGCCCTAGCGTCTGACGGCATCGTCCAAGGTTATCGACTCGGCGCCGCGGCGTCGTACCAGGCAGCAGGGTGCGCGGCGATTAAGGTGAGCAGCGTGGCGGCTGTGTGGGAGCCTGACGTCCTGAACGGATGCTGGCAGAGCACGTTGCCACTGGGCGCCGACCCCGACGGCGAGGGCGAGGTCGTGGCCACGCTGATCCGCCGCGGCGGCCCGGCGCCGGCGACGCACGCCGTGCTCGCGGTGCACGGCTACACCGACTATTTCTTCCACACCGAGCTGGCTGACCGGTTCGCCGCCGCGGGCTTCGCGTTCTATGCCATCGACTTGCGCAAGTGCGGGCGGTCCTGGCGCGCCGGGCAGACCCCGCACTTCACCACCGACCTGTCGCGGTACGACGTAGAACTCGAGCGTGCTGCCGCGGTGATCGCACGCGAGACGGCCGGTGCCCGCATCCTCGTCTACGGCCACTCGGCCGGCGGGCTGGTCGTCACGCTGTGGCTGGACCGGCTGCGTCAGCGCGCCGAGATCGCGAGGCTGGGCGTCGGCGGTCTGGTGCTCAACAGCCCGTTCTTCGACCTGCACGGCCCGCCGATACTGCGCGCCGCAATCACCTCAGCGGCGATCCGGGCGGCGGCGCGGTTCGACAGCAAGCGGGTGCTGCGGGCTGCCGGCGAGGGCGGCTACGGCACCAGCCTGCACCGCGACTACGGCGGTGAGTTCGACTACAACCTGGCGTGGAAACCGTTGGGCGGTTTTCCCGTCACCGCCGGGTGGATCAACGCGGTGCGTCGCGGGCAGACGCAGCTGCACCGCGGCCTCGACGTCGGGGTGCCCAACCTGATCCTGCGGTCGGACCGCAGCGTCCCGGAGACCAATGACCCGCAGTCCATGCAGCGCGGTGACGCGGTGCTGGACGTGTCGCAGATCGCGCGGTGGGCAGGGTGCGTGGGCAACCGGACCAATGTGGTGCCGGTAGCCGACGCGAAGCACGACGTGTTCTTGTCGCTGCCGTACGCGCGTGAGCAGGCCTACCGCGAGCTGGCGGCCTGGCTGGACTGGTACACGGCGGCGGTGTCGCCCGAACGAAGCGATGCGAGGCGGAGCTCATGACGCATTTCGACCTGGCCATCATCGGAACCGGCTCGGGCAACACGATTCTCGACGAACGCTACGACGACTTCAGCGTCGCGATCTGCGAGCAGAACATCTTCGGCGGCACGTGCCTCAACGTGGGCTGCATCCCGACCAAGATGTTCGTCTACACCGCCGAAATCGCCGAAAGCGCGCGCAACTCAACACGTTTCGGTGTCGACGCACGCGTCGACGCGGTCCGCTGGCCCGACATCGTGTCCCGGATCTTCGGTCGCATCGACCCACTGTCCGTGGGCGGTGAGAACTATCGGCGAGCGTCACCCAACGTCACCGTCTTCGACCGGCACACCCGGTTCGGCCCCAGCCGCAACGGCCGGCACACGCTGCGCGTCGACGGCGGCGAGGAGTTCACCGCCGACAAGGTGGTGATCGCCGCCGGCTCACGCGTCGTGGTTCCCCAGGCGGTGGCCGACCGCGGCGTGACGTACTACACCAGCGACACGATCATGCGGATCCCCGAGCTTCCGCGGCATCTGGTGATCCTCGGCGGCGGATACGTCGCCACCGAGTTCGCGCACATCTTCTCGTCGTTGGGCACCCATGTCTCGCTGGTGATCCGTGGCAGCACGCTGCTGCGCGGCCACGACGACACGATCATGATGCGGTTCACCGACATCGCCGCCAAGAAGTGGGAGATCCACGCGCGCCGCGAGATCGTGGACGCCCGCCAAGACGGCGGCGAAGTGGTGCTGACGTGCGACGAGGGGTCGACCATCCGCGCGGACGCGCTGCTGGTGGCCACCGGCCGCGTACCCAACGGCGACCTGCTGGACGCCGAGCAGGCCGGCGTCGAGGTGCAGCCGGGCGGGCGCGTGGTGGTCGACGAATATCAACGCACTACGGCCCGCGGCATTTTCGCGCTCGGCGACGTCAGCTCCGCGTATCAGCTCAAGCACGTCGCGAACCACGAAGCGCGGGTGGTGCGGCACAACCTGCTGCAGGACTGGGACGACACCGATGCGATGGTGGCCTCCGACCACCGCTACGTGCCGTCCGCGGTGTTCACCGACCCGCAGATCGCCAGCGTCGGGCTCACCGAAAACCAGGCCAGGGCAGCCGGTTACCGCATCAGGGTCAAGGTGCAGGACTACAGCGACGTCGCCTACGGCTGGGCGATGGAGGACACCACCGGGTTCGCGAAGCTGATCGTCGACAACGACACCGGCCTGATTCTCGGCGCGCACATCATGGGTTACCAGGCATCGTCATTGATCCAGCCGGTGGTGCAGGCGATGAGTTTCGGTCTGCCCGCACAAGACATGGCGCGCGGCCAGTACTGGATTCACCCGGCATTGCCCGAGGTGATCGAGAATGCACTGCTGGCGCTGTGCGGTGAGCCGCCGTGGCCGCCGTCGCGCAGGCACTAGCGCCGGGCGCGGCGGCTCGCCGAACGTGAGCTCACGGCGAAAAAACCGCCGAAAAATCGCCGTGCGTTCACGCTCGGCGCGGCGGTGCTACAGCGGCGTGACATAGGCAGCGCTGATGCCGCCGTCGACCAGAAACGTCGACGCGGTGATGAACGACGCGTCGTCGCTGGCCAAGAACGCCACCGCGGCGGCGATCTCCTCCGGTTCGGCGAACCGGCCCACCGGCACGTGGACCAGCCGGCGCGCCGCCCGCTCGGGATCCTTCGCGAACAGCTCTTTGAGCAGCGGGGTGTTGACCGGACCCGGGCACAGTGCGTTCACGCGTATTCCGCTGCGCGCGTACTGCACACCGAGCTCACGCGACATCGCCAGTACGCCGCCTTTCGACGCGGTGTAGGAGATCTGCGACGTGGCCGAGCCCATCACCGCGACGAACGACGCCACGTTGACGATCGATCCTTTCCCTGCGGCGCTCATGTGGCGAAGCGCCGCGCGGCAGCACAGATACACCGACGTCAGGTTGACGTCTTGCACGCGCTGCCATGCGGCCGGCGCGGTGTTTTCGATCAGGTCGTCGTCGGGCGGCGAGATGCCGGCGTTGTTGAACGCAATGTCGACTGAGCCGAAAGTGGTTGCGGCGGTGTCGAACAGCGCGTTGACGCCGGACTCCTCGGTGACGTCGACCGGCACGAACAACCCGCCGAGCTCATCGGCGGCTTCCCGGCCGCCGACGCGGTCGATGTCGGCCACGACGATGGTCGCGCCCTCGTCACGCAGGCGCCGTCCGGTGGCCAGCCCGATTCCGCTTGCGCCGCCGGTGATCACGGCGACCTTGCCGGCCAGCCGCTGCGTCAGGTCGATCATCGGGCCTCCCCCGGCGCCTCTGCTACAGCGATGAACACGTTCTTGGTCTCGGTGAACGACAGCGGTGCATCAGGGCCCAGCTCGCGGCCCAGACCCGACTGCTTGAAGCCGCCGAACGGCGTGCTGTAGCGCACCGACGAATGCGAGTTCACCGACAGATTGCCCGATTCCACCGCCCGCGCGACGCGCAGCGCCCGAGACAGGTTGTCGGTCCAGATCGATCCCGACAGCCCATAGGCAGTGTCGTTGGCCAGCCTGATCGCGTCGGCCTCGTCGTCGAACGGCAACACCGCGACCACCGGACCGAAGATCTCCTCGCGCACCGCGCGATCCGACCGCTGCGGCGTCAGCACCGTGGGCGGAAACCAGTAGCCGGGGCCGGACGGGGCACTGCCGCGAAACGCCACGGGCGCGTCGTCGGGCACGTAGGAGGCGACCCTGTCGCGGTGCGCCCGCGACACCAGGGGGCCCATCTCGGTGGCCCGCGACGTCGGGTCGCCGACGACGACGCCCTTGACGGCCGGCTCCAGCAACTGCATGAAACGGTCGAAGACGTTGCGCTGCACCAGGATTCGACTACGCGCGCAGCAGTCCTGCCCGGCGTTGTCGAACACGCCGTACGGGGCGGTCGCGGCGGCTTGTTCCAGGTCGCAGTCGTCGAACAGGATGTTGGCACTTTTGCCGCCGAGCTCGAGTGTGACCCGCTTGACCTGTGCGGCAGCCCCGGCCATCACCCGGGTGCCGACTTCGGTGGAGCCGGTGAACACGATTTTGCGGACGTCGGGATGGGTGACGAACCGCTCGCCCACCACGGCGCCCGCCCCGGGCAACACCTGCAAAAGACCGTCAGGCAACCCGGCCTCTGCCGCAAGCTCGCCCAGCCGGATCGTGGTCAGCGGAGTCCATTCGGCCGGCTTGACGACAACTGCGTTCCCGGCGGCCAGCGCGGGGGCAAACCCCCACGACGCGATCGTCATCGGGAAGTTCCACGGTGTGATCACGCCGACGACACCCAGCGGTTCGTGGAACGTGACGTCAAGGCCGCCGGCGACGGGGATTTGCCTGCCCGTCAACCGTTCCGGGCTCGCGGCGTAGTACTGCAGCACGTCGCGGACATGGCGGGCTTCCCACTCGGCCGACGCGATCGGATGCCCGGAGTTGGCGACCTCGAGCGCTGCGAGTTCGTCGACGTGTGCGTCCACCGTGGCCGCGAACGCACGCAACACTGCCGCCCGATCCGCGGGAGGTGTTGCAGCCCAGCGCCTTTGGGCACCGAGCGCCCTGGCCACCGCGTCGTCGACGCCGGCGACATCGGTCGGCTCGACCGTGCACAGCACTTCCTCGGTGGCCGGGTTGATCACCTCCGTCACGAGTGCACTCCCGCGTACGTCCTCGCCGCGTCGACGACAGCCGCGAACAGCCGCAGGTCGTTGAGCCGCTCTTCGGGATGCCATTGCACCGCGAGGACGAAAGCGTCGCCGGGCATTTCGACGGCTTCGATCACACCGTCGTCGTCGCGCGCGCTGACCACCAATCCGTCGCCCAGTTCGGCGATGGCCTGGTGGTGATAGCACTGCTCCTGCGACTGCTCGCCGATCAGCGCGGCCAGCCGGGTTCCGGGCACGGTGCGGATTCTGGACGTGGAGAACACCGCGTTGCCTTGCTGATGGCGCGAGTGCCCGAGGACGTCGGGCAGATGCTGATGCAGGCTGCCCCCCAGAGCCACGTTGAGCACCTGTGCGCCGCGGCAAATGCCCAGCACCGGCATCCGCCGGCTCAGCGCGCCGTGAAGCAGCGCGAATTCCCATGCGTCGCGGTCGGGCCGTGGCTCGTCGGTCTGCGGGTGGCGCGGCTGTCCGTACCGGGCTGGGTCGACGTCCTTGCCGCCGGTGATCACCAGCCCGTCGAGGCGGTCGAGCACCCGGTCGGTGATCTGGGCGCTGACCGGCTGAGGCGGCAGCAGCAGCGCAATTGCGCCGGCCTGCGTCACGCCCTCCAGGTAGATGTGCGGCAGAAAACTGGCCCGCACATCCCAGACGCCGGTCTGCGCCTGCTCGAGATAGGTCGTCAGCCCCAACACGGGCCTAGAGCCGCTCAAAGCCCCGCACCCTCTCCCAGTCCGTCACCGCGGCGTTGAACGCGGCGAGTTCGACGCGCGCGTTGTTGAGGTAGTGCTCGACGACGTCGTCGCCGAACGCCGCCCGCGCGACCGCGGAGTCCGCGAACAGGTCCGTGGCCTCACCCAGCGTTTTCGGCAGCCGTTGCGCGTCGCTGTGATAGGCGTTGCCCCGCAACGGTTCTGGCAATGCCAGCTCATGCTCGATGCCGTGCAGGCCACCGGCGATCAGCGCCGCCACTGCCAGGTACTGGTTCACGTCGCCGCCCGGCACGCGGCACTCCACCCGCATCGCAGCGCCGCGGCCCACCACCCGCAGTGCGCACGTCCGGTTGTCGATGCCCCACGCGATAGCGGTCGGCGCGAAGCTCCCGTCGGCAAAGCGCTTGTAGGAGTTGATGTTCGGCGCGTAGCACAGGGTCAGCTCGCGCAGCGTCGCCAGTTGCCCGGCGACGAAACTGCGGAACAACGCCGACATGCCATGTTCGTCGTCGGAGTCGGCGAACACCGCGGACCCGTCGTCGCCACGCAGCGAGATGTGGATGTGGCAGCTGTTTCCTTCGCGTTCGTCGAACTTGGCCATGAACGTCAGGCTCATGCCGTGCTGGTCGGCGATCTCCTTCGCGCCGTTCTTGTACACGGTGTGGTTGTCGCAGGTGACCATCGCCTGGTCGAAGCGAAACGCGATCTCCTGCTGGCCGCGGTTGCATTCTCCTTTGACGCCTTCGCAATACATGCCGGCGCCCACCATGCCGCGGCGAATGTCGCGCAACAGCGGCTCGATCCGTGACGACGCCAGCATGGCGTAGTCGACGTTGTAGTCGGACGCCGGTGTCAGACCGCGGTAGCCGCGCGCCCACGCATCGCGGTAGCTGTTGTCGAACACCATGAATTCCAGTTCGGTGCCCACGTAGGGCACCAGGCCACGCTCCGATAGCCGGCCGATCTGGCGGGCGAGGATGCTGCGCGGCGCCGCGGTGACCGGACGACCGTCGTGCCACGACAGGTCCGCCAGCACCAGCGCCGTGCCGGGCAGCCACGGGATCAGGCGCAACGTGGCGAAGTCCGGGGTCATCACCATGTCGCCGTAACCGGTCTCCCAGCTGCTCATCGCATAGCCGTCGACGGTGTTCATGTCGACGTCGACGGCCAGCAGATAGTTACAGCACTCGGCGCCGTGGCCGGCCACCTCTTCGGTGAACAGCCGCGCCGAAACTCGCTTGCCGGTCAGTCGGCCTTGCATGTCGGCGAACGCGACGATTACCGTGTCGATCGCGTCGTCTTCGATCAGCTCTTCGAGCTCGCGCAGGCTCAACGGCGCACTCACCATGTCGGGAAGTCAACCATTTCAGCGCCGTTGGCACTCGGGGCACAAGCCGTGCAGGGTCAGGCCGGCCCGATCGGACAGCGTGAACGAGCTGCCCTCGATCGCGTGCTCCAGCGCCGAGGTCAGCCGCTGCGCCGGCACCTCGATGATCGTGCCGCAGCGCGTGCAGACAGCGTGGTGGTGCGGACTCTCCGCGATCCCGTACGTGGTGACGCCACCCTCGACGGTCAGCGCGTGCAGCACGCCCGCGTCGACCAGTGTGGTCACCGTCCGGTACACCGTCGCAAGGTCCGGCACCTCGGCTTGGCCCGAATCGGCAAGGCGCGCATGGATTTCGGCGACTGACAGGTGCCCGTGTACCGGCTGCAGGGTGGCCAGCACCGCGATCCTCGGCGCGGTCCGGCGCAGCCCGTGCGCCCGCAGCACCTCGCCGATCCCGTTCACCAGATCAGTGTCTCACCGCCGACAAGCCAGGCACTGACAACCGCTCTTGCGAATCGCTTGCAAGAAGACTTACCGTCGGACAGTGGTGACCGATGCACCGCCGCAGCCCCCTTCTTGGCTGGCCCGCGCGCGGGCCGCACTGACCCGCCGCGAATGGTTCGCGCTGGCCTCGATGTTCGGCGTCATCGCGCTGCTGCACCTCGTCGGCTGGATCACGCTCGTCGGGTTCGTGGCCCCGGAGCACCTCGGGGTCGGTGACAAGGCGCTGGGCATCGGCGTCGGGCTGACCGCATACACGCTGGGCCTTCGGCACGCGTTCGACGCCGACCACATCGCCGCCATCGACAACACCACCCGCAAGCTGATGAGCGACGGCCAGCGCCCGCTGGGGGTCGGGTTCTTCTTCTCGCTCGGTCATTCGACGGTGGTCTTCGGCCTGGCCGTGCTGCTGTCGCTGGGCGTCAAGGCGATCGTCGGGCCGGTGGAAGACGATTCGTCGGCGCTGCACCACTACACCGGGCTGATCGGCACCAGCGTGTCCGGGCTGTTCCTGTACGTGATCGCGGCGATCAACCTCGTGATCCTGGTCGGCATCGTGCGGGTCTTCTTGCGGATGCGCGGCGGCACCTGCGACGACGCCGCACTGGAAGAGCAGCTCAACGGTCGCGGCCTGCTGAACAGACTGTTCGGCCGTTTCACCCGGTCGATCACCAAGTCGTGGCACATGTACCCGCTCGGGCTGCTGTTCGGGCTGGGCTTCGACACCGCCACCGAGATCGCGCTGCTGGTGCTTGCCGGCACCAGCGCTGTCGCCGGGGTGCCGTGGTACGCGATCATGTGCCTGCCGGTGCTGTTCGCCGCGGGCATGAGCCTGCTGGACACCGTCGACGGCACGTTCATGAACTTCGCCTACGGCTGGGCGTTCTCCAAACCGCTGCGCAAGGTGTACTACAACCTCGCGATCACCGGGCTGTCGGTTGCGGTGGCGTTCGTGATCGGCAGCGTGGAACTGCTGGGCCTGCTGGCTGAGCAGCTGGGCCTGTCCGGCGGAGTCTGGGACTGGGTCGCCGGTGTCGACCTCAACGTCGTGGGCTTCGTCATCGTCGGGCTGTTCCTGTTGACATGGGCGGTGGCCGTGTCGGTCTGGCGCTTCGGCCGCATCGAGGAACGTTGGGCGGTGGCGACCGAGCACTGACGGTAGGGTCAGTCAGGTGGCCGCAGGTGACGAGTACCCCGAGGCCATCACGCTCGGGTTGCACGACGTGCCGCCAGCACACCTGGTGGACGCGATGCCCAACAACGTGGTGCTGGATCTGGGCTGGGGCCGGCTGGTGTTCGGGCAGACATTCTCCGATCCCGACGAACTCGCCGAGGTGCTGCGCCGCGAAGGCCCCGGTCGCCGCGACATCTGCATGTACGCCCGCGAAGCGCACGTCGTCGTCGCCCGCAGTCCGCACGAGCTGTTCATCGACCCCAGCCACACCTACCGGTTGCGGTTCACCGACGAGTCGCTGGATTGGACGCCCACCGGAATCACGGTGCGGCCCTTGGATTCTCGCGACGACGCCGACGAGATGAACCGGGTGTACGTTCGCTGCGGGATGGTGCCGGCCCGGGTGGACGTCATCTGGGACAACCACCTCAACTGTGAGGCGGTCACCTATCTTCTCGCCGTGCGCGACAACGACGGCGCGATCGTCGGCACCGTCACCGGTGTGGACCATTGGCTGCTTTTCGACGATCCCGAGCACGGCACCAGCCTGTGGACGCTTGCCGTCGACCCGGCCGCCGGGCTGCCCGGCGTCGGCGAGGCGCTCACCCGCGCGCTCGCCGAGCACTACCGCCGGCTGGGCCGCTCCTACATGGACCTGTCGGTGGTGCACGACAACCACGCCGCGATCGCGCTCTACGAGAAGCTCGGCTTTCACCGTGTGCCGGTGCTGTGCATCAAGCGCAAGAACGCGATCAACGAGCCGTTGTTCACCGCGATCACGCCCGAGACCGTCGACGACCTGAACCCGTACGCTCGCATCATCGCCGACGAAGCCCTGCGTCGGGGCATCCAGGTGGAAGTGCTCGACGCCGAGACCGGCGAGCTACGCCTCACCCACGGCGGCCGCAGCGTCGTCACCCGCGAATCGCTGTCGGAGTTCACCTCCGCGGTCGCGATGAGCCGCTGCGACGACAAGCGCCGCACCCGCCGGATCGCCGTGGAGGCCGGCATCACGGTGTCACGCGGGCGTCTGGCCACATTCGACGAACAGGACCACAAGTTCTACGACGAGGTCGGCGACGTCGTCGTCAAACCCACCCGCGGCGAGCAGGGCAAGGGCATCACGGTCGGTGTCGACGGTCACGACGAACTCGACGCGGCACTGGCACGAGCGCACGAGCACTGTCCTGAGGTGCTGATCGAGCAGCGCGCCCGCGGCGAAGATCTGCGCCTGGTCGTGATCGACGGCAAGGTCGTCGCCGCGGCGATCCGCAAGCCTGCGGAGATCATCGGCACCGGGCGGCACAGCGTGCGTGACCTCATCGAAGCCGAGAGCCGGCGCCGGTCCGCCGCGACCGGCGGAGAGTCGCGCATCCCGCTCGACGCGGTGACCGAAGGCACGGTCCGCGACGCGGGCTGGTCCTACGACGACGTGCTGCCGGAAGGCACCCGGCTGCGGGTGCGCCGGACCGCCAACCTGCACCAGGGCGGCACCATCCACGACGTCACCGCCAAGGTCAGTCCCGAGTTGTGCCGCGTGGCGGTGAAGATGGCCGAGGCCATCGGCATCCCCGTGACCGGCATCGACCTGCTGGTGCCCGACGTGAGCGGCGAGGAGTACGTGTTCATCGAGGCCAACGAACGCCCGGGGCTGGCCAACCACGAGCCACAGCCGACCGCCGCGGCATTCATCGACTTCCTGTTCCCCGGGCACCCCCGGCTGCCGCAGGCCTGGACTCCGGAAGCGCCGCAGCCCTGACGGTCACCAGGTGCTGGTGCGCAACACGATCTCGGCGGCCAGCTGCGCTGTCGACTGCTGCGCGTGGCGCCGCCCCAACATCTCGACGATCCGGTAGTCGCCGTAGACGTAGCGCTGGCTGGCCACCGCGACCGCCCGTGCGGCCGGCGTGCTGACCATCGCCGTGGTGTTGACCTCGACGGGCGGGCAGTGCTCGTCGCGCACCACGCCGGTCAAGTCGGGGACGCGCGGATGCCCCCGGTCGATCACGATGAGACCGGTGAACCGGTCGAGCCGGCTCGCGGCCAGCTCCCACGCGAGTTCACCGCCGACGCGATCGCCGACCAGCACCGCCCACTTCACGTCCAGCGAGTCGAGGATGCCCACCACCGATTTCGGCGTCAGCCGACGATCCGGCGCGATGACGACGGTGCGCAGCGACGCGGTGTGCAGCCGGTGGCAGACCGGGTCGTAAGCCGCGGGCGCTTGCTGCGTCCCGCCGAGCAGCGTCACGACAGGTCCTTTCTCAGGACCGGTCGCGCTGACCGTTATCGGGAATCCGTCGACGGTGAGCATCGTCGAAGGCACTTGTTGGACGCTACAGTTTTCACTGCGCCGCCGGGCCGTTTTGGCGCGTCTGACAGCAGACGGTCAGCTACTCAGGCGTCTTGCATTCGCTGGGCTTGCCGGTCGGCGATCTCGATGAACGTCTGCGGCAGAGACGCTTTCGGCGCTGACGACTGGCCGGAGCCGAGTCTCATTGTGGGAAAAGCCATTCCGAACACCGCCATCGAGCCGACGTTCTCGAACGACTCGTAGACGCTGCTGTCGAGACCGTGCAGGGCCATTGTCTGCTGGTACACCAGCTGATTCGGCCGCGACGACGCCAGCTTGGTGGTGGTGATCGGAATTGGCGGCGAGCCGCGGTCGAAATAGGTGTCGAACCGTTGGCAGCGGTCGGCCTCCGCCGCGATTGCGTCGAGGTTCATCGGCGAGGTGAGCACCGTGATCACGATGCGGGCGCCGTCGTAGATCAGGTTGTACTTCGCCGCGCTGCCGGGACCGCGTTCGGCGTGCGACGTGATCACGTCGGTGAGGCCGTTGGAGCAACCTTGCGGCCGCGAGAGCATCGGCGGCGGAGCGCCGGCATTGCCGGACTCGCCGGGCTGCTCGACGATGCGTCCGTAGCCGACACCCGGCGGGAAGTCCGCCGGAGTCAGCAACACCTTGGCGAGCTTGGCCCCCGGCCACGTCGGGGTGCCGCTGACCGTGGTGGCGCATCCGGCGACCGACACCGCCAAGGCGACGGCCGCGATCAGGGCGAGGGGCTTGGACACGCTGACAGAGTACTGGTGACGACGGGCCGCGCCGGTGGTCCGCTGGCGAGGAGTTCGCATACGGCATCGACGTCGACGTGTGCGCCGAGCAGGTCGGCGAGGATATCGAGTTGCGCGTCGCGCCGGGCGGCCACGTCGACGTCGTCAGCCACGACGAACCCGTCGCGGCCCGCGGCGGCCGCCGCCAGGGTCAGCCAGTCGCGCCGGAACGCGTCGTTGTCGAACAGCCCGTGCCAATGCGTGCCGTACACGTTGTCGCGCCGGATCCCGACGTCCGACCAGTTTTCTTCGGCGCACCTGCGCAGCTGCCCGTGGTGGATCTCGTAGCCGGCGAGCGGCGCGTGGTGGCGCAGCAGGGTCTTGTCCGGGCAGAACTGCACGTCGGCGTCCAGCAGGCCAAGCCCGGCGACGCTGCCCGCGCGGGACTCGACGCGGTCGTCGATTGTGCTGCACAGCATTTGCAGACCGCCGCAGATGCCGAGCACCGGCTTGCCGGCGTCGGCGTGGCGTCGCACGGCTTCGGCCAGACCACGCGACCGCAGCCAATCCAGGTCTGCCACCGTGGCTTTGGTGCCGGGGATCACCACGACGTCGGCGCCGGCGACCGTGGCAGGGTCGGTGCTCCACTGGACCCGCACACCGGGTTCGCAGGCCAGGGCCTCGACGTCGGTGGAGTTGGAGATGCGGGGCAGACGGATCGCGACGACCGTCAGCCACTGCGTACCGCATGGTGGCTGAGGCTTGGCGACGATCCGGTCCGCCAGGACAGAAAGCGAATCCTCGGTGTCCAGCCAGAGCTCGTCGACGTAGGGCAGCACGCCGTAGGTGGGCCGGCCCGTGAGCTTTTCGAGCTGCCGCAGTCCCGGCTCGAGCAGAGCCGGATCGCCGCGGAACTTGTTGACCACGAAGCCGGCGATCAGCTTCTGGTCGTCCGGATCCAGCACGGCGAGCGTGCCGAACAGGTGCGCGAGCAGCCCGCCGCGGTCGATGTCGCCGACCAGCAGCACCGGCAGGTTCGCGGCTCTGGCCAGCCCCATGTTCGCGAGATCCGTTGCGCGCAGGTTGATTTCGGCAGGCGAGCCGGCCCCTTCGCAAATCACCGCGTCGAACTCGTCGCGCAGCGCCTGAAGATCCTCGGCCACCACGGCAGCAAGCCGCTCGCGATGCTGGACGTAGTCGCCGGCGCTCACCGTGCCCGTCACCCGGCCACGCACCACCAGTTGCGACGACCGGTCGCCGCCGGGCTTCAACAGGATCGGGTTGAAGCGGACACTCGGCTCCAGCCCGCATGCACGGGCTTGCATGGCCTGCGCGCGGCCGATCTCGCCGCCGTCGACGGTCACCGCCGAGTTGTTGGACATGTTCTGCGCTTTGAACGGGGCGACCTTCACGCCTTTGCGGGCCAGCAGCCGGCACAGCCCGGCAACGACCATCGACTTGCCGGCATCAGAGCTGGTGCCCGCGATCAGCAACGCCCCGGTCACCGCGGCCGCGTCATTCGGCGAGCGTCAGGATCTCGGCGCCGTCGTCGGTGACCACCAGTGTGTGCTCGAACTGCGCGCTCCACTTGCGGTCCTTGGTGGCCACGGTCCAGCCGTCGTCCCAGATCTCGTAATCCAATGAGCCGAGGTTGATCATCGGCTCGATGGTGAACGTCATGCCGGGCTCGATGATCGTGGTGACCGACGGCTGGTCGTAGTGCAGCACCACCAGGCCGTTGTGGAAGGTGGTGCCGATGCCGTGTCCGGTGAAGTCGCGAACGACGTTGTAGCCGAAGCGGTTTGCGTACGACTCGATGACCCGCCCGACCACCGACAGCGACCGGCCGGGCTTGACGGCCTTGATCGCGCGCATCATCGCCTCGTGAGTGCGCTCGACCAGCAGCCGGTGCTCTTCGGAGACGTCGCCGGCCAGGAACGTCGCGTTGGTGTCACCGTGCACGCCGTTGATGTAGGCGGTCACGTCGATGTTCACGATGTCGCCGTCCTCGATCACCGTGGAATCGGGGATGCCGTGGCAGATGATCTCGTTCAGGGAGGTGCAGCACGATTTCGGAAAGCCCTTGTAGCCCAACGTCGACGGATAAGCGCCGTGGTCGACCATGTACTCGTGGGCGATGCGATCGAGCTCGTCGGTGGTGACGCCGGGCGCGACGGCCTTGCCGGCCTCGGCGAGTGCGCCCGCGGCGATGCGGCCCGCGATGCGCATGTTCTCGATCACCTCAGGGCTTTGCACCCACGGCTCGCTGCCTTCGTTCACGGTCGGTTTCCAGGCGTACTCGGGCCGCGGAATCGACGGCGGCACCGAGCGGGTGGGTGAGAGCACGCCGGAGCGCAGGGCAGCACGAACAGGCATGTCCACCAGCCTAACGATTACCGAGGCCGCGCAGCGTCGGCAGCTTCGGACGCCGCTGCCGCGGCCCACGGATGGTCAACGAGCCGAGGATCAGGCGGCCGGTGAACGCGACATGTGGCGTGCCTTCAGCCGGCGGTTCTTTGCGACGGTCGCGTGCGCTGCCGCCGTAGACCGTCACGTCGTCGATGGACGCGCTCGCGCCGTCGGGCAGCCGGATGTCGACCGAGCCGCGGACCATGTCGAGTTCGATGACGACGACCGGCCCGGCGAAGCGGGCCTTGGTCAAGTCGAGTTCGATCGAGCCGAAGCGGCGGACCAGGGCGAGCCGGGTGGGCACCACCCATTCCCCGTGGCGCCGCAGCGAGCCGGCCCAGCCGCGCAGCTCCACCCGATCGGCGGCCGACGTGACGATGGCGCCGGGCGCGGGCAGGTCGCCCACCACGCCGTCGAGCTCACCGCGGGTGCGTGCCCGTGAGACCTGTGACGAGCGCTCGTCGAACTCGTCGATGTCGATCAGCCCGAGCGCCAGCGCGTTGGCCAGCCGCCGCAGCGTGCCGTTGCGGTCGGCGTCGCTGATGCGCAGTTCCAGGGGCTGTTCACTGGTCATGACCCCTCCAAGTTACCGCGGGGTGGCCCAGCTCTCGCGGGCGCGAGATCAGGCCAGATAGTCCGGCGGCAGCTGCGAGAGCATGTACTTGACCATCCGCACCGCATACTCGGAGCTGCCGCCCCCGACGATCAGCGCCGCGAACGCCATGTCGCCGCGGTAGCCGGAGAACCACGAGTGCGAGCCACCCTGGAACTCCGCTTCCCCGGTCTTGCCGTAGACCTCCCCCGCGTCGGCGATGTCTTTGGCAGTGCCGTTGGTGACCACCAGCCGCATCATCGGTCGCAGACCGTCCAGCATCTGCGGCGTCACCTCGGTGCGCTTGCCGGTGACCCCGGTGGGCCGGCCCATGATCAGTTGGGGCACAGGGGTTTTCCCGGCGGCAACCGTGGCCGCGGCCAGTGCCATCCCGAACGGGCTGACCAGGACCTTGCCCTGCCCGAAGCCGTCCTCGGTCCGTTCAGCGAGGTTCACCGTCGGCGGCACCGATCCCGTCACGGTCGGGATGCCGGCCACGTCGTAATCCAGACCGATGCCGTACTGCGCGGCCGCGTCGCTCAATGCCCGCGGCGGCATCCGGCTGGCCAACTCGGCGAACGTGGTATTGCACGAACTGGCGAACGCCCGCGACATCGGCACCACACCCAGATCGAACTTCCCGTAGTTCGGCACCGTGCGGTGCCCGATGTCCAGCGTGCCGGGGCAGCCCAGCAGGGTGTTGGGCGTGGCCATGTCACGTTCTATGGCGGCGCCCGCGGTGATCATCTTGAACGTCGAGCCGGGCGGAAAAAGGCCCGTCGTGGCCAGCGGACCTTGGGCGTCGGCCGCGGCGTTCTGCGCGACCGCCAAGATCGCGCCCGTCGACGGCCTGATCACGACGATCATCGCCTGCTTGCCGACGTTGCCGACCGCGCGCTGAGCCGCGTTCTGGATCGAGCGGTCCAGCGTGATCGACACCGACGGGGCGGGCTTACCGGGCACCTCGCTGAGCACGCCCACGTCGACACCGTTCTGGTTGACGCTGACCACCCGCCACCCGGCTTCGCCGTCGAGCTGGGCTGTCACCGCCTTCTTCACCTGCGCGACCAATGCCGGCGCGAACCCGTCGTCGGTGGGCAACATCTCCGGTTGCGGCGTGACCACCACCCCGGGCAGCTGCCCGATCGCGGGCGAGACGCGGTTGTTGTCGTCGGGCCGCAGCGTGACCAGGTCCACCCGCTCGGTTGTCGAGCTGGCCTGCTCGGCCAGCCGCTGCGGGTCCAGCGTGTTGTCGAATGGCCGCAACGCGTCGACGACCGCCCGCGCCGTCGGCATCAGTTGCAGCCCAGCCTGTTTCGCGTCGAGCTCGTAGTGGTAGAGGTAGCCGGGCTTGAGCACGTCCGAGCCGCCGACTTCGTTGACGGACGCGCGGGTCGGCGCGTCGGCGCGCAGGGCAAGTGTCTGGTGCTCGCCGAGTTTGGGGTGCAACCCGGCAGGCGTCCACCGCACCTGCCAGCGGCCTTCCTCGCGGATCATCGAGAGCCGGCCGTCGTAGGTCCACGTCCGGTTCTTCGGCAGATGCCAGGTGTAGCGGTAGTCGACGGTGCCGGTGTCCTCGTAGAAGCTCGCGGCCAGTACCTGCGCGTCCAGGCTGGTGGCCTGCAGACCCGCCCACGCGGCATTGAGCGCCGCGCGGGCGTCGTCGGGGCGGTCGGACAGCGCGGCGGCTGCGCTGGTGTTGCCGGTGGCCAGCGCGGCGAAGAACTGCTGGGCGGCCGGGGCGGGTCCGTCAGGCCGGGGGGTGCAGCCGACGAGTGCGCCCGCTACCAGGGCGGCGATCGCCAGGACGGTTGTTACTCGTGTTGCCATTGAGGCTGATGTTACGAACTGGTCACGCGGCCGCGGCGGAGGCGCACCGACCGACAGCGATTTCGGTGCGCAAACCGGACCTCAGCGCACGTGCGCGCGCCGAAATCGCGGCTCAGTCGAGAAGCACGGTCGCGAACGTGCCGACCTCGGCGAAGCCGACATGCGCGTAGGCCGCGCGGGCAACGGTGTTGAAGTCGTTGACGTACAGGCTGGCGATCCGGCCGCTGTCGACGACAGCCGCGACCACCGCTGCCGTCCCCGCGATACCCAGGCCCCGGCCCCGGTACTCCGGATGCACCCAGACACCCTGGATCTGCCCCACGGCCGGGGATTGCGAGCCCACCTCGGCCTTGAAGATCACTTGGCCGTGCTCGAAGCGGGCCCAGGCCCGGCCCGCCGCGATCAGGCCCGCGACGCGCCTCCGGTAGCCGCGGCCGCCGTCGCCGAGCCGCGGGTCGATGCCGACCTCGCCGATGAACATGTCGATCGCCGCAACCAGATATGGCTCGAGCTCGTCGACGCGCACCCGCCGCACCCCGGCGTCGATCAGACACGACGGCCGCGTCGCCATCGCCATCAGCGGCTGATGGGCACGCACGTCGCGCGCCGGCCCCCACGCGTGCTCCAGCCGACCCCACATCGGCAGCACCAACTCCGCTCGGCCCACCACTGACGAACACCGCCGCGCCACGCCCATCGCCTTGTCGGCGAACGCGTGCAGGTCGGCCGTCGTGCCGCGCAGCGGGATCAGGTTTGCGCCTGCGTAGCAAAGGGATTCGTCGGGTCCGCGGCGCGTCCACAGTTCGCCGCCGATCGCCACCGGATCGACGCCGTACTCGGCGACCCGCGCCGCCACCATGCAGCTGCCCACCGGGTCGGCGTCCAGCACCCGCTGTACCGCTGCCCCGTCGCGCGCCACCGAGACACGCCGTTCGTCGACCAGACGAAGGATCGGTGGAGCCGACATGGGATTCTTTCTGCCGCTCTTTCCGGCCGGAAGCTACGCCATCAGCTTACGGTCACCACCGGTGAACCGCTGGCATCTGAGCCACGCTCTTCTGCGATTCGCATGGCCTCTTCGATCAGCGTCTCGACGATCTGCGATTCCGGCACGGTCTTGATCACCTCGCCCTTGACGAAGATCTGGCCCTTGCCGTTTCCGGAAGCCACGCCGAGGTCGGCTTCACGGGCCTCCCCCGGCCCGTTGACCACACAGCCCATCACCGCGACCCGCAGCGGCACGTCGAGGCCCTCGAGCCCGGCGGTGACCTCGTTGGCCAGCGTGTAGACGTCGACTTGCGCGCGGCCACACGACGGGCACGAGACGATCTCCAGCGAGCGCGGCCGCAGGTTCAGTGACTCGAGGATCTGATTGCCGACCTTGACCTCTTCGACCGGCGGCGCGGACAGCGAAACCCGGATCGTGTCGCCGATGCCGCGCGACAGCAGCGCCCCGAACGCGACCGCGGACTTGATCGTGCCCTGGAATGCCGGCCCGGCCTCCGTCACGCCGAGGTGCAGCGGGTAGTCGCACTGCGACGCGAGCAGTTCGTAGGCGGCCACCATGATGACCGGGTCGTTGTGCTTGACGCTGATCTTGATGTCGCCGAACCCGTGTTCTTCGAACAGCGACGCCTCCCACAGCGCCGACTCGACCAGCGCCTCCGGAGTGGCCTTGCCGTATTTGGCCAAGAAACGCTTGTCCAGCGAGCCGGCGTTGACGCCGATACGGATCGGGATACCGGCGTCACCGGCCGCCTTGGCAACCTCCTTGACCCTGCCGTCGAATTCCTTGATGTTGCCGGGGTTCACCCGCACCGCCGCGCAGCCGGCGTCGATCGCGGCGAAGATGTACTTCGGCTGGAAGTGGATGTCGGCGATCACCGGGATCTGGCTGTGCCGCGCGATTTCGGCCAGCGCGTCGGCGTCCTCTTGCCGCGGGCACGCCACCCGCACGATGTCGCAACCGGACGCCGTCAGCTCCGCGATCTGCTGCAGGGTGGCGTTGACGTCATGGGTCTTCGTCGTGGTCATGGACTGCACGGCGATCGGGTAGTCGCTGCCGATGCCGACATTGCCCACCATCAGCTGACGGGTTTTGCGCCGGGGCGCCAGCGTGGGAGCGGGCAGGTTCGGCATGCCGAGGCCAACGCTGCCGACGGTCATCTCTATCTCCTAGAAAGCTATTGGAACAGCCGGATCGGGTTGACCACGTCAGCGGTCACGGTCAGCAGCATGTAGCCGACCACCACGATCAGGACCACGTATGTCGCGGGCATCAACTTCAGGTAGTTGACCGGCGCCGCGGCGGCTTTGCCGCGCACCGAACGGATCATGTTGCGCACCTTCTCGAACACCGCGATCGCGATGTGGCCGCCGTCGAACGGCAACAGCGGGATCAGGTTCACCGCGCCCAGCACGAAGTTCAGCTGGGCCAGCAGGAACCAGAACATCACCCACAGGCCATGGTCGACGGTGTCGCCGCCGATGATGGAGGCACCCACCACGCTGATCGGCGTGTCCATGTCGCGCTCACCGCCGCCGATCGCGTGCAGCAGCGCACCGACCTTGGTGGGGATCGCCAGCAGCGCCTGACCGAGCCGCACCCCGAGATCGCCGGTGAACGCGAACGTCGCGGGCACCGCGGTCAGTGCGTTGTACTGCGTCGGGCCGGGTTGGGGCGCAGCCTTGATGCCGATGGCCCCGACCTGCGACGCCGTGTCGCCGACGAACCGCTGCGTGCGGGTGACGTTCACGACGGTGTCGATGCGCTGACCGCCACGTTCGACGACCACCGGCGTCGGCCCCGACAGCGGCTGGACCGCGGCGACGACGTCTTCGAAGCTGTGCACGTCCTTGTCGCCGATCTTGACGATCACGTCGCCGGCGCGGATGTCCGCGGCGGCGGCGGGGCCGGCGCCGGCGCATTGGCCGAGCTTGCCCTTCGCTATTTCGGGCTGCACACATGTGGTTTCGCCGACGACCGCGCGGGTGTCGGGGTTCAGGTTCGGCAGTCCCCACACCACTGCGATCCCGTAGACCACCACGAGCCCGACGAGGAAGTTCATCGCGGGGCCGGCGAATAACACCGCCACCCGCTTCCACGCCTTCTGCTTGTACATCGCGTAGGGCTCTTCGTCGGGCTTGAGCTCCTCGACCGACGTCATGCCCGCGATGTCGCAGAAGCCGCCGAGCGGAATGGCCTTCACGCCGTACTCCGTCGAACCCAGCTTGTTGGCTCGCCGCGTCGACCACAGCGTCGGACCGAACCCGACGAAGTACCGCCGCACCTTCATTCCCGTCGCGCGCGCGGCCCACATGTGGCCGCACTCGTGCAGCGCGACGGACACCAGGATGAAGGCTGCGAACAGCACGATGCCGATCACGAAAATCATCGGGCGGGTATGACCTCCTGCGCGAAGACGCGACGTGTCTGGGCCCGTGCCCAGTGCTGCGCGTCGAGTACGTCTTCCACGGTAGCGGGTTCGGCGGCCCACTGGTCGGCGCTGGCGAGCACGTCGGCGATGGTCCGCACGATCGCCGGGAAGCGGATCCGCCCGGCCAGGAACGCGGCGGCGGCCTCTTCGTTGGCCGCGTTGTAGACCGCGGTCAGGCAGCCACCCCGCTTGCCCGCCTCGCGGGCCAGGTCGACGGCCGGAAAAACGCTGCGGTCCAGCGGCTCGAACTCCCAGCTGCTCGCGGTCGAGAAATCGCAGGCAGAGGCCGCCCCGGGCACGCGGTCGGGCCAGCCCAGTGCCAGCGAGATCGGCAGCTTCATGTCGGGCGGGCTGGCCTGCGCGATCGTCGAACCGTCGGTGAACGTGACCATCGAATGCACGATCGACTGGGGGTGCACCACGACGTCGATGTCCTCGTAGCGCACGCCGAACAGCAGGTGCGTCTCGATGAGCTCGAGTCCCTTGTTCACCAGCGACGCCGAATTCAGCGTGTTCATCGGCCCCATCGACCAGGTGGGGTGCGCCCCGGCCTGCTCGGGCGTCACGTTCTCGAGGTCGGCCGCCGACCAGCCGCGGAACGGTCCGCCCGAGGCGGTCAGCACCAGCCTCGCCACCTCGCGCGCCTGTCCCGCCCGCAGGCATTGCGCCAGCGCTGAGTGCTCGGAGTCGACGGGCACGATCTGGCCCGGCCGGGCCGCCTTCAGCACCAGCGGGCCGCCGGCGACCAGCGACTCCTTGTTGGCCAGCGCCAGCCGTGCGCCGGACTGCAGCGCGGCCAGGGTGGGCTCCAAGCCGAGCGCACCCACCAAAGCGTTGAGAACCACGTCCGCCTCGGTATTGCGGACCAGTTCGGTGGCGGCGTCGGGCCCGCTGTAGGTGACGTCGCCGACGGCCTCGGCGGCGGCCGGGTCCGCGACGGCGACGTTGGTGACGCCGGTGGCGTGGCGCTGCTCGGCCAGCAGTTGGGCGTTGGTCCCGCCGGCCGCCAGACCGACCACCTGGAACCGGTCGGGATTGGCTGCGATCACCTCTAACGCCTGGGTGCCGATCGAGCCGGTGCTGCCCAGGATGAGCACTCGCGTCAGCTTGCTCACCTGCCTATTGTGCCCCCGGGGCGCCGCCGGCCGAGCCATGCCCACGCCGTCGGCTCCGGCCACAACGCGTCCCGAACTCGTAACACCCAACGGCGCCCCACGAGGCTCGGGCGACAGGCAGCATGGGTCTGGTGCCGACGCTGTTGTGGTTTCGCCGCGACCTGCGGCTCCAAGACCTGCCGTGCCTGCTCGCCGCCGCGGGCGACAGCGACGACGTGCTCGCCTGCTTCGTGCTCGACCCGCGACTGGAGGACTCGTCGGGCCCACGTCGGTTGCAGTTCCTGTGCGACTCGCTGCGTGAACTTCGCGAGGGGCTCGACGGCCGGCTGTACGTCACGCGAGGCCGTCCCGAAGAGCGAATCCCCGCTGTTGCCAACGAGATTGGCGCCTCGGCGGTGCACATCTCGGAGGACTTCGCGCCGTTCGGGCGCCGGCGTGACGCGAAGGTGCGCGACGCGCTCGGCGACACCCCGTTGCAGGCGGCGGGCTCGCCGTATCTGGTGTCACCGGGCAGGGTGACTAAGGACGACGGGAGTCCGTACAAGGTCTTCACCTCATACTTCGACCGGTGGCGCGATATCGGCTGGCGTGCACCGGCCGGCTCCGGCGCGAATTCGGCGCGCTGGCTCGACCCCGCCGGGCTGACCGGTGCGGTGAAGATCGAAGATCCGGGCGTCGAGATCGACGTGGCGGCCGGGGAGAGCGCCGCCCTGCGGCAGTGGCAGCGGTTCCGCGACGGCGCACTCGACGGCTACGCCGAGAACCGCAACCGGCCCGACCGCGACGGCACCAGCCGCATGTCGGCGCACCTGAAGTTCGGCACGATTCATCCGCGCACCATGGCCGCGGATCTGGACGCGCGCCGCAAGGGACATGCTGCGTACTTGCGGGAGTTGGCTTTTCGTGAATTCTACGCCGCGGTGCTTTTCCACTGGCCGCACAGCGCGTGGTGGAACTGGAACCGCAACTTCGACGCGATCGAGGTCGACACCGGCCCGGACGCGCAGCGCAAGTTCGAGGCGTGGAAGGCCGGGCAGACCGGGTTCCCGATCGTCGACGCCGGCATGCGGCAGCTGAGTCGAACCGGCTTCATGCCGAATCGACTGCGGATGATCACCGCGTCGTTTCTGGTCAAGGACCTCCACCTGCCATGGCAGTGGGGGGCGCGGTGGTTTCTGGAGCAGCTGGTGGACGGCGACATGGCCAGCAACCAGCACGGCTGGCAGTGGTCTGCCGGCTGCGGCACCGACGCCGCGCCGTACTTCCGCGTGTTCAATCCGACCACACAGGCCGAGAAGTTCGATCCCGCAGGTGCTTACATCGCCCGGTGGGTGCCCGAGCTGGGCAGCGCCGACTACCCCGACCCGATCGTCGACCACGCCCGCGAGCGTAAGGAGGCGCTGCGCCGCTACGGACAGATCACTTGAGCACGAGCCCGGCGTCCACCGGCAACGTGACGCCGGTGAGCAGACGTTACGCCTGCGGGGCTGTGCCAGAATGTCGGCCATGGCCAGCACCGAGGTTGAACGACGCACCAGAGTCGACGTCGCGGAAGTGCCCTCCGCCGAATGGGGTTGGAGCGGCGACGCCCCCAGGCTGTGGCACTGGGTCGGCATTTTCATTGCGGGCTTTCTGCTGCTGATGATGCGCGGCAACCACGTCGGCTGGGTGGAGAACTGGTATCTGATCGTGTTCGCTGCCCTGATCCTGGTGGCGGTCGGGCGCGATTGGTATCTGCGCCGGCGCGGCTTGACGCGTTAGGTCCGCGTCAGGTCTCGGCCGCCAGCTGGCCGCACGCCGCCGCGATTTCGCGGCCGCGGGTGTCTCTGACTGTGCACGACACTCCCTGGGCGCGGACACGCCGGACGAATTCCCGCTCGACGGGCTTGGGGCTGGCGTCCCAACGGCTGCCCGGAGTCGGGTTCAGCGGAATCAGGTTCACGTGCACCAACGCGCCGAGCGCCGCGTGCAGCCGCTTGCCCAGCAGGTCTGCGCGCCACGGCTGGTCGTTGACGTCGCGGATCAGCGCATACTCCACCGAGACGCGCCGACCCGTCGTATCGGCGTAGTACCGGGCGGCGTCCAGCGCCTCGTCGATCTTCCAGCGCGTGTTCACCGGGACCAAGGTGTCGCGCAGCTCGTCGTCAGGCGCGTGCAGTGACAGCGCGAGCGTCACGCCCAACTGTTCGTCGGCAAGCCTGCGGATCGCCGGCACCAGACCGACGGTGGACACCGTGACCGACCGTTGCGAGATACCGAACCCGTCCGGCGGCGGATCGACGATGCGCCGCACCGCGGCCAGCACGCGGTTGTAGTTGGCCAGCGGCTCGCCCATGCCCATGAACACGATGTTGGACAACCGGTCACCCTGCTCGCGCAGGTGCACGGCGGCGGCCCGCACTTGTTCCACGATTTCGGCGGTCGACAGGTTGCGCGTCAACCCGCCCTGCCCGGTAGCACAGAACGGGCATGCCATGCCGCAACCCGCCTGCGACGATATGCATACCGTGTTGCGCTGCGGGTAGCGCATCAGCACCGATTCGAATGTCGTGCCATCTGGTGTGCGCCACACCGTCTTTCGCGTCTGACCGCCGTCGCATTCGACCTCGCGCACCGCGGTGAGCAGCGGCGGGAACATCGCATCGGCCACTGTGTCGCGCACCGCGGCGGGCAGATCGGTCATCTGGTGCGGGTCGGCGATCAGCCGGCCGTAGTACTGGCGTGCCAGTTGCTTGGCGCGAAACGCCGGCAGCCCGAGGTCGATGACAGCCTCAACCCGGCCGGCGTCGTCGAGGTCGGCCAAGTGCCGCGGTGGTGAGGATTTGGGCATGACGATTGTCAGTATCTCATCGCACGATGGCCGAAATTCGGTGGACGAGCCGGGTTGCCGACGCCAGCATGGCGAACGTGTCTGCCATGCCGCTGCGTTCGGCCGCCGCGCTGACGTTCGTCTATGCCCTTGGCTATCCCATTGGGGCGCTTGCCGTTTCCGCCGTGTCACCGATGGTGGTGCTGGTGTTCCGGTTCGGGTTGGCCGCGGCGATTCTGGGCGCGTGGGCACTGGTGGCGCGTGTGAGTTGGCCCACGGGTGTGGCGCTGGTTCACGTCGTGGTCAGCGGCTTGCTGGCCCAAGGAGTTTTGTTCGTCGGTCTGTACCTCGCGCTGCAGCACGGGGCTCCCGCCGTGCTGGGAGCCGTGGTGGTGTCGATGAACCCCGTTGTCACGGCGCTGCTGGCGGCGATGTTTCTCGGCGAGGCGCTGACGGTGACGCGCGTGGTGGCGCTGCTGCTCGGCGTCGCGGCGGTGCTGGCCGCGTGCGCGGGCCGGCTGGAGGCCACTGGTGTGGATGCGGCGGTCGGGCTGCTGCTAGCGGCGCTGGTGGGCATCGCTGCCGGCGGTGTGTACCAGCAGAGGTTCTGCGCCGGCGTTGATTTCCGGGCGACGGCGACGCTGCAGAACGCGGCGTGCGTGGGCCCGGTGCTGGTGCTCGCGTCGGTGTCGCCGGTGGTGGTTCACGACGTGTGGCATGCCGCGGCTGCGGTGGCCGCGGTGGTGCTGCTCAACGCGACGCTGTGCATGACGATGTACGTGCGCGCCATCACCCTGTACGGGGCGGCGACGGTGTCGATGCTGTTCTGTGTGATCCCGGCCGTCGCGGGCCTGTTGTCGTGGCTGATGCTGGGTCAGCGACCGGACGTCGGCGTGGGCGTCGGCCTGGTGCTCGGAGCGGTGGCGTGCTGGCTGAACGCCCGGGGATCACGCCAGCAGCGTCAGCACGATCCAGCCGGCGACGGCCGAGGGCAGCATCGCGTCGATGCGGTCCATCAAACCGCCGTGACCAGGTAGCAGCGCGCCCATGTCCTTGATCCCGAGGTCACGTTTGACCTGGGACTCGACCAGGTCGCCGAGCACGCCGGTGATCACCAGCAGCAGGCCGAGCGGCAACCCGACCCACCACGGCCGGTCCAGCAGGAACGTCACCGACAGCACCGAGGCGGTGACACCGAAGAGCAGTGAGCCGCCGAGTCCCTCCCAGGACTTCTTCGGGCTGATCGCGGGCACCATCAGGTGCCTGCCGAACAGGACGCCGGCGACGTAGCCGCCGATGTCGGCGAACACTACGGTCGCGATCACTGTGAACACCCGTTCGCCGCCGTGATCCTGCGGGATCAGCAGCGCGCTGCAGCTGGCGAACACCGGCACCCACGTCGCGAGCAGTATCGTCGCCGAGATGTCACGCAGATAGTTCACCGGCTGCTGGGACAGGCCCTGACCGACTAGCCGCCACACCATGCAGACGACGACGGTAGCGCCGTAGCCGACGAGCAAGCCTTCGGGGCCGAGCGGCCACGTGAGCCACAGGATGGCCTGGCCGCCGAGGAGCAGCGGCACCATCGGTATGACGTAGCCCGCCTCGCGCAGTCGGCGGATCACCTCGTGCGTGGCGATCGGGATCGCGACGGCCAGCATGACCAGCCAGCCCGTCGGCGCGAACAGCAGCACCCCGATGGCCAGAGCGCCGAGGGTGGCGCCGACGGCGATCGCCGCCGGGAGGTTGCGCCCGGTGCGCGATTTCTTCTGCTTCGTCTGCGCGTCGGCGCCTGTCGACGGATCGGTTTCGGCCACGGATCTCGGTCGCTGCTGGTCGGTCAGACCTCGAGCAGCTCGCCCTCTTTGTGTTTCACGAGATCGTCGATCTGCGCGACGTACTGATGGGTGGTCTTCTCGAGTTCCTTCTCGGCGTGCTTGACCTCGTCCTCACCGGCCTCGCCGTCTTTGCGGATGCGGTGCAGTTCCTCCATCGCCTTGCGACGGATGTTGCGGACGGACACCCGGGCGTCCTCCCCCTTGGCCTTGGCTTGCTTGACGAGCTCGCGGCGGCGCTCCTCGGTGAGCTGCGGGATCGCGACGCGAATCACGTTGCCGTCGTTGGTGGGGTTGACGCCGAGGTCGGAGTCGCGGATCGCCTTCTCGATCGCCCCGAGTTGTGACTGCTCGTAGGGCTTGATGACGACGAGCCGCGCCTCCGGGACGTTGATGCTGGACAGTTGGGTGATCGGCGTCATCGCGCCGTAGTAGTCGATCGAGATGCGGGCGAACATGCCGGGGTTGGCGCGGCCGGTGCGAATCGACGCCAAGTCGTCGCGGGCCACGGCGACGGCCTTCTCCATCTTCTCTTCGGCATCGAAGAGGGTTTCGTCGATCACGGTGCCATCCTCCGTCTCGCTCCTCGGGTCCGCGGCCTCACGTGGTGACCAGTGTTCCGATCTTCTCACCTGCGACCGCGCGCGCGATATTTCCGTCGATGAGCAGGTTGAAGACCAGGATCGGCATGCCGTTGTCCATACAGAGGCTGAACGCGGTGGCGTCGGCCACTCGCAGCCCGCGGTCGATGACTTCGCGGTGAGTGATGGTGGTGAGCAATTCGGCTTCCGGGTTGTCGCGCGGGTCGTCGGTGAAAACGCCGTCGACGGCCTTGGCCATCAGCACCACGTCCGCGCCGATCTCCAGCGCCCGTTGCGCAGCGGTGGTGTCGGTGGAGAAGTACGGCAGACCCATGCCGGCGCCGAAAATCACGACGCGGCCCTTCTCGAGGTGACGACGGGCGCGCAGCGGAATGTACGGCTCGGCCACCTGACCCATGGTGATCGCCGTCTGCACCCGGGTGGCGATACCCTCCTTCTCCAGAAAGTCTTGCAGCGCAAGGCTGTTCATCACCGTGCCGAGCATGCCCATGTAGTCGCTGCGGGTGCGTTCCATGCCGCGCTGCTGAAGCTGGGCACCGCGGAAGAAATTGCCGCCGCCGATCACGACGGCCACCTGCACACCACTGCGGACGACCTCGGCGATCTGGCGGGCCACAAGGTGCACCACGTCGGGGTCCAGGCCCACCTGGCCGCCGCCGAACATCTCGCCGCCCAGCTTGAGCAGCACCCGGCGGTACGGCGGGCGCTGGGGGGATGACGTGCCGTCGAACTCCGTGATCACCCCTCCTTCACGCCCCGCATGAGAGCGCCACCGGAAGCTCCCGCCCGGCTGGGTCGTTCCGATGGCACCCTTATCCTGCCTCATCGGCGCCGGCCGGTGGGCCGGGGTGCGCCGATTCCCGACTACGGACTCATGGATTCTCGATCCGGCGACGGCCGCTCAAGACGGCGCCCCGATTAGGGCATGCTAACTTCCACTACGGCGCGTAGTTCACAGCTCGCTGTCAGATGGTGCTCAGGATCGAGCGTCGGATCGGTTTGAAGGAGGTTGAAGGCCCGGCATGAAGGCACGGAACTTTCGCACCAAGGCGCTTGTCGCGCTGAGCGCCGTGTTGACCGCTGGATCTTTACTGCTGGCCGGCCCGGGAACGGGAACCGCAATCGCTCATCCAGGCCACGACCACGGTTCTGATTCAGGCAGCGGCGACAGCAGCGGACCGTCCGGATCGAAAAAGGGCAACGACGCCCCGACCCCCTGCGTGGGAAGCACCGGGGCATGTACGGTCCGCCCCACGTCGAAGGTGGGATCTCAGCCGCTGCAGCCAACCCCGAGCCAGTAGCAGACCCAATTCGTGAAACCACACACCAGGAGAGAACCATGATCCGTGCGTTCGTCGTCGCTGCAGCCCTCGGAGCCGCCGGTATAGTTTCGGCCGCGCCGGCCGGGGCGCACCCGTCGTGCGACGAGGGGGGTCACGAACCCTGCTACCAGACCGAGGGCCCGTTCTGGCTGGACACTCCGTCGAACTACGCGAAGTTCGTGCCGAAGACTCTCAACAACTACGCCAACTTGCCGGGCGACACCATTCACGGCTATCAGGAAGCGATCGCTGAGACGATCCGCCAATACACGGGGATAGGCAGCTCCGATTCGGATTCTGACGACGGGCACGACGCGTCCGAGGGCCACGAATCCGACGCTCAGGCAGGGTCGTCTCGTTCAGCCACGCGGTAGGCGCTCACGTGGGCGGGAAGTCCTGTATGCGTCGCCACGGCCGCGCCTCTT
Organism: Mycobacterium sp. NGS39; assembly: GCF_059812765.1. Lineage (NCBI taxonomy): Bacteria > Bacillati > Actinomycetota > Actinomycetes > Mycobacteriales > Mycobacteriaceae > Mycobacterium > Mycobacterium sp. NGS39. The sequence goes on along the minus strand of NZ_JCALDH010000003.1, from coordinate 282,597 downwards.
CGAGCTCGTAAGCCAACTCCAGCAGCCGGCGTTCGCGACCGCGAGCCGCGCTGAACATCATCCCGACGGGTAGCCCGCCCGACGATTCCGCGAGCGGCAGTGAGATCGCCGGATCGCCGGTGGCATTCTGCAGCGGGGTGAACGCAACCCAGTCGACCAGCCGGGTGATGATCTGCTCGTAGTCGGCGCGGGGGTCGAAATGCCCGACGGGTGGCGGCGGATCGGCGACAGTGGGCGTCAGCACCGCGTCGTAGGTGCGAAACAACCTGGCGGTTCGTCGTCGCATCGCAGACAACCGAGCAATGGCCAGCGGCAGTTTGTGCAGGTTTCGAGCGGCGTGCCGCTCGAAACCCAGTGTCAGGTTGTCCAGCTTGGTGCGATCGAAGCTCGACCCGAACATCCGACGCCCGTTGCGCACCAGTGCGAAACTCAAGAAGCCGTAGTACAGAAGGAAATCGTCAGCGAAAAACGGTGGTACCGGCGGACTTTCAAGGTGATGGATGCGATGCCCCAACTCCTCCAGCAGATTCGCGGTCTTCAAGGTCAGCTCCCGCACCTCCGGCGAGGACTCCCGGAACAGCGACCGGGTGACCACCGCAATGGTCAGCCGCTCGACGCCGGATCGCGTGACGTCGCCGACCGGCGGCAGTCTTCGGTTACGCCAGATCCGTTCTGCTTCACGGTAGAACGCTGCGGTGTCGCGCACGGAGCGGGTTAGCACCCCGTTGTGGACGACGCGCAGCGGCATCTGGCGGGTGTGCTTGTCCAGCGGTAGGCGTCCACGGCTGGGCTTGAGTCCCACTAGACCGTTGCAAGAGGCTGGAATTCGGATCGAGCCGCCGCCGTCGTTGGCGTGCGCGATAGGCACCACACCCGCGGCGACGAACGCACCCGAGCCTGAGGACGACGCGCCCGCGGTGTGCTCGGTGTTCCACGGGTTGCGGACCGGCCCGATCCGCGGATGTTCTGCGGCGGCGCTGAACCCGAACTCCGAGAGCTGCGTCTTGCCGAGCGGGATCAAACCCGTCGCCAAGAACATCCGCGCGAAATCGCCGTGCGCTGGGGCGGGCGTGGGCGACCATGCATCCGTGCCCTGCATGGTCGGCCATCCGGCAACGTCGACGTTGTCCTTCACGAACGTGGGGACGCCCGCGAAAAAGCCGGACAGCGACGCCGCCGCCGCCTGCTGGCGCGCCTGCGAAAACGCTTCGTGCGCAAGGCCGTTGAGCGCCGGATTGACCGCCTCGGCGCGGGCGATGGCCGCGTCCACCAACTCCACCGCGGACACGTCACCGGCCCGCAGCCGGGAGACGAGCCCGAGGGCGTCGTCGTCGCCTAACGCGTCGTCGCGGAAGGCATGGACACGCACCCGACTAAGCCTGTCCCACCTCGAATCGGGCGAATCGCGTCACGGTGATGCCGGCCTCGTCGAGCAGCGCCTTGACCGTCTTCTTGTTGTCGGACACCGACGGTTGGTCAAGCAGCACAACGTCTTTGAAGAAGCCGGTCAACCGGCCCTCGACGATCTTGGGCAGCGCCTGCTCCGGCTTGCCCTCGTTGCGGGCGGTCTCCTCGGCGATGCGGCGCTCGTTGGCCACCACGTCCTCGGGCACGTCGTCACGCGTCAGATACTTGGCCTTCAGAGCGGCGATCTGCAGGGCCACCGCATGCGCTGCGTTCGAATCGCTGCCCTCGTATTCGACGAGCACGCCCACAGCCGGCGGCAAGTCCGCCGACCGGCGGTGCAGGTAGGTCTCGACCTTGCCGTCGAATGCAGCGACTCTGCGCAATTCGAGCTTCTCGCCGATCTTCGCCGACAGGTCCGCGATCGCCTGCTCGACGGTCTTGTCGCCCACCGACGCGGCCTTCAATGCGTCCACATCGGCAGCACCGGACGACACCGCCGCAGAGACGATGTCGTTGGCCAACTTCTGGAACTCGTCATTCTTGGCGACGAAGTCGGTCTCGCAGTTGAGTTCGATCATCGCGCCGTCTTTGGCGGCGACAAGCCCTTCGGCAGTCGACCGCTCGGCGCGCTTACCGACGTCCTTCGCGCCCTTGATCCGCAGCAGTTCGACGGCTTTGTCGAAGTCGCCGTCACTTTCGGTCAGCGCGTTCTTGCACGCAAGCATGCCGGCGCCGGTCAGCTCCCGCAGTCGCTTGACGTCGGCAGCGGAGAAGTTCGCCATGTCAGCCTTCCCTAGGAGGTCTCGGTCTTGGTTTCGGTGGCAGTCGGCCCCGGGTTCGTCGGAGCGTCTTGCGGTGCGTTTTCGGCTGCGGCGGCCGTGGCGCTGGCGAGAAGCTCCTGCTCCCATTCGGCCAGCGGCTCAGCTTGGACCTCCGCCTTGTCGCCGTTACCCAACCCGGCGCGGGCCTGCAAGCCCTCGGCGACCGCCGCGGCGATCACCTTGGTCAGCAGCGCCGCAGAGCGGATCGCATCGTCGTTGCCCGGAATCGGGTAGTCGACAAGGTCCGGATCGCAGTTGGTGTCCAGGATCGCGATCACCGGGATGCCCAGCTTGCGGGCCTCGCCGACCGCGATGTGCTCCTTGTTGGTGTCGACGACCCAGATCGCCGACGGCACCTTGTTCATGTCGCGGATACCGCCGAGGCTGCGCTCGAGCTTGTTCTTCTCGCGGGTCAGCATCAGGATTTCCTTTTTGGTGCGACCCCCGAAGCCGCCGGTCTGCTCCATCGCCTCGAGCTCCTTGAGCCGCTGCAGCCGCTTGTGCACGGTCGAGAAATTGGTGAGCATGCCGCCCAGCCAGCGCTGGTTCACGTACGGCATGCCGACGCGGGTGGCCTCGGCGGCGATCGATTCCTGCGCCTGCTTCTTGGTGCCGACGAACAGGATCGTGCCGCCGTGCGCGACCGTCTCCTTGACGAATTCGTACGCCTTATCGATGTAGGTCAGCGTCTGCTGCAGGTCGATGATGTAGATGCCGTTGCGGTCGGTGAAGATGAACCGCTTCATCTTGGGATTCCAGCGACGGGTCTGGTGCCCGAAGTGGGCGCCGCTGTCGAGCAGCTGCTTCATGGTCACTACGGCCATGCTCATGCCTCACATGTGTCGGTTGTCGCCCGGCGCCGGGTGACGACGGGCCCTGGCGTCTGCGGGATGCCGCACCCGTCCGGGGACGGGACCGCACGGCATTCGGTTGGCTGCAGACGCGCGAAGTCAGCCCGCTTGCACAGGCTGCGGATAGGAGTTTACACGCCGCCAGCAGGCGGTTTGTCCACAGCCGAGCCGGGCCTGCGCTGGCGCGGGCGCAGCGGCTGGGCTGCACTGAACTGATGAAGCGGTTCGCGGTGCTGTTGGCCGCACTCGTCGTCGCAGCGCCCGCATCTGCTGACGGCTACCGTTTCGACTGGCCGCTGCGCCCGCGACCGGCCGTCGTGCGCACCTTCGACGCGCCGACGCCGAACTGGAACCGCGGTCATCGCGGCGTCGATCTGGCGGGCACTGTCGGCCAACATGTGTTGGCCGCGGGCGCGGGCACGGTGGTGTTCGCCGGCCTGCTCGCGGGCCGGCCGGTGGTGTCGATCGCCCATCCCAGCGGTTTGCGGACGTCCTACGAACCGGTGCAGCCGTCGGTGCACCCAGGGCAGCAGGTCGCGACGGGCACGGTGATCGGTGAGCTACTGGCCGGGCATCCCGACTGCGCGGCAGCGGCCTGCCTGCACTGGGGCGCGATGTGGGGTCCGGCGTCCGCGGCCGATTACGTCGACCCGCTGGGCCTGCTGGCGGCGACCCCAATCCGGCTCAAGCCCGTCGCCGCCGGGTGATCAGGCGCGGGGGTGCGCCTGGTCATGCACGGCTCGCAGCCGCGCGACCGAGACATGCGTGTACAGCTGCGTCGTGGCCAGCGTCGAATGGCCCAGCAGTTCCTGGACGACCCGCAGGTCGGCCCCGCCCTCCAGCAGATGCGTTGCAGCGCTGTGGCGTAAGCCGTGCGGAGCCATGTCGGGGGCATCGGCGACGGTGCCGACGGTCTGGTGGACGACGGTGCGGGCCTGCCGGGGATCCAGACGTCGGCCGCGTGCACCCAGCAGCAGGGCACGACCCGACGCGGCAGTGGCCAGCGCAGGCCGCCCGTCGGCCAGCCACCGGTTCAGCGCCGCCTGCGCCGGTGCGCCGAACGGCACTGTGCGCTGCTTGTTGCCCTTGCCCAAGACGCGCAGCAGCCGGCGGTCGGTGTCGACGTCGTCGATGTCCAATCCGCACAGCTCGCTGACGCGGATGCCGGTCGCGTACAGCAGCTCGACGATGAGCAGGTCGCGCAACGCCATCGGATGTCCTTCGGCCGCACCGGTTTTCGCAGCCGTAATCGCCTCCAACGCCTGGTCTTGACGCAATACCGCCGGCAGCTTGCGATGGGCCTTGGGCATCTGCAGCCGCGCCGCCGGATCGGTGTCCAACAGGCCACGCCGCACCGCCCACGCAGTGAACGTCTTCGCCGCGGAGGTGCGACGGGCAAGGGTGGTGCGAGCGGCACCGCCCGCGGCTTGGGCGGCCAGCCAGGCCCGCAGTAGCGGCAGCGTGAGATCGCTGAGCGCAGGCTCGCTCCGACGCGCGGCGACGAAGTCCAGCAACGAGCCGATGTCGCCGAGATAGGCGCGGCGCGTGTGCTCGGAGCGTCCCCGCTCCAGCGTCAGGAACTCGGCGAAGTCGTCGAGAATTGCGGCGAAGGCGGCCGGTCGGGACACGAAGACCACGGTCGCAGATGCCGGCCGTGGAATTCGTCAACCGCGGCGCGTGTCTAGTTCTCCCCCGCTTCAGCGGCGGCCAGCTCCTTCTTCCACTGCCGGAACGTCTCCTCGGTGCGGCCGCGACGCCAATAGCCCGAGATCGATGCCCATTTGGCTTCGACGCCCCGTTCCTTGCGGATGTAGGGCCGCAAATTGTGCATTACGGCCTGCGCTTCGCCATGGATGAACACCTGGACCTGGCCCGGCAGCCAGGGGGCCTCCTTCACTGCGGAGATCAACGGCGCATTGTCGCCGGCGCGGTCTTCGGGCACCAGGTCGGCGCGGCCGCCGCGGTAGATCCAGTACGTCTCGATGTCGGCGCCCGAACGCAGCTCGATCTCGTCGTCCGGGCCGGCTACCTCAATGAACACCCGCGCGACGGCGTCGGCGGGAAGTGCTTCGAGTGAGGCGGCGATCGCGGGCAGCGCCGATTCGTCACCGGCCAGCAGGTGCCAGTCGGCGCTCGGATCGGGTGCATACGCCCCGCCGGGACCCATCAGATACGCCGGCTGCCCGGGCTGCGCCGCCAGTGCCCAGGGTCCGGCGACCCCATGCTCGCCATGGACCACGAAATCAATGGCGATTTCGCGCTTCTCCGGATCGGCCCACCGCACAGTGAGCGTGCGGACGACCGGACGGCGGTCTTGCGGCAAGAGCTGGAAGCTGTCGAGCGTGAGCGGCGCGGGTAGCGCGGCGACGTCGACGTCCTCGCGAACGAACAGTAGCTTGCAGTAGGCGTCCGTGAACTCGTTCGGGGTGAAGGTGTCAAAGCCCTTGCCACCCAAGACAACTCGCACCATGTGCGGCGACAGCCGCTCGGTCCGCACGACCTCGAAGCTGTGCACCGGCCGTCCTGCCACATCGCCTCCCCGCTGGTTATCGGCTCGTCTCGACCATACCGACACAGCCAGCGGCTACAGCAACGCGGTGATCGCGGAGACGATCGCGAGGCACAGCACGACGATGCCGACGAGCGCGACGAAAGCACCGGCGGCCATCAGCCTGTCGCGGCGGCCGGCGTCGGCGTCGGTGACAACTCTGACCGAGCGCGGCATCAGGCCGAACATCTCCCGGTACGGCACTCGGGCGAAGCCCTGGCGCACCCGCTCGCTTTCCGTGCGCCCCTCCGGGTCGACGCCGACACCGTTGGCGAACAGCACGACTCCCGCCACGAACACGACCGCGCCCACAATTGCGAGCACCACCGCCACAATCGCCATGGGACTTCCATACCCACTGCGCGCAGAACTAAGTCCTGGATCTGGGCAATCGCCAGCGGCCCTGGTCTTGCACCGCCAGCCCGGCCACCTCCAGTAGCGCGAGTTGGCCCTGCAGCTGGGCGATCGGAAGCCCGGACTCGATCGACAACTCGTCGGCCGAGCGGACGCCGCGGGCGGGCAGCGCTTCGTACACGCGCTTTCCGATCTCGCTGAGATCGTCCAACGGCGACGACGGGCGGTCCGGCTCGTCGGCGAACTCGCCTGCGCGGCCGATGAGTTCGACGATCTCGTCGGCGCGGGTCACCAACTCCGCACCGCCGCGGATCAGCACATGGCACCCGGCCGACGCCGCGGACGTCACGGGGCCCGGCACCGCGCACACCACCCGGCCCAGCGCCCGCGCCCACGCCGCGGTGTTGGCCGCTCCGCTGCGCAGACCCGCCTCCACGACCACGGTGGCGCCTGACAGCGCGGCCACCAGACGGTTGCGGACCAGGAAGCGGTACCGGGCCGGCCGCACGCCGGGCGGGTATTCACTGATCAACAACCCCGTGCGTTGGATCCGATGCAGGAGCGCCGAATGGCCCGCGGGATACGGCACGTCCACCCCGCCTGCGAGCACCGCGACAGTGCACCCGTCTTCCGACAGCACCGACCGATGCGCGGCGCCGTCGATTCCGAACGCCCCGCCGGACACCACCGCGACACCGCGTTCGCACAGCCCGGCTGCCAAATCACTCGCGACGTGCTCGCCGTACACCGTGGCCGCGCGCGTACCGACGACCGCCGCCGAGCGCATCACCACCTCGTCGACCGCCGCACACCCGAGCGCCCATAGCGCCAACGGCGCGATGCCGTCCGGATGCCGACGCCGGTCCACACCATTGAACGAGGTGAACGCCAGCACCGGCCACTCGTCGTCGTCAGGTGTGATCAACCGCCCGCCCAAGCGGGCGATGCGGTCCAGATCGTCAGCGGCGCAGTCGAATTCGCGGCGCGCTTCGCTGTTTCGAGCGAGTCGGTCGGAAACCGCCCCACGCCGCACTCGTTCGGCTGCCTCCACCGCACCGACCTCAGCCGTGAGCGCGGAAAGCTCCGCGCACGGCGGCTCGACCACCCTCGACAGGTACGCCCAGGCCCTGCGTTCTTTGGTCACCGGTCGACGCCGATCTGACGGAACCCCATCGCGACGGATACGTCCTCGAGACTGGGTCGCTCACGGCCGCCGAGATCGGCAAGCGTCCACGCGACCCGCATGGTCCGGTCCACTCCCCTTACGCTCATCAGGCCTTTGTCGAGGGCTTTGCGCAGGGGCTCCATGGTGCGTGGGTTCAGCCGAAAGCGTTGACGCAGAAGCGAACCCGGTACTTCGGCATTGGTCCGCGCGCCGTAGGACCGCCACCGCTGCGCGGCGGCCGCGCGCGCCTGCGCCACCCGCTCCCGCACCACCCGGGTGGGCTCACCCACGTCGGCACTGAGCACACCGGTGCGGGCCCGGTGCATGGTGATGCGCAGATCGACGCGGTCGAGCAACGGACCGGAAAGCCGGCCCAGATAGCGCCGCTTGACCGCCGCCGCGCAGATGCAATCTCGCGGATCCGCCGGAGCGCACGGACACGGGTTCGCGGCCAGCACCAGCTGAAAACGGGCCGGGTACACAGCCACCCCGTCGCGGCGGGCCAGCCGAACTTCGCCTTCCTCCAGCGGAGTTCGCAGCGCCTCGAGTGCATGTGTCGCGATTTCTGCGCATTCGTCCAGGAACAGCACACCGCGGTGAGCGCGGCTGACCGCCCCCGGCCGCGCCATGCCGCTGCCACCGCCGATCAGTGCCGCGACGCTGGAGGTGGGATGCGGCGCGACGAGCGGCGGCCGCGATATCAGCGGCGTGGTGGGCGACAGCAGACCGGCGACGGAGTGGATGGCCGTGACCTCCAGCGACTCCTCCTCCGTCAGCGCGGGCAACAGCCCCGGAAGTCGTTGTGCCAGCATCGTTTTGCCGATGCCCGGTGGGCCCACCAGCATCAGGTGGTGAGCGCCCGCGGCGGCCACCTCGACGGCATAACGGGCTTGCGGCTGGCCGACGACGTCGGCGAGGTCGGGACCGTCGTCGGGTTCGGCGGCTTGGCTTTTCCCGGCGCGCTCGAGCTCACCTGCACCGTTGAGCCAGGACCGCACCTGCTTAAGCGTGCGTGCGCCGTGCACCTCGATGCCGTCGACCAGAGCCGCTTCCGCAAGATTGCCGACCGGAACCACCACGGCCGGCCAGCCGTCGCGTTTGGCGGCGATCACCGCAGGCAGCACTCCGCGGACCGGCCGGACCCGGCCGTCGAGGGCGAGCTCCCCGAGCAGCACCGTCTTCTCCAGCCGCGCGTTGGCCACCCTGCGGTCGGCCGACAGCACCGCCGCGGCGAGCGCGACGTCGTACACCGAGCCCACTTTCGGCAGTGTCGCCGGCGACAACGCCAGCGTGAGCCGTGACATCGGCCAGCTGTTGCCGCAGTTGATGATTGCGGCGCGCACCCGGTCCCGGGACTCTGACAGCGCCGCGTCAGGCAATCCCACCAGGTGCACGCCCGGCAGACCAGACGTGATGTCCGCCTCGATCTCGACGATTTCTCCAGCCACGCCCCGCACCGCGACGGAGAACGCCCGGCCCAGTGCCATCAGCCGACACCTTCCAAGTGGCTGAGCTCGGGAATGCGCCGACGGCCGATCCGCACGCCGATCACGTCGATGCGCACCGCCGCCCAGCGAGCGTCTTGCCGAGCCAGCCACAACGCGGCCAGCCGTCGCAGCCGCCGCACCTTGGTAGGGGTGACGGCCTGCGCCAAGCCGCCGAACTGATCGGAAGTGCGGGTCTTCACCTCGACGAAAACCACAGTGCGAGAGACGAAATCGGCGGCTATCACGTCGAGCTCGCCGTACCGGCAACGCCAGTTGCGGTCCAGTACGACAAGCCCGAGGCACTGTAGATGGTCGACGGCCAATTGCTCGCCGAGTGCGCCGAGTTCTGCGCGGGTCAACGTTGTCATGCACCCAGCTTCGGGTGCGCCTCTGACAAGGCTCTGACAAGAAGTGGCGGAGCGCCGCCAAAACTCAGAGATCGGCCCGAGTTATCCCCAACTCACATTTCATCCACAGCGACGCGGCGCGTCACTGGTCGCAGAACTACGACGGGTTGGCGAAGGCCTGCAGAAGGGCCGCGATTTGCGCACCTGACACATTCTGGTTGCACGACAACCGAAGATCGGTCAACGGCTGAGCGATTGCCCGCAGGTCGTTGTACTGCTGCGGGTGGGACACGAAGTAAGCCCGCAGGTTGGACTGTGCCTGCTCGGGAGTCTCCGAGCCCGCGCCGGTGATCGCGTCGTTGGCGTCGGGATGGGCATCGAGATATTGGCCGGCTTGCGCGGTCACGCCACTGATGGTGTGAGCCAGCCCCGCAGCCGTGCACGAAGCAGGCTGTGCCGCAGCGCTCGGCACGGTCACGATGGCCGCCGCGCCGAGGGCCGCCGCGGCGAAGAGCCCGACCAATTCACGTCGCACAGTTTTGCGTGTGGATTTCATCGCTTTATGTCCTTCTGTCCTGCAATTTGGCGGCAATCTGTTCTGAAACCAACGTACCGCGGCTGGCAAGACCGGAAATTTGCGTCGATTCGACCTAGGAGTCTCCGCTGAGCACCCGACGGGGATTGACGACGAGCATCTGCTGCAGTTGTTCGTCAGTGACGCCGCGCGCTCGCAACGCCGGAATGACGTCACGGGTGATGTGCAGGTAATGCCAGTTCGGCAATGACGCCGGCGGGCGGCCGCCGGCGAAGAAGTCGATGTAGCACGACGCGTCGTGACTGAGCACGACCTGGTTCGCGCGGCCCATCGCACACAATCGCGCCACTGTTGCCACACGCTCGTCGAACCCGAGGATCGTGTCGATGCCGAAGCGGTCCATGCCCAGGTAAGCGCCCGAATCCGCGACCTGCAGCAGGTAATCGATGTCCGTGGTGTCACCGCTGTGCCCGATCACCACTCGCGTCAGGTCGACCCCCTCTTCGGCGAACACCCTGAGCTGATCAAGCCCTCGCCGGGTCGCGGCGTGGGTGTGAGTGGAAATCGGCGCGCCGGTAGCCATGTGCGCACGCGCCACCGCGCGAAGGATTTTTTCGCCGCCCGCAGTGACGCCCGCTTCGTCGGTGGCGCATTTGAGGATCCCCGCACGCACTCCGGTTTCGCCGATGCCGTGCTCGATTTCGGTCACGAGGTAGTCGACCAATACCTCGGATTTGCGGAATTTGAAATAGGGCGGGATGTCGTAGAAGTCGTAAATCCCTGTCGCCACGACGATATTCAGCGGACTGGTCATCGGCACACGCTTGAGCCTGGCGATCGACCGGCCTATTCCGATCACCGTGAGGTCGACGATCGTGCGGATCCCCGCCGCATAAAGCTCGTCGAGCCGGCGGGCCGCGTCGTCGAGCGCGCTGCCTTCCTCCCAGTCGGTCGGGACGTTCTCGACGATGTCCGGGTCGAGGACGAAGACGTGCTCGTGCATCAGTGTGGGGCCGAGCTGCTCGGCGCCGACCGCGCCGCGCAGGGTCTGCACCTGACTCACGTCCGCAGACTAGACGCGACGATTGGTCAGCGGCGCGATTTTCCTGCCAGTTCGGCCGCGAGGCGCCGCGCCAGCTTGATCGGTTGCGTGGACCGCTGCATCTTTGATCCGATCAGCGCGCCGTCGTACAGCAATTGGATCCGGCGCGCGATCGCACGCGGCTGCGCGGCGCCAGCGCTCTTCAGAAGTGCTGCCACGGTGTCGAGAAACCACTCGCGATGGGCGCGAACCGGTTCGAGTTCGGTTCCGGGGTACTCGGTGGCCGCGTTCGCATACAGACATCCGCTGAAGTTGCGCGCAGTGGCCGCGGTCGCCGCCAAGTCGAAGAACACCAAGACCTTGTCGACGGGATCGCTGTGCGCGGAGGCCGCCGCGGCCCAGCGGTTGCGATCAGCCTGATCCAAATCGCTGAGGTAGGCCCGCACCAACGCGTCCTTGGAGCCGTAGCTGGTGTAGAGACTGGCTTTGTGGACCCTGGACTCACGCAGGATCTGGTCGATGCCGACCGCCCTGATCCCTTGTGCGGCAAATAATTTCGCGGCGGTAGTCAACAACCGCTCAGCGGGCTTGGGCGTCACCTTGCGTCCACGAGACGATGCGGCCAGCTCTTGGGTGGTCGAATCCATACCGGAAGCGTAGCCCCACCACTTGGCTAGACCGACCAGTCTGTCTATGACAGTGTCCCAATCGCAGAACCACCGACGAAACGAGCGCACGAGTGACCCTGTACCTCTACGAGATCATTTCCCGCACCGAGCACCTCGACACCGACCAACTGCTCAAGGCCATCGACGTCGGCATCCGCGAAGGCGGAGGTGAGCTGATCGAGGTGCAGGTGACCCAAGACGCCCGCCGCATCTTTGCGATCGCTGAATCCGCCGGTGCCGCCCCGTCACTCGACGCAGCCGACATCGACGCCGATGAGATCAGCGGTCCCCATCAGGTTCGGCTGGTCGGCGCCGATCTGAGCGAACTCAAAGCCGCCCGGCCCGCCGCGGGCTATCTCGTAGAATGGGATCTGCCCGCCGATCTGGACATGGAGTCCTATCTGGCCCGCAAGAAGGCCAACTCGCCCAAGTACGCCGACGTGCCCGAAGTGAGTTTCCTGCGCACGTATGTCCGCGAAGACATGGACAAGTGCCTGTGCTTCTACCAGGCGCCCGACGAGCACGCGGTACGCCGTGCGCGTCAGGCCGTCAGCGCCCCGGTCGACCGTCTGCACCGGCTGCAAGGCACCGATGGTCACCACGATCAGTGACGATCTGGGCACCGCCCTGCACACAGCGGCGCTTTCGGTGGCCGGCCGTGCCGCCGCCCTGGACGCCCGATTGACCGACGTGCGCAGCGATCTCGCCGCGCTCGGCGCGGCAGGCCTTTTCGACCCAGCACTCACCGACACCGGACTCGCCGACTGCGTGCGCATTCTCGACGAACTCGCCACCCGCAGCTTGGCGGTCGCGTTTTCGGCCTGGGCGCACGTGATGACGCTGCGCTACCTGCGCGACGCCCCGACGCCGCTGTGTGAACAGCACCTCGACGCGTTGCGCACCGGACGACGCGTCGGCGTCACCGCAATGGCTGCCGGCCTCAAGCACGTCGTGGGACTCGAGCAGCTGCCCCTGATCGCCGAGCGAAGAGACGACGGGCTGAGCGTCACCGGCCCAATTCGCTGGGCCTCCAACCTGTTCGACGACGCAGTGATCGTGCTTCCCGCCCGGGGTCTCGCCGACGACACGTATGTGCTCGCCGTCGACGCCACCGCCTCCGGCGTCACCGTCAAGCCAGCCGAATCGCTGATGGCCCTGAGCGCCACCGCTTCCGGCTCTGTACGGCTGCAGAACGTCGAGGTGCCAGCCGAGCAGATCGTCAGCACCGACCTGCACCAGTTCGTCACCACCGTCCGGCCGGCTTTCCTGCTGCTGCAGACCGCCTTCTGCGTCGGCGTGGGCCGAGCCGCGTTGGCCGGCGCGCGACAGGCCGGCGGCGTGCTGGCCGACAGCTTCCGTGCCGACCTTGACGACCACATCCAGCAGTCCCGCACCCTGCGCCAACGGCTCTACGAATTCGCCGCCGATCCGTCGCGACCGCCCGTCTCCGAGTTGATCCGGCTGCGGCTGCAGGCCGCCACGTCGGCGCTGTCGGCCACCCGGCTCGAATCCACGTTGGCCGGAGGAGCCGGCTATGTCACCGGCAGTGCGGCCAACCGTCGTTTCCGCGAGGCAGCGTTTCTGCCGATCCAATCGCCGTCGGAAGGACAACTGCGGTGGGAACTGAGTCAGTACGAATAACTCACGGCGTCAAGCGTTTCGGAGCTACCGCCGTCCTGCGCGACATCACGCTGGCCATCGAGGACGGGGAGTTCGTCGCCATTCTGGGACGCAGCGGAAGCGGCAAGTCCACCCTGCTGCGGATACTTGGCGGGCTCGACACCCTAAGTGCCGGAACGATCGAATGGGCCCAGGACGGCGGCCGGCCTCGCACCGGTGTGGTTTTTCAGCAGCCCCTGCTCATGCCGTGGCTCACCGTCGCCGAGAACGTGGCCTTCGCACGCCGATTCGCCGCGCACCGCAACGCGTTCGACGACGAGCACGCCGCCGCACTGATGGCCCGCTTCGGCGTCGACGTTCTCGCCGACCGCTATCCCGAACAGCTCTCCGGCGGTCAAGCGCAGCGGGTGGCAATCCTGCGCGCGGTCGCGACCTCGCCCCGATTGCTGCTGCTCGACGAGCCGTTCAGTGCATTGGACCCAGCGACCAGAAGCGATTTGCAACGCTGGCTGGCCGAGCTGGCCGCTGAGTTGGACGTCACCGTCGTGCTGGTCACTCACGACGTGGACGAAGCGCTGGCGCTGGCGGATCGCGTCGTGCTGCTCGGCACGAGCGGTGACTTACGGGGTCAATGGCAACTCGCCGACACGCCAGGGGCGGACAAAACCGATCTACGGGCGCACATTCTGCGCCACTACCAGCACGCTGCGAAGGCGGCCGGCTGATGTCGCTGCAGCCGAACCGTCGTCAATTCCTCACTGCCGCAGCAGCCTTGGCCACCGCCGGCGGGTTGTTCGGGATCGGCGACCTGGCGCGCAGCACGGCCACCAGTACCGTCAACGCCAGCGGGAGGCTGCGGATCGGATATCTGCCGATCACCGACGCCGCTCCCCTTCTCATCGCGCACAGCGCCGCGCTGTTTCCAGCAGGCGTCGTGGCCACGGCCAAGCCCGTGATGTTCCGCAGTTGGTCGGCGCTGGCCGAGGCATTCATCACCCGCCAGGTCGACGTCGTCCACTTGTTGATGCCCATGGCGGTACAGCTTCGTTACGCGCTGGGCGGCGCGGTGAAAGTGCTGGGGTGGAATCACACCAACGGCTCAGCGCTGACCGTTGCACCCCACATCACCGACCTCGGCGACTTGGCGGGCACGCAGGTGGCCATCCCGTTCTGGTGGTCGATCCACAACATCGTGCTGCAGCAGTTGCTGCGCGCCCACGGACTGCGACCCGTGGTGCGGCGCAGCGCTTCTCGTGGGCAACGCACCGTCGAGCTGATCGTGATGAGCCCCTCCGACATGGTGCCGGCGCTGGCGAACCGCTCCATCGGCGGCTACGTCGTGGCCGATCCGTTCAATGCCGTCGCCCAGATCAAGAAGATCGGCCGGATCCATACCTTCCTGGGCGACGTGTGGCGCGACCATGCCTGCTATGTGCTGATCACCCGCGACGACGTGATCGCCGACCGCGCGCAGGCCGTGCAGTCAGTCGCCGACGCCGTGGTGGCAGCGCAGCTGCGGATCAACGCCGACCGACACGCAACTGCGGTCGCACTCGCCGGCGGACGCTATCTGCCCCAGCCTGTGCCGGCGGTTCAATTGGCGTTGACGTATCCCAAGCCGCCCTATCCGCTGGCGCATCCGGACTGGCAGCCCCAGCGCCTGGGCTTTCAGCCATTCCCCTACCCCGGCTTCACCGAGCGGCTGATCGAGGCGATGGGCGAAACCGTCGTCGACGGTGACCGGCGCTTCCTGGACAAGCTGGACCCGGCGCGCGTGCACATCGACCTGGTCGACGACCAATTCGTGCGCAAATCCCTTTTCGCTCAAGGCGGGCCAGCCGCCTTCGGCCTCAGCGACGAACTCATCCGACACGAACAGGTACAAGCGATATGACCACCGCACCCACCGCCGGCGTCGAAGCCGTATCACCGGAAAGCCACGATGCCGCAACGCATCCCGCAGAGTCAGCGCCGCCACGCTGGCAGCGGGTGTGGCCTGCGCTCGCGGCGATCGCGGTGACTGTCGGGCTCTGGTGGCTGGTGACATCGGTGTTGTGCGCGCCGCAATCGCTGCTGCGGCAGACCGCACCGCAGAAAGCCGTGCCCGCGCTCGGCGAGTTGCTGGGACGCGGCGTGCTGCTTCCCGACACCGGTATCAGCCTCTACCGACTGGTGATCGGGCTCCTGGTGGCCGCAGTCCTCGGGATACCGGCCGGCCTGCTCGTCGGGCTGAGCAGCACCACGGAACGTGCCGTGAGTCCCATCGTGGCGTTCATCCGGATGATCTCGCCGCTCTCGTGGACGCCAATCGCATTGGCTGTCTTCGGGATTGGTAACCAGCCGGTGATCTTCTTGATCGCCGTGGCAGCGATCTGGCCGATCCTGCTCAACACCGCCGCGGGCGTACACGCGATCAACCCGGGCTATCTTTCTGTGGCACGTTCGTTTCACGCCACCCGCGTCGAACTGCTGACCGCGGTGGTGCTGCCGGCGATCCGTGCCCACGTCCAGACCGGTCTGCGGCTGGCCCTGGGCATCGCTTGGGTGGTTCTCGTTCCCGCGGAGATGCTCGGTGTGCGTTCGGGTTTGGGCTATCAGATCCTCAATGCGCGCGATCAACTGGCCTACGACCAAGTGGTCGCGGTGATCGTCGTCATCGGCGTGATCGGTTATCTCCTCGACTCGTCGGCCCGCTTGCTGTTGGCCCCGCGCAGACCGCGCACTCGAGCATCACGCCCGGCGCCGGGCACTGCGGCCTCATAGGTCCCGTACCCTTCCGGCATGGCGAAACGCCCGGCCAAGGTCGATGACGTGCATGAGATCGCTGCAGCGATGCCGCACACGACGCGCCTCGAGGGCCCGAAGGGCAATGCGATCTATCAGGTAGGCGGAAAGTCGTTCGTGTTCTTTCGTAATCCGCGGCCCGATGCGCGAGACCCCGCGACCGGCGAACCGTATTCCGACGTCATCGTCATCTGGGTGGGCTCCGACGCGGACAAACAAGCCCTGGTGCAGGATCCGCAGAGCCCGTTCTTTACCACCAGCCACTTCGACGGCCACCTGTCCGTCTTGGTGCGCGCGTCGCAATTGCCTCGCATCTCTCGCGACGAACTCGCCGAACTGATCCAGGACGCGTGGCTTTCGCGCGCGTCGAAACGCCGTGGCACCAAGTGGCTGGCCGAGCATGGCTTGACGCGGTGAGTGCCATTTCCGCCGATACGGCACAAGCAAATTTCGCCGGTGCTTGCGACCACTCGTCTGGGGCTCTCGCCAGGGTGACGCGCAGCGCACGATAAGGTGCGCTGGGATATATTGCGACACAGCTGATTTCGCTCATAGCACACAGGTCTTCAAATCAGCTGTTGAATGCTGTCACGACACGGGCGCCGAATGGCAACAACTTCGCGACAGTTCGGCCAGCAAATATCACGAGCTATTGCCCAAGCTTGTTTGCCGCGGTTATCTTTCGAAACAAGGAAACCCACGCAGTACCAATGTCTCCGCGCCGCAGGCATTAATTCGACCGGTCGGCTCGTTGCGACGGCCTGTTTTCAAGCCGAGGAGAAGATGAAGGGCGTCACCCGGTTATTGGTCTCGGTGGTGGCCGCGGTCACCACCGCGATGACCGTCGGTGCAGCCACGACGCAAGCTGCGATGGACAACGAGCTGAGTGTGGTCGACGGTCATGGCCGGACGTTGAACATCCAGCAGTGGGATGTGTTGATCAACAGTGTGTCGCCGTTGGACAGCAATCCGCTGACCCGCGAGTGGTTCGAAAACGGCCGTGCCGTCTACCACGTGACCGGTGACGATGCCGAAAACTTCCAGGGCACATTGGAATTGGGGTATCAGGTCGCCTTTCCGTGGGAACTGGGCAGCGGCATCAACTTCAGCTACACCACGCCCAATCTGAACTTCGACCAGACGGAAGTGGCGCCTGTGCCGCAGCTGCTGATCACCACGCCACCGTTCATTCCCGGCCTCGGCATCAGCATCGACCTGGGAAACGGCCCCGGGTTGCGCGAAATCTCCACCTTCAGCGTCGACGTCTCGGGAGCCGACGGCGCCGTGGCGGTTGCCGGTGCACACGGCTCGGTGACCGGGGCGGCAGGTGGCGTAACGCTGCGCCCTTATGCGCGGCTGACGTCGAAAGACGGCGACAGTGTCACGACTTACGGACAGCCGCTCGAAATGCACTGACGAGCCGCAGGCTCAATCCGGCAGCCGCAGCTCGGGCTTTTCCACCTCTTCGATGTTGACGTCCTTGAACGTGATCACCCGCACCTGCTTGACGAAGCGAGCCGGCCGGTACATGTCCCACACCCAGGCGTCGGCGAGGCGCAGTTCGAAATAGACCTCCCCGTCGGCGTTGCGGGGAATCAATTCGACGCTGTTGGCCAGGTAAAACCGTCGCTCGGTTTCCACCACGTAGCTGAACTGGCCGACGATGTCCTTGTATTCGCGGTAGAGCGAGAGCTCCATCTCGGTTTCGTATTTTTCGAGATCTTCGGCACTCATCTACCCGGCTGTCCTTTGCTCACTATTTCCGTATTTTCTCTCACGCCTGCTCCACGCGCTCCTCCGGCATCACGAACTCGACGACCGACCTGCGCACGTTGATGAACGAATAGCGGTGTATGTCGCACGGCCCGAGCCGTGACAATGCTGCGGCGTGGGCCGACGTGCAGTAGCCCTTGTGCTCGGCGAAGCCGTAACCCGGGTACTCGGCGTCCTTGGCGACCATCCAGCGGTCCCTGCTGACCTTCGCCAAGACGCTGGCCGCGGCAATGCACGCTGCCGCCGCATCGCCCCCGATCACCGGCAGCGAGGGCATGGGTAACCCCGGCACCCGGAAGCCGTCGGACAGCACGTAACCGGGGCGCACCGGCAGCCCGGCCACCGCGCGGCGCATGCCTTCGATGTTGGCGACGTGCACGCCGCGCCGATCCACCTCTTGCGAATGCACGAACACCACGTGGTAGGCCAGCGCGTAGCGGCGGATCAGCGGATATAGCGCCTCACGGGCCTTCTCGGTCAGCTTCTTCGAGTCGTCGAGGGCGGCCAGGCTCTTCAAACGGTTCGGCCCGAGTATGCACGCTGCGATCACCAGCGGCCCGGCGCACGCTCCTCGGCCGACTTCGTCGACGCCGGCCACCGGACCCAGACCGCTGTTGTGCAGCGCCGACTCCAGCGTGCGAAGACCCGACGACTTGCGAACGACCGCGCGTGGCGGCCAGCGAGTGCCCATCGCTGCTACCTACTGCTGTTGCTGAACGTCCACCGAACTAACTCCACCCCATCGCGACGGCGGCCAGGCGATGAACCTCGCCTTGCCGATGACATTGTCGATCGGAATAGTGCCCGCAGTGGGGTCTCCCGTGCACAGGATCCGGCGTTGAAGGTCCGCTGGCGTGCTCGTGCAGTGCGCTCGGGAGTCCGCCGAATGGGTGCGGTTGTCACCCATCACCCACAGCCGCCCTTGCGGCACGTTGACGGGTCCGAACTCGGGCCCCAAACAGCGGTACAACGCCGGATCGAGACCCTCGACACCCATGGTCTTCGCATCCAAGAAGGGCTGGTTCAGCGGCTTGCCGTTGACGGTCAGACCAGTGTCGTTGCGGCATTCCACGGTCTGGCCGCCTACCGCGATCACGCGCTTGACCAAGTCGTTCTCGTCGGGCGGCACGAACCCGACGAACGACAGGGCGTTCTGCACCCATCGCACGGGCGGATTCGTGGACCGGATCGACTTGTAGCCGACGTTCCAATTCGGTGGCCCCTTGAAGACGATCACATCGCCGGGCTTGGGGGTACTGAACCGGTAGGTCAGCTTGTCGACCATCACCCGGTCACCGGTGCAGCCGGAGCAGCCGTGCAGCGTCGGCTCCATCGATTCCGACGGGATCAGATACGGCCGTGCGATGAACGTCAGCATCAGGTAGTAGAGGCCCACCGCGATCACGAGCAGGATCGCGCCCTCTTTCAGTGCGGACTTCTTGCCTTTCGACTTCTTCGCGTCGGCTTTGGCGTCGGACTCGGCTTCCGCGGTCAGCGGACGCTCCTGCGGCGCATCTGTCGATTCGGTTTTGTCCGTCACGGGATCAGCGTAGCCACGCACGCATCAGGGGCGAGAGAGCCCCGGCGGTCAGCGCCGCTCCTTGATCTTGGCCTTCTTGCCGCGACGTTCCCGCAGGTAGTACAGCTTCGCGCGACGCACATCGCCACGCGTGAGGACCTCGATGTGGTCGATGTTCGGCGAGTGCACCGGGAAGGTGCGCTCGACGCCCACGCCGTAGCTCTCCTTGCGGACCGTGAACGTTTCCCGGATGCCGCCACCCTGCCGGCGAATCACCACGCCTTTGAACACCTGAATCCGCTCCTTGGATCCCTCGATGACCTTGACGTGCACGTTGACCGTGTCGCCGGGGTTGAAAGCCGGGATGTCGTCACGCAGCGATGCCTGGTCGACGAAGTCCAGCGTGTTCATATCGAAATCTTCCTCGCGGTCGCGGCAGGGGCGCGGGAAACGCAGCCCCGTCAGGTTTGACGTCGTGATCTCTGCGCCGCGGGAACGATCTCCCAGCGCGCAGACAACTGGTCAATTGTGCCAGATCGCCCGCACCGGCGGAAATCGCGTCCGACACACCGCGAGCGGCGGCGCGGCGTAACGGCCCGAGGGGTCGACAAACTCGATAGGCTGGTGCATCAACGGACGGCGGTGCGGTCGGACCGTTCCACACCAAATCAATTGATTGAGGAGAGACATGCGGCGGCCGCGGTCGGTTCTGAGGACGACGACTGCGGTGCTGGTGTCTGCCGTGCTGATCGCAGCGTGCGTCGCCAAAGAGCGCGGCGTCACCGGGATTCACCGGAACCACAACGGGTTCACCGCCCTTGCCACGCACATCCCGGCTCCCGGCGCTCCCGCCGAGGTGGTGTCCGCCGCCGCCTTCGACGGGCTGGAAGCGCGCGTGCAGCAGGCCACGCTGCAGGCCACCGAGAGCGGTGCGGAGATCTCGGTCGCGGTGGTCGATCGCACCACCGGAAAGACGGTGTCCAACGGCGACGATTCGCCGATGCCCATCGCCTCGGTGGCCAAGGTGTTCATCGCCGACGACCTGCTGGCACAAGTAGCCAGGGGGCAGACCCAACTAACGCCCGCCGATCGCGCGGCGCTCGAGGTCATGCTGCGCTCGTCTGACGACAACGCCGCCGAGGAGTTCTGGAACCGCAGCGGCGGCAGCGCGGTGATCTCTCGCGTCGTGCAGCGCTACGGCCTGACCGCGACGACGACCCCCTATGACGGGCGCTGGTTCAACACGTTGAGCACCGCCAACGACATCGTCCGCTACTACGACATGCTTTTGGACGGCAGCGGCGGACTGCCTGTCGAGCTGGCCGACATCATCGTGTCCAACCTCGCGCAGTCCACGCCGACGGGCGTCGACGGCTATTCGCAGCGGTTCGGCATCCCCGACGGCCTGTATGCCACGCCGGTCGCGGTGAAGCAGGGCTGGATGTGCTGTTGGAACGGTCCTAATTGGATGCATTTGTCCACGGGCGTAATCGGGGCCGACCACCGGTACGCGATGGCGATCGGATCGCTGCAGCCCAGCGACGACCTGACCGCACGCAACACGATCACCCAAGCCGTCAAGACGATGTTCCCGAACGGACGGATCTGAGCGCTGGCGTAGGCCCCGCGTCAGACGCCGAAACGGTATTCCGCGTGGCGCGCTCTCGCACTTCTCTGCGGTAGTTTCCGTCTCGGCGCCGACGGGCTGCCCGTCAGTCCAACAGGTCGGGGCGGCGTTCGGCCGTGCGGCGCAACGACATCTCCCGCCGCCACGCAGCGATGCGGGCATGGTCGCCGGATAGCAGGACGTCCGGCACGTCGAGTCCGCGCCAACTGGCCGGACGGGTGTAGGCCGGCCCTTCGAGCAGGCCGTCGGAATACGAATCCTGTTGGTGTGATTCGGGATTACCGAGGACCTGCGGCAGCAGCCGAACCACCGCCTCGATCATGACCAGCGCTGCCGACTCACCGCCGGGAAGCACGTAGTCGCCGATCGACACTTCCTCCACGCGCATCCGCCGGGCGGCATCGTCGATCACGCGCTGATCGATGCCCTCGTAGCGGCCGCACGCGAACACCAGATGCGGCTCAGCGCTGTAGCGCTCGGCGTCGGCCTGGCGGAACGGCACACCCGCCGGCGTCGGGACCACCAAAAGCGTTTCTGCCGAACAGACTTCGTCGAGAGCCTCGCCCCAGACCGGCGCTTTCATCACCATTCCCGGGCCACCGCCATAGGGCGCGTCGTCGACCGAGTGGTGCACGTCGTGAGTCCACTTCCGCAGATCGTGCACCCGCAGATCCACGATGCCGGCCTCGATTGCCTTGCCGGGCAACGATTGCCGCAACGGGTCAAGGTACTGCGGGAAGATGGTGACGACGTCTATGCGCACGGCTAGGTCAACTCCAGCAGACCGTCCGGCGGGTCGATCTGGATCAGCCTGTCGGACAACGAAACCGATGTGACGATCGCCGTGACGAACGGTACAAGCAGTTCGCTGCCGTCGTCGCGGCGGATCGCCAGCAGTTCGCCGGCCGCGGTGTGCAGCACCTCGGTGACCGCGCCGACTGGACGCCCGTCCACAGTGCGGACGCGAAGACCCTCGAGCTGGTGGTCGTAGAACTCGTCGGGGTCGTCGATCGGCGGCAGGTCGGCCGAGTCGATGACGAATACGACCCCGCGCATCGCGTCGGCGGCGTCGCGGTCGGCGATCCCGGCTAGCCGGACCAGCAAACGGGTGCCGTGCGGACGGACCGACTCGACCGTGTAGAGGGCTTCTGTCGCGCTCTTCGGAGCCCGGCCCCGCAGGGTGGCGCCTACCGCGAAGCGGCTGTCCGGATCGTCGGTGCGCACGTCGACGACGAGCTCACCGGTGACACCGTGCGCCTTGACCACCCGCCCGACGACGAGCTCCACAGCTATCGGTCGGTGTCCACCACGTCGACGCGGATCCCCCGGCCGCCGATGCCGGCGACGAGGGTGCGCAGCGCAGTTGCTGTGCGCCCGCCGCGTCCGATGACCTTGCCGAGGTCGTCGGGGTGCACATGCACTTCGACGGTGCGACCACGGCGGTTGGTCACCATATCGACGCGGACGTCGTCGGGGTTGTCCACGATGCCGCGGACGAGATGCTCGACGGCATCGACGACCACAGAGCTCATCGCTTAGCTCTCTGTGCTGGCGGACTCGGCGGCAGGTTCGGAAGCCTGCTCCGCCGGCTGGTCTTCCGCCTTGTCGGCGGCCTTCTTGGTGGCCTTGCTTGATGTCGCCGCCTTCGCGGCTCCGACCTTCGCGGGCGACTTCTTCTTCGGCGTGGTGGCCTCGGTGGTCGGACCGCCCTCCGCCTCGGCGAGCGCAGCGTTGAACAGCTCGAGCTTGCTGGGCTTGGGCGGGGCGACCTTCAGCGTGCCCTCCGCGCCGGGCAGGCCCTTGAACTTCTGCCAATCGCCGGTGATCTTCAGCAGCTTGAGCACCGGCTCGGTGGGCTGGGCACCGACCGACAGCCAGTACTGCGCACGCTCGGAGTTGATCTCGATGAGGCTCGGGTCTTCCTTGGGGTGATACCGGCCGATGATCTCGATGGCGCGGCCGTCGCGGCGGGTGCGCGCGTCGGCGACGGCGATGCGGTACTGGGGATTGCGGATCTTGCCAAGCCGGGTGAGCTTGATCTTCACAGCCATGCGGATACTCCTGTAGGTGTCACGCGGCAATTCAGCGATGCCAGGCGGTTGCCGGATCCGGTTTTGCCTCGCGTGGGTCTGACCAGCCGCCTATTGTGCCAGACCGCTGCTCAGGGGGCGAAATCGGCGAGTGTGCGGTTTCGTACCCGACACGCCGTCGCGGCGTACGAATCCGCACACTCAGCGACACACGCGAACCTATGAACGTCGCTCTGCTGGATCGTCGGCAAATGTCGGCGCGGCGTTTTAAAGTGCGGTTGAGATGGCTGATTCGATCGCTGACCCGGTACTGAACGCACCCTATGACCCTCCCACCGCTACTTCGAGATCGGCCCCAACGGACCAACCGGGGACATCAAAGAAGGCCGACGGCCCAGCGAGTCGTTCGTGCCCATTGCCCCGACTCGCAAGAAGTCGTCCGCCGGCACCCAGCAGGTCATCGACTTCGACTGCGGACGAGAAAGGCACGGGATGAGCACATCGTCGTGGGAAGCCGAAGATGAGTTGCGCCGCTACGCCTTTCATATGGAACCGCAGCTCGAGGCGGACGACGACGGGTGGAGGGCGTCGTATCCAGGTGCTGACTGGTCGGTGTCGGGGCGCAGCAGAAGCGAAGCGTTACAGAGACTCGGCCAAGAATTCATGCGGCGGCAAAATGCGGGCGACGATCCCCTGGCCTACGCCGACGACGTCTACCGCCGCCACCTACGTGAGCCCGTTCCGGGCGTGTACGCCGTCGACAACGAGCTCTACCGTCACCTGGTGCACGCTCCTGCGAACGAACGCCAGCATGCCATCGAAGAAGCCGAGCGCAGACGCCAAGCGGGCCGGACCTACACCTTGGACGACTACCGGCGAGACCGAACCTCCGAGGCGTGAATTACTGCTCTGGCCGCCCTCTAGACCACCTTGTCGAAGCACTTCTCCTCGACCCGGCGGCTCATGCGCCATCCCTCGGAGGTGCGGACGAACTCGTCGACATACCAAAGCCCGCAGAACATCACCTGCTTCTGCTCGCCCGCAAGCACCATCGGGTTGAAGCAGATGGTCCTCGACGTCGCGGTGTCGCCGTCTATTCGGATGTCGATGTTGCCCAGCATGTGCGCGTACGACGGAAAGGTCGGCAGTACATCCGCAAGCCATGCCTTCACCTCGGGATAGCTGCCCACGATTCCGCCGAACGCGCTGTAGTCGATGTGCGCATCAGGCGTGAACACCCGATCGAGGTCGTCGAACCGCCGCTGGTCGATCGCCGTCGAGTAGTCGATCAGCAGCTGCTGGATTTCCAGCCGGTCAGAGATCTCCTGCAAGCTCAACATGGCAGTTGATTGAACACGATAGGCTCACGCGGCATGACTGTTTGCTCTTGGCGCAAGCGCTCATCGGCTCGATGGTTCGCAGCCCTCCTGGTCGCCTTCTTGGCCTTCGCGGCACCGGTCGCCCGAGCCGACACCGACGTCCAACCGCCCGGCAACGCCGTCGTCCCAACCGGTCCGGCACCGGCCTGGATTGTCGCGGACATGGACTCCGGTCAGGTGCTCGCCGGCCGCGACATCGACGTGCCCCATCCACCGGCCAGCACCATCAAGACGCTGCTGGCACTGACCGCTCTCGACGAAGTGGGCCTCGGCAATACCGTCACCGCGACCGTCGCCGACACTGACGTGGAATGCAACTGTGTCGGCATCAAGCCAGGCCGCACCTACACCGCGCGCCAGCTGCTCGACGCGATTCTGCTGGTATCGGGCAACGACGCCGCCAACACGCTGGCCGACATGCTGGGCGGCTTCGACACCGCAGTGGCCAAGATGAACGCCAAAGCCGCCGCGATCGGCGCCACCGCCACCCATGCCGCCACCCCGTCGGGACTCGACGGCCCGGGCGGTTCCGGCTGGACCACGCCGCGCGACCTCGCCATCATCTTCCGTGCGGCCATGGCCAATCCGGTGTTCGCGATGATCACCGCCCAACCGTCGGCGATGTTCCCCGGTGACAACGGCCCCGTGCAGATTGTCAACGAAAACCAGCTGCTGCAGCGCTACCCCGGCACGCTTGGCGGCAAGACCGGCTTCACCAACGCGGCCCGCAAGACTTACGTCGCGGCCGCCGAGCGCAACGGCCGCCGTCTGGTGATCTCGCTGATGTACGGACTGGTCAGAGAGGGCGGCCCCACCTACTGGGATCAGGCAATGAGCCTGTTCGACTGGGGTTTCGCGCAGAGCCCGCAGAGCGGGATCGGCCCGCTCTAAGCGAAGACCCGTCCTCGCAGGATCACCACGTCAGGTGCACCCAGCACGGCCGCGCCCGTGCGCGGATCCTCGCTGAAGCAGATCAAGTCCGCTGACGCGCCGTTCTCGAGTGCCGGCCGGCCCAGCCACCGCCGCGCATCCCAACAGCCCGCACCGAGCGCGTCCGTCGCATTCATCCCGATGCCCTTGAGCGCGTCGATCTCGTCGGCGATCCGCCCGTGGGCCACCATCGATCCCGCATCGGTGCCCGCGTAGATTGGCACACCGGCCTCCCGGGCGGCCGCCACCCGCTGGCGGCTGGTCGCGTAGAGGTCACGCATGTGCTTGGCGTACACCGGGTATTTGCTTGCACCGTCGGCGATTCCGGGAAAGTTGTCGATGTTGATCAGCGTCGGCACCAGCGCCGTGCCGTGCGAGACCATCGCGTCGATCACGTCGTCGGTGATCCCCGTGCCGTGTTCGATGCAGTCGATTCCCGCGTTGACCAGCCCAGGCAGCGCATCCTCGCCGAACACATGCGCAGTGACCCGGACCCCCACCGCATGGGCGGCATCGATCGCCTCTCGCAGCACGTCGTCGGACCACAGCGGCGCCAAATCGCCGATCGATCTGTCGATCCAATCACCGACCAGTTTCACCCAGCCATCGCCCCGACGGGCCTGTGCCACAACGGCTTCCGGCAGCTGCGTCTCGTCCTCGAGATCGAGCGCCAGTCCGCGGCTGTACCGCTTGGGCCTAGCGAGGTGGCGCCCGGCGCGGATGATGCGCGGCAAGTCGGCGTGGTCGTCGAGGCTGCGGGTGTCGAGCGGCGAGCCGCAGTCACGCAGCAGCAGCGCGCCGACGCCGCGTTCGGTCTGCGCCTGCATGATCGCCTCGTCGAGATCGGCGGGTCCGTCGGCGCCGATCCCGACATGGCAGTGCGCGTCGACGAGTCCGGGCAGAATCCAGCCGCCGTCGAACACGTTGTCCGCGTCCGCTACCGGCTCAGCGCTCAACTCCCCGTTGACAATCCACCACTCGACGGGCTCGCCGTCGGGCAGGCCGCGCCCCCGCACATGCAGGCGTGGCGTCACTTCTTGCCGGGGAAGTTCAGCTTCGACAGGTCCAAATCCGCCAAGGCAGGCGGCAATTCGTCAAGTCCGGGCGGCATCTGCGACAGGTCGGGGAAGCCCGCCGGCATGCCCAACGGGTTGCGGACCTTCGGCGGAGTGGGACCCCGTCCCTTCTTGCCCTTCTTTCCCTTGCCGCCCTTGGCCTTTCGGGAGCTCTTGCGCCCGAAGCCCGGCATGCCCATCTGGCCGGCCATCTGCGACATCACCTTGCGTGCCTCGAAGAAGCGGTCCACCAGCTGGTTGACCTCGGCCACGGTGACGCCCGAGCCGTTGGCGATCCGCAGCCGCCGTGACGCGTTGATGATCTTCGGGTCGGCCCGTTCCTCGGGTGTCATGCCGCGGATGATCGCCTGCACTCGGTCCAGCTGTTTGTCGTCGACGGCGGCCAGCGCCTCTTTCATCTGGCCGGCTCCGGGCAGCATGCCGAGAAGGTTGCCGATCGGACCCATCTTGCGGATCGCGAGCATCTGTTCGAGGAAGTCCTCGAGCGTCAGCTCGCCAGCGCCGATCTTGGCGGCTGCGGCTTCGGCCTGCTGGGCGTCGAAGACCTGCTCGGCCTGCTCGATCAGGCTGAGCACATCGCCCATGCCCAGGATCCGGCTGGCCATCCGGTCGGGGTGGAAGACGTCGAAGTCCTCGAGCTTCTCACCGGTGGACGCAAAAAGAATCGGCACGCCGGTGACCTCGCGAACCGACAGCGCCGCGCCGCCGCGGGCATCGCCGTCGAGTTTGGTCAACACCACGCCGGTGAAGCCGACCCCCTCGCGGAACGCCTCAGCCGTGGCGACGGCGTCCTGGCCCACCATCGCGTCGAGCACGAACAGCACTTCGTCGGGGTCGACGGCGTCGCGGATGGCAGCAGCCTGCGCCATCAGCTCCTCGTCGATGCCGAGGCGGCCTGCGGTGTCGACGATCACCACGTCGAAAAGCTTGGCCTTGGCCTCGGCCAGCCCTGCCGCCGCGACCGCCACCGGGTCGCCCGGACCGGCCTGCGCCGCGCCTTCCACCGAGGTGCCGGGGTGCGGTGCGAACACCTGCACTCCGGCCCGCTCGCCGACGATCTTGAGCTGATTGACCGCGCCTGGCCGCTGCAGGTCGCACGCCACCAGCAAAGGCGTGTGGCCTTGTCCCTTAAGCCATTTCGCAAGTTTGCCCGCCAGCGTGGTCTTACCGGAGCCTTGCAGGCCGGCCAGCATGATCACCGTGGGCGGCGTCTTGGCGAAGGCCAGCCGGCGGGTTTCGCCCCCGAGGATCGCGATCAATTCCTCGTTGACGATCTTGACGACCTGCTGGGCCGGGTTCAGTGCGGCGGAGACCTCCGCACCCTTGGCGCGCTCTTTGATGCGTGCGACGAACGCGCGCACGACCGGCAGCGAGACGTCCGCCTCCAGCAGTGCCAGTCTGATCTCGCGGGTGGTGGCGTCGATGTCGGCGTCGGACAACCGGCCTTTGCCGCGCAGGTTCTGCAGAGCACCGGTCAACCGGTCTGACAGGGTTTCGAACACGTTGGCCAGCCTAGCTGGCGTGCTCCGCCGGCTTCTGCGGCGGCGGAGCCGGCAGCACGGCCAGCAGCTCTCGTTCCAGCGCCTGCCGCAGACCGTCGACATCCCCGCCGACCAGGGGCGGCGCCACCACGCCGAATACGTCGTCCACCGACGAGCCCAGGGTGGTCACCTTGGCCCACGCGATGTCGACGCCTGCCTTTTCGAATACGCGCGTGAGCACAGCCAGCAGGCCGGCCCGGTCGGTGGAGCGGATCTCCACCAGCAGCTGACCGGGTGTGCTGCCGTCGTGCCACAGGATCCGCGGAGGTGCCGGCACCTGGTTGGCGGGCACCGCGGCCAGCGCCTCGCCGGCCCGGCCCGTCCCGTACCGGGTGGCCTCGTGGTGGCGCTGTTCCAGCGCACCGATCACGTCCAGATCGCCGTCGAGCGCCTGGATGAGTTGCTGACGCAGCAGTTCCGCCGCCGGGGGTGCGCCGAAGTGCGGTGAGACGACGAACGTGTTGATCGCCGAGCCCTCGTGGCTGTTCACCGACGCCGAATGCACACTCAGCGAGTTCAGCGCCAGCACACCGGCTTCCTTGGACAGCAGACCCCGGCGGTCGGGCGCCACCATGGTCACCTGGAAGATGTGATCGCCGTCGCCGGGTCTCAGCTCGACGTGCACCTTGCCGTCGGCTGCAAGCGAAACGTATTGCTGCTCAACAGGATCCGCGTGCGGCAGCGGCTCGCCTGCCATCACCGTGCGGCATCGGCGTACCAGGTCTCCGATCAACAGCGCCTTCCAGTCGCCCCAGACACCCGGTCCGGTGGCCAGCGAGTCCGCCTCGGCGAGAACGTGTAACAGCTCGAGCAGCAGCGGGTCGCCGTCGAGCCGGTCGACCACGAAGGTGATGGTGTCGGGGTCCTGCAGGTCGCGGCGAGTGGCCGTGCTGGGCAGCAGCAGGTGGAAGCGCACAATCTTCGACAAGACCTCCACGTCCGACGGCCACAGTCCCAGCCGGGTTCCGATCTGGGTGGCCAGCTCGGCACCGATCACACTGTGGTCTCCGCCGCGGCCTTTGCCGATGTCGTGCAGCAGCGCACCGAGCAACAGAAGATCCGGGCGCGACACCCGGGTGGTGAAAGCGCTTGCCCTCGAGACGGTTTCGACGAGGTGCCGGTCGACCGTCCAGGTGTGCACGATGTCGCGAGGCGGCAAGTCGCGCACAGCTCCCCACTCTGGAAAAAGCCTGCCCCACAAGCCAGTCCGGTCCAGTGCCTCGATGGTGGCCACTGCGGTGGGCCCGGCGGCGAGCAACACCAAGAGGTCGTTCAGCGCCTCGCGTGGCCACGGAGTCCGCAACTCGGGGGCCGCGTCGGCCAGCCGGCTCAGCGTCGAACCGGCCAGCGGCAGCCCGGTGGTGGCCGAGGCGGCTGCGACGCGCAGGATCAGTCCCGGGTCGCGTTCCGGGCGGGCGTCGCGAGCCAGCACCACCTCGCCGGCGAACTCCACCACGCCTTCGTCGAGCGGGCGACGCACCGGCCGCCGCAATGCCGCAAGTCCCCTCCGAGGCAATGCGTTTCCCGCTGTGCGCAATCCGGCGTCGACGTAGTAGCTGACGGTGCGGGCCGCGTCGCTGAGCATGCGGGCCAGGTCGAAGCGGTCACCGATGCGCAGCGCCGCACCGATTTCGTCGGCGTACTGAGCCAGCAGCAGGTCGCGGCCTCGCCCCGACACCCGGTGCAGCTCGGTGCGGACATTGAGCAGCGCCAGATGCGCCCCGGCCAGTGAACCGCTGGGACTGTCCGAGTTTCGGCTCGAAAAGTGGTCGGCCAGCTGTGCGATTGCCAGCGCATTCAGCAACTGCACGTCGCGCAGTCCCCCGCGGCCGCTTTTGAGGTCGGGCTCGGCGCGGTGTGCGATCTGACCGAAGCGTTGCCAGCGCGCATGCGTGTGCTCGACGAGTTCCTCGAAACGAGAACGGATTCCGGTGCGCCACTGTCGTCGTGCGCCGCCGACGAGCAGATTCGACAACTCGGCGTCGCCGGCGATGTGGCGCGCCTCGAGCATCGCCAACCCGGCCGAGATATCGTCGCCGGCCACGTGGAGGGCCTCGGCTACCGTGCGCACGCTGTGGTCGATGCGAATGTTGGCGTCCCACAACGGATACCACAGTTGATCGGCGACCCTGCTGACGTCATCGGCAGGCATGTTGTCGTGCAGCAGCATCAGATCGAGATCCGAATACGGAAGCAGTTCACGACGGCCGAGGCCGCCGGTAGCCACGATCGCGAAGCCGCTCGTGTCGGTGATACCGATTTCGGTTGCCTTGGTGCTCAGCCAGAACTCGTGTAAGTCGGAGAGCGCGTCGCGCAGTGCGGCGGAGTCGAGGTGGCGCGGTCCGCCGGCCAAGAGCTGCTGCGTAGCAGCGACCAAATCCTTTGCGGGGCGGGGTGATCCCGCTGCCGAAGGCTGGGGTGTTTCGGCAGCGGGATCAGGCGTGTGCGGTGTCATCCACTCACAGCGCGTCGGCGCCCCGCTCCCCTGTGCGCACCCGGACCACCGTTTCGACGGGGCTCACCCACACTTTGCCGTCGCCGATCTTGCCGGTGCGTGCCGCCTGCACGATGATGTCCACGACCTTGTCGACGGCCGAGTCGTCGACAAGCACTTCGACGCGCACCTTGGGAACGAAGTCGACGGAGTATTCAGCGCCGCGGTATACCTCGGTGTGGCCCTTTTGCCTGCCGTAGCCCTGCACCTCGCTCACCGTCATGCCGAGAATTCCGGTCTGTTCCAAACCGGTTTTGACGTCCTCGAGAGTGAACGGCTTGACGATCGCGGTGATCAGCTTCATGTGTCCTAAACCTCCGCCCCGTGACGCCCGATGATCGAACTGCCGCCCACGCCAGCGGCACTCAACGCAGAGCCTGTGCCGAGGCTGGCGAAATCGTATGCGGTTTCGGCATGTTCGGCCTCATCGATACCGTTCACTTCATCCTCTTCGTTGATGCGCAGACCGATCGTGTACTTCACGATCAACGCCAAGATAGCCGCCCCGATCGCGGAGAACGCCATAACCGAGAAAGCACCCACTGCCTGACGCCACAGCTGGTCCCAGCCACCACCGTAGAACAAGCCGGTGCGACCGACCGCCGCGGCGGCTCCTGATTCCGGCGCCAGCAGGAAGCCGACAAGAAGGGTGCCGACCAGGCCGCCGACCAGGTGCACACCGACGACGTCGAGCGAATCGTCGAACCCCAGCCTGAATTTCAAGCCGACGGCCAAAGCGCAGAGCACGCCTGCGCACAGGCCGACCACGATGGCGCCCAAGACGTTCACCGACGAACAGGACGGCGTGATCGCGACGAGGCCGGCCACGATCCCCGACGCGGCGCCCAGCGACGTCGCCTTGCCGTCGCGGATGCGCTCGGTGAGCAACCAGGCGAGCATCGCGGTGGCGGTGGCGATGGTGGTGGTGACGAACGTGGAGCCGGCAAGGCCGCCTGAGGACAATGCTGAACCGGCGTTGAACCCGTACCAGCCGAACCACAGCAGCCCGGCGCCGAGCATCACGAACGGCAGGTTGTGCGGTCGCATCGGCGTGCCGGGCCAGCCGCGGCGCCTGCCCAGGACGATCGCCAGCATCAGGCCGGCCGCACCGGCGTTGATGTGCACCGCGGTGCCACCGGCGAAGTCGATGGCCTGCAACTTGTTTGCGATCCACCCGCCGTGGTGGACGATGTCGCCGGCCTGGTCCTTGACGTCGAAGTCGAACACCCAGTGCGCCACCGGGAAATACACGATCGTCGACCACAGAGCCGCGAAGAGCAGCCAGCCGCTGAATTTCAGGCGATCGGCTACGGCACCGGACACCAGCGCCACGGTGATGATCGCGAACATCAGCTGGAAGGCCACGAACACGGTCTGCGGAATGGTCCCCGCAAGCGGAATGGGCACCCCGCCGGCGCCGGCGGCATCGGGCGCGGTGGCATTCGCGCCGATGAGCCCGTGCAGGCCCCAGAACGTCGACGGGCTGCCGAACAGGTTGCCGACGTCGTTTCCGAACGCCAGCGAGTAGCCGTAGAGAACCCACAGCACGGTGACGACGCCCATCGCGCTGATGCTCATCATGATCATGTTGAGCACGCCCCTGGCGCGCACCATGCCGCCGTAGAAGAAGGCCAGCCCGGGCGTCATCAACAAGACAAGCGCCGAACTGGCCAGCATCCAAGCGGTGTCACCGGCGTCCGGCACACCCGTTAGCGGGAAATCAGCCACTCGCAGCTTCCTCCTTTGTCGAAGCCCTGCGACCCGGCTGGCCGCCAGGGAATCCGACCGTCGGTTTCAGACAATGCGCAGTGGTTGTTTCGTCGAGGACGCTGCGGTGTTTCGCTCGTGTGAACGGATGGACGGTCGCGGTTTCCGCGGTGTTACGCGGCCTGCGCCGGGACGGACGAAGCGGGCGCGTCAGCCCAGTAGCGCGTCGACGAAAGCTGCCGGCTCGAACGGCGCCAGATCGTCGGGCCCTTCGCCGAGCCCGACCAGTTTCACCGGCACGCCCAATTCCTGCTGCACCCGAAACACGATGCCGCCCTTGGCTGTGCCGTCGAGTTTGGTCAGCACGACGCCGGTGATGTCGACGACGTCGGCGAACACCCGGGCCTGGGCCAACCCGTTCTGACCGATGGTCGCGTCCAGCACCAGGAGCACCTCGTCGACATGAGCCCGGCGGCTGACCACCCGCTTGACCTTGCCGAGCTCGTCCATGAGCCCGGTCTTCGTGTGCAGCCGCCCTGCGGTGTCGATGACGACGACGTCCGCGCCGTCCTTGATGCCCGCGTCCACCGCGTCGAACGCCACCGACGCCGGGTCGGCACCCTCGGCGCCGCGGACCACATGCGCGCCGACCCGTGACGCCCACGTCTGCAACTGGTCGGCCGCCGCAGCGCGGAACGTGTCGGCGGCGCCGAGCACCACACGTCTGCCGTCGGCCACCAGCACCCGCGCCAACTTGCCGACGGTGGTGGTCTTCCCGGTGCCGTTGACGCCGACCACCAGCAGCACCGACGGCGCGTCGGCATGCGGCAGCGCCTTGATCGAGCGGTCCAGTTCTGGACGCAGCTCGCTGATCAGCACTTCGCGCAGCACCGCCTTGGCGTCGGCCTCGGTGCGCACGGTGCTGCTGGCCAACCGCGACCGCAGCGACGACACCACCGACTCGGTGACGGTCGGTCCGAGATCGGCGACCAGCAGGGTGTCCTCGACGTCCTGCCACGAGTCCTCGTCGAGGTCGCCGCCTCCCAGAAGACCGAGCATGCTGCGACCAATTGCGTTCTGGGACTTGGAAAGTCGCCCGCGCAACCGCTCCAGCCGGCCCTCGGTAGGGGCGATGGTCTCCAGCTCGGGCGGCGCTACCGGCTCTTCGGCGAAAGGCGGCGCAGGGGGAGCTTCGACCGGTTCTACGACGGGAGCCGGTGCAGGTTTTTCGACCGGTGGCTCGACGAGCGGCTGCGGCGGTATGACCTCCTCGACCGTGGGCCTGGGGGTCGCGCGGTCCTTGAGGTCAGTCGCTGACGATTCGGTGAACGTGATCCCCGATGCTGCGGTATAGCCGCCGGAGCGGTCGATCTGTGTGGCAGTGTCTGGACGTGACAATGTGATACGTCGGCGCCGGTACAGCAGCAGCCCCACCACCAGCGCGGCGACCAGCAGAACGGCGACGACAGCGAGTGCTATCCACAGACCTTCTCCCACCCGGCCATTCAACCAAGGGCACGCGGCGATGACTTCTGCTGGGATGGCCGGACGCAAGCGCAGGCACATCGACGTCTGCCTGACCGAGGACGTCGACAACGGCAGCCTGACCACCGGACTCGAGCGCTACCGGCTGCCCTACAACGCGTTGACGCAGACCAGCCTCAGCCAAATCGACCTGTCGGCCGGCTTCCTCGGGGCCTCGCTGCGTGCACCGGTGCTGGTCGGCGCCATGACCGGCGGCGCCGAGCTGTCCGGGACCATCAATCGCAATCTGGCCGCGGCCGCTGCGGAGCTCGGCATCGGGATGATGCTCGGCTCGCAGCGGATCATGCTGGACAGCGCGCTGGGCGAGCGGGCCGCCGCGAGCTTCGACGTCCGTGACGTCGCGCCCGACGTTCTGCTGATCGGCAACATCGGGCTTGCCCAACTGACCAAGTCGACGCTGCCGGATCTGGTCAAAGCCCTGGACCGGGTGGGCGCCGACGCGTTGGCCGTCCACACCAATCCGCTGCAGGAGGCGATGCAAACCGGCGGCGACACCGACTTTTCCGGCTCGGTGAACCGGCTGCGCGATGTCTCGGCAGCGCTCGGGTATCCGATTCTGCTCAAAGAAGTCGGCCACGGCCTCGGCGCGGCGGCGGTCGCCGAATTGCTGCGGGCACCCGGCGAGCTGCCTGTCGCGGCCATCGACGTCGCCGGCGCGGGCGGGACATCGTGGTCGCGGGTGGAGCAGTACGTCCGGTACGGCGAGTTGCGTCACCCGGAACTCGCCGACTGGGGCGTGCCGACGGCGGACGCGATCCTGGAGGTGCGACGGGCACTGCCCGACATTCCCCTGGTGGCGTCGGGCGGCATCCGCACCGGCATGGACGCCGCCAAGGCGCTGGCATTGGGAGCTGACGTGGTTGCGGTGGCACGACCGCTGTTGGCGCCGGCGATCGCGTCGACCTCGGCTGCGCTGGAGTGGTTGACACGCTTCGTCGACGAGCTGCGAATCTGTCTACACGGTTGCGGCGCAAGCGATTTGGCGGGTCTGCGGGCGCTCGATCTGGAGCGTCCGGAAACCTAACGCGCCGAGACCACGGATTCCGCCCGGTCGCTGCGCTCCCGCCCCGCCGGGATCTCCTGCCCGCGGAGGCGCTGCGAAATCACCTGCGTAATGCCGTCGTCGCGCATGGTCACGCCATACAGCGCGTCGGCGACTTCCATCGTCGGCTTCTGGTGTGTGATCACGATCAGCTGCGACTGCGACCGCAGCTGATCGAACAGCGCGATCAGCCGGCGCAGGTTCGCGTCGTCCAGCGCGGCCTCGACCTCGTCCATCACGTAGAACGGCGAGGGACGCGCGCGGAAGATGGCCACCAGCATGGCGATCGCGGCCAGCGACTTCTCACCGCCGGACAGCAGCGACAGCCGCTTGATCTTCTTGCCGGGCGGACGCGCCTCGACCTCGATGCCGGTGGTCAGCATGTCGTCGGGATTGGTCAGCAGCAGCCGGCCTTCGCCGCCGGGGAACAGCGCGTCGAACACCACCCGGAACTCGCGCTCGACGTCGTTGTAGGCCTCGGTGAACACCGACTCGATGCGCGCGTCGACGTCGGCGACGACGTCGAGCAGGTCTTTGCGCGCGGCCTTGACGTCCTCGAGCTGCGTGGACAGGAAGTTGTAACGCTCTTCGAGCGCGGCGAACTCCTCGAGTGCCAGCGGGTTGACGCGGCCCAGCTCGGCCAGTTCTCGTTCGGCCCTCTTGGCGCGCCGCTCCTGGGTGGGCCGGTCGAACGGCATCGGCGCCGGCGGGCTCACCTGCTCGCCACGCTCGCGGGCTTGCTCGTACTCCGCAAGCTCCAGCTCTGAGGGCGGCAGCGGCACGTCGGGTCCGTACTCGGCGATGAGGTCCTCGGCGGCCATGCCGAATTGTTCGAGGATATGTTCCTCGAGCTGCTCGATCCGCAATGCGGCTTGGGCCTTGGCCACCTCGTCGCGATGCAGCGCCTCGGTCAGCGTGCCGATCTTGGCGGTCAGCGCGGTTACCGTCGTGCGGGTCTGCGACAGCGCGGTCGCGCGTTGTGTCCGCTCGGCGGCCAGCGCGTCGCGGATCTGCGATGCAGCAGCGACAACCTGCGCCAGGCGCGACGCCACCTGCCGGCCGGATTCTGCGACCGCCCCCGCCACCGCCGCTGCGTGCCGGCGCGCTTCCCGCGCACGCTCTGCTCGCACCCTCGCTTCGCGCTCGGCGGCCGCGGCCCGGCGCAGCGAATCCGCCCGTCCCCGAACGGCATTCACGCGTTCCTCGGCGGTGCGCACCGCCAGCCGCGCCTCGATCTCGACCGCCCTGGCCGCCTCGGCGGCGGACACGCTGGCCTGCCGCTCTGCGGAATCGTCGGCGACAGGCTCTTGCATCTGCTCCGCGTTGGCAAGCCGCTGCTCGAGGTCGGTCAGCTCCGCGACCGTGCGAGCCCGGTTGGCCTCCAGCTCGGCGCGCTGCTGCGTGAGCCGGCGCCACTCCTCCTCGGCGCTGCGTGCGTCTTGCCCCAGCCGGCCCAGCTGCTCGTAGGCCGACGAGATCGTCGCGTCGGACTCGTTGAGCGCGGCCAGTGCCTGCTCGGCGGCGTCCTGCCGGGCGGACTGCTCGGCCAGTGCGCCGGCAAGTGCCGCGCCCAGCTCGTGCGCCTGCTTTTCGGCACGCGCGAGTTCGGCGCGCGCATTCTCGATCTCCGAGGTGATCTCCAGCGTGCTCGGGCGCCGGTCGGAGCCACCGCTCACCCAGCCGGCGCCGACGAGATCGCCGTCTCGGGTCACTGCGCGCAGCCGCGGATGCGACGCCACCAGATCGAGGGCCCCATCCAGGGAGTCCACGACGGCGACGTCGCAGAGCATCGCCGCGACAGCGCCGCGGAAGCGTTGCGGCGCTTCCACCAGGTCGATGGCCCACTGG
Source organism: Mycobacterium sp. NGS39 (assembly GCF_059812765.1). Taxonomy (NCBI): domain Bacteria; kingdom Bacillati; phylum Actinomycetota; class Actinomycetes; order Mycobacteriales; family Mycobacteriaceae; genus Mycobacterium; species Mycobacterium sp. NGS39. The sequence continues at coordinate 246,457 of NZ_JCALDH010000003.1, read as the reverse complement.
GCACCCGGCGGCAGGTCGATCGGCCGCGCCTCCTCGGGGGACGGCCAGTCACCGAGAACGATCGTGGCCCGCCCGCCGTCGGATTCCTTGAGCGCCGCCACCGCGCCGGCGGCCGTCTTGCCGTCCTGGGCGGCCACCGCGTCGGCTGCCGCGCCCAGGACCGTCGCCACCGCCGCCTCGTAGCCGTGGTGCACCTTGACCAGGTTGGCCAGCGACCCGAAAAGCCCTGCGCCGCTGAGGTTTTCAAGGATCCAGCTGGCGCCGTCCTTGCGGTCCAGCCCCACCGCCAGTGCCTCGATGCGAGCGCGCAGCGAGGCGACCTGGCGTTCTGCGGCGCGCTCGGCGGCTTGAAGTTCGGAGACGCGTTCGTCGGCGAGCCGCAATGCCGCCACCGAGCGGTCGTGCTGCTCGTCGAGGCCGACTTCGCCTTGGTCGAGCTCTCCGACACGGGCCTGCACAGTCTCGAACTCGGCCTGCGCCTGCTGGGCCCGGGCGGCGGCTTCGTCGATGGCCCCGGTCAGCCGGGCCACGGCCTCGTCGATCGACTCCAGCCGGGTGCGCATCGTGTCGACCTGGCCGGCGAGGCGGGCCAAGCCCTCACGCCGGTCGGCCTCGGCGCGCACCGCGGCCAGGTGGGCTTGCTCGGCGGCAGCGGCCATTCGCTCGGCTTCGGCCATCCGCGTGCGCGCCTCTTGCAGTCGCGCGCGGGCCTCGTCGAGCTCTGCGACCAGCCGCGACTCGGTGGCGGCCACCTCGTCGGCCTCGGCGTCGAGCATGTCGGGGTCCACGCCTGAGCCCCGCGGCGGCTCCTCGTCGAGGTACTGGGCGCGCTCGGTCGCGATGCGCACGGTCGCCGAGACGCGCTCGGCCAGCGCGGACAGCCGAAACCACGTCTGCTGCGCGGCTTCGGCGCGTTCGCTCAGCGTGGCCACCGCTTGTTCATGGGCGGCGAGTTCGACGGTGGCCGCCTCGAGCAGTGCGGCCGCCTCGTCGTGTTCGCGGCGCAGGGTGGCCTCGGCATCACCGACGCCGGCGAACTCGTTGCGGCGTGTCACGAGATCGTCGGCCGCCAGGCGCAGCCGGGCGTCGCGCAGGTCAGCCTGGATCGTCTGGGCGCGACGGGCCACCTCGGCTTGACGGCCGAGCGGCTTGAGCTGGCGCCGCAGTTCGGTGGTGAGGTCGCTGAGCCGGGCGAGATTCGCCGACATCGCGTCGAGCTTGCGCACCGCCTTCTCCTTGCGCTTGCGGTGCTTGAGCACGCCGGCGGCTTCCTCGATGAACGCGCGGCGGTCTTCGGGTCGGGCCTCGAGGATTTCCGACAGCTTGCCCTGGCCGACGATCACATGCATTTCGCGACCGATGCCGGAGTCGCTCAGCAGCTCTTGGATGTCCATCAGACGGCAAGAGTTGCCGTTGATTTCGTACTCGCTGGCGCCGTCGCGAAACATCCGCCGGGTGATCGACACCTCGGAGTACTCGATCGGCAGGGCGTTGTCGGAATTGTCGATGGTGACGGTCACCTCGGCGCGGCCCAGCGGCGCGCGCGACGAGGTGCCCGCGAAGATGACGTCCTCCATCTTGCCGCCGCGCAGGGTCTTGGCGCCTTGCTCGCCCATCACCCAGCTCAGCGCGTCGACGACGTTGCTCTTGCCCGATCCGTTGGGGCCGACGACGCAGGTGATGCCGGGTTCGAAGCGCAGAGTCGTCGGCGAGGCGAAGGACTTGAAGCCCTTCAGCGTCAGACTCTTGAGGTGCACGGGGTTTGAGACTAGCGCTCGACGAAGCCGTTCATCGGCTCTGTCGCGTCGGTCCAGTCCGCGACCACGTTGTCGACGGTGCCCGGCGTGTCGCCGCTTTGCAGCAGCTGCAGTAGACGTTCGCATCTGTCCCGCGGGCCCTGCGCCACCACCAGCACGCGGCCGTCGGGCTTGTTCGAGGCGTAGCCGGTCAGGCCGAGTTCGAGCGCGCGTTTGCGGGTCCACCACCGAAAGCCCACGCCCTGCACATGGCCGTGCACCCAGGCTGTCAACCGTGCGTCAGCCAACGTTCTCGACCTCGAAGGTGACCGTCGTGCCTTGCTTGAGCGTGCGCCCGACCGTGCAAACCTGTTCGACGGCCCGGTTCACCACCGTCAGCAGCCGGGCCGTCTCGTCGTCGGAGAGGCCGGAGAGGTCGACTTCGAGGCGTTCCTCCAGCAGCGGGTAGATCTCCTTGTCGCGGTCCGGCGGTCCGGAGACACGGATGGTGGCGTGGTAGTCGTCGCCGAGTCTGTGCCGCAGCGGCTGATCCGAAGCCATCCCGCTGCACGCGGCCAGCGCGATCTTGAGCAGCTCACCGGGCGTGAAGACGCCGTCGACGTCCTCGCTGCCCACCAGCACTTCGGCGCCGCGCGAGCTGCGGCCGGTGTAGCGGCGTACCCCGGTGCGCTCGACCCACAGTTGCGTCATCTACTTCCTCCTCACCGAGACGGTAACTGCCGCGCAGAAGTGCGAGTGCGGGCCACGCGGAATACCGTTTCGGCGTCAGCTGCGGCGCGGCCGCGGTTGGCAGCGCGGGCAGTAGAACGACGAGCGGTTCATGAACTTCTCGCGGCGGATCACCGCCCCGCAGCGCCGGCACGGTTTGCCTTCGCGGCCGTAGGCATCCAGCGACCGGTCGAAGTAGCCGGATTCGCCGTTGACGTTGACATACAGCGCGTCGAACGAGGTGCCGCCGGCTTTCAGTGCGTCGCGCATCACGTCGGCGGCGCAGTCGAGGACGAGCCTGAGCTTGGGCCGGCTCAACGACGACGCGGCCCGCGCCCCGTTCACCTTGGCCCGCCACAGCGCCTCGTCGGCGTAGATGTTGCCGATGCCCGAGACCACGGTCTGGTCAAGCAGCTGGCGTTTGACCTCAGAGTCCTTGCGGCGCAACACCTTCACGACCGCGTCGGGGTCGAAGAGCGGGTCGAGCGGGTCGCGGGCCAGATGGGCGACGGGCGCCGGGACGTCGTCTGCCATCTCGGCCAGCATCCAGCCGCCGAACGTGCGCTGGTCGACGAAGCTCAGCGCGGTCCCGTCGTCAAGCAGTGCGGCGATCCGCACATGATCTGTCCTGGGCACCGGCCCGAGCAGCATCTGGCCGCTCATCCCCAGATGTACGACGAGCGCCGTTTCGTCAAAGAGGTTAAGCCACAAGTACTTTCCGCGCCTGCCGGTGCCGACGATGCGTTGCCCGATCAGGCGCGCGGTCAAGTCGGCGGGACCGGCCTCATGGCGGCGGACCGCACGAGGATGGTGGACGCGAACGGCGGTGATGGTGCGGCCGGTGACGTGCGAAGCCAAGCCGCGCCGGACCGTTTCGACCTCGGGCAGTTCAGGCATCCAGCGACGCCGCGTCCAACGCGTTCCACGCCGCCGCGGCGGCTTTCTGCTCGGCTTCCTTCTTGGTCCGGCCGACGCCCACGCCGTATTCAGTGCCCGCAACCACCACCTTCGCGGTGAACTTCTTCTGATGCTCGGGGCCGGCCGACGTCAACGCGTAAATCGGTGCGCCCAAGCCGCGCGCGGCGGTGAGTTCTTGCAGACTGCTCTTCCAATCCAGTCCGGCGCCCAATGTGGGTGCGGTGTCGATCAGCTCGCCGAACAATCGCAGCACGGTCTGGCGGGCGACGTCGAATCCGTGGGCGACGTAGACCGCGCCCAGTAGGGACTCGACGGCATCGGCCAGGATGCTCGACTTGTCGGCGCCTCCGGAGTTGATTTCGCCGCGGCCGAGCCGCAGGTATGCACCCAACCCGTGGTCGGTGAGGCCGCGGCCGACATCGGCCAGCGCGCGCGTGTTGACGATGCTGGCACGGAATTTGGCCAGGTCGGCCTCAGAGCAATCCGGGTGGCGGTGGAACAGCTCGTCGGTGATCGTCAAGCCGAGCACCGCGTCGCCGAGGAACTCCAGCCGCTCGTTGGTGGGCAGGCCGCCGTTCTCGTAGGCGTAGCTGCGGTGCGTCAGAGCCAGTGTCAGCAGGTCGTCGGGCAGGTCGACACCCAGGGCAGCGATCAGTTCCTCGCGTGCAGGGCTCACGGGCGATCCGGCGTCTTTTCAGACATCATCCCGGAGAGTTTGGCCCATCGCGGATCGATCTGGTCGTGGTGGTGGCCCGGTTCGGCCTCGGCGAGTGCCACCCCGCACTCCGCGCACAGCCCGGGGCAGTCGTCGCGGCAGACCGGCGACAGCGGCAGCTCCAGCCCAACGGCGTCGATCAGCGGCTGCTCGAGGTCGATGGTGCCGTCGACGATGTGGCCGACCTCGTCTTCTGCGGTGGTCGCCTCGGTGGTGCTGTCGGGGTAGGCGAAAAGCTCGGTGAAATGGATTTCGATGTCGCCGCTGGTCGCGGTCAGGCAGCGCGCGCACTCCCCCGACGTCGGCGCGTTGACGGTGCCCGTCACCAACACGCCTTCGGATACCGACTCGAATTTCAGGTCGAGTTCCAGAGGCGCACCCTCGACGATCGCGATGAGGTCCAGCCCGATGCGCAACGGGCTGAAGACGGTCTGTTGAAGCGGCTGCATCGACCCGGGGCGCCGAGGAAGCCGTGAAACGTCAAAGGTGAGCGGCGATCCGGGAGTGTGGTGGATTGCCGCGCGCGACTGCGTGGCCATGACTTCCATGGTAGGCGGAGCAGCCCGGCGGCTTGGCGGTCACTGGCCGATCTGGGTTTTCGCCGCCGAAAGCGGGTATGACGTGCGTCGAGCGGGTGCGTCCGCGCCCTCGTCATCCGGAGTGTCGCCATGGTCAGCTGGCTGGATCGGCTACAGCGGCGCAGTCGCGCCGCCGGCTTCCTCATTGCGGTCATCTACAAGTACGTCGACGACCAGGGCGGCTACCTCGCCGCGCTCATCACCTACTACGCGTTCGTGTCCCTGTTTCCGCTGCTGCTTCTGCTGACGACGGTGCTGGGTGTCGTTTTGGCCGGCCACCCCGAGCTCCAGGACCAGGTGGTGCATTCGGCGCTGAGCCAGTTCCCCGTCATCGGCAATCAGCTCGGCGAGCCGCATCACCTCAGCGGCGGAGCGACCGCGGTGGTGGTCGGGGTCGCCGGTGCCCTCTACGGCGGCCTTGGCGTCGGCCAAGCTCTGCAGAACGCGATGGACACCGTTTGGGCCGTGCCGCGCCATGCGCGCCCGGACCCCATTCGCTCGCGTATCCGCAGCCTCGTACTGCTCTTCCTGCTCGGCTCGGCGCTCGTGGGGGCGACGTCGTTGTCCGCGCTCGGCCGGGAGTCCGCCGCACTGGGCATCGCCGGAAAGGTTGCCGTCATCGTCGCGGCGGTCGCGCTCAACGCGGCGGTGTGCCTGGTCGCATTCAAGGTGACCACCGCTCGACAGCTGACCTTCCGCCAGGTCGCGCCCGGTGCGATTACCGCGGCCATCGTCTGGCAGCTCTTACAGTCCTTCGGCGCTCTCTACGTGACCCACGTGGTGAAGTCGGCCAGCATGACCAACAGCGTCTTCGCTTTGGTCCTGGGATTGCTCGCGTTTCTGTACCTGACGTCCGTCGCGCTGATCATCTGCGCAGAGATCAACGCGGTGCGCGTCGACCACCTTTATCCACGCGCGCTGCTGACACCGTTCACCGACGACGTCGCATTGACGCACGGTGACCGTAAGACCTATGCGGGGCAAGCAAAAGCCCAGCAAGCCAAGGGATTTGAGCACATCGAGGTATCCTTCCACCCCGAAGCCAAGCCCGAAGCCGAAAAGCAGAGCTAACGTTGCCGTCGCGGTCCGCCCGGCCCCGGTCCACCCGGCCCCGGCTGGTTCGGCTCGGCCACCGCGGTGGCGGTGGCGGTGTCGCCCGCCTTGGTCGCGCGGATCACGACCGTATCGTTCACCGCCACTTGACCATTCGCGGCTTGACTGCCGAGCGTATAGGTCTGCGTGAACCCGTCGGCGCTCTTGGCGGTGATCGACGTGTCGGATACCGCTGTGACAACGCCGGTCTGGACGAGTTCGGTTGTGTAGCTTCCGTTTTGGGCGGCGACGACGAACTCCCCGTGCAGCGGCGCACCACCCGGGCCGGTCCCGTCGGGGCCCATACCGCCCGGACCGAAGCCGGCCGGACCGCCCGGACCGAAGCCGGGGCCGCCAGGACCCGGCCCGTGCATCCCCGGTCCGGCTGCATCGGCACCGCCACTTGTCGCCGCGTAGACCGCCGCGCCACCGAAGGCCGCGATCACCGCCGCGATGCCGACGGCTGCCAGCGTGTGCTTTCTCGACCAGCCGCCCTGCTGCGGGGCACCCCAGACCGGCTCCTGCGCCGCGGTGGAGGTGATGTCCGAACTCATGCGAAGCCCTTTCCCGTCGAACCGTCGGTCCCACTGTGCCCAATGTGCGGCCCGAACTTAGGCGCCGACTGTGCGACGGTTCAGCATCCGATGTGCACCGCAGTGTTTTCACAGCGGGCGCATAGGGTCGGCACAGGGTTCACCAATGCCCGCCAAAGATAATCGTGGTCGTGTCCGACACCTCACCCTGGGCGGTCAACGACCGAGTGGTCATGCGCCGCGCCGACGGCCGACCCATCCACGTGCTGGTCGTCGACGACGAGCCCGTGCTCGCCGAACTCGTGACGATGGCGCTGCGCTACGAGGGCTGGACGGTCTCCACGGCAGGTGACGGCGCCAGCGCGCTCGCCGCCGCCCGCAAGCAGCCACCGGACGTGGTGGTGCTCGACGTGATGCTGCCCGACATGAGCGGGCTGGACGTGCTGCGCAAACTCCGCGACCAGATTCCCGGGCTGCCACTGCTGCTGCTCACCGCGAAAGATTCGGTCGAAGACCGCATCGCCGGACTGACCGCAGGCGGCGACGACTACGTCACCAAGCCGTTCAGCCTCGAGGAGGTGGTCCTGCGGCTGCGCGCGCTGCTGCGCCGCACCGGGGTCGCCACCGAAAGCAGCGGCGCGAAAATCGTCGTCGGTGACCTCGTCCTCGACGAAGACAGCCACGAAGTCACCCGTGGCGGCGACGTAATTCCGCTCACCACAACGGAATTCGAGCTGCTGCGATTCATGATGCGCAATGCCCGCAAGGTGTTGAGCAAGGCCCAGATCCTCGATCGAGTGTGGAGTTACGACTTCGGCGGCCGCTCCAACATCGTCGAACTGTATGTGTCCTACTTGCGCAAGAAGATCGACAACGGTCGTGCACCGATGATCCACACGCTGCGCGGTGCGGGATATGTCCTCAAACCCGCCGACTGACAAGCGTTGGCTTCGCCCGCGCGCCTGGTCGTTGCGGACGCGCCTTCTCGTCACCGTGGTGGCCCTGCTGGGGTTCGTCTGCGTGGGCATCGGCGCCGGCACCGAGCTTGCGCTGCACCGGTTTCTGATGGGCCAGCTCGACGAGCAGGTGATCGATGCCGGCCGACGCTCCTCGGCGCTGTTCGAGCTCGGGCCGCCACCTCCCCCGCCGCCCGGATTGCCCAGGCGCGCACCACGATTCCAGCCGCACGCCGGTCCCGGCCCGGTGTTTCTCGATGCGCCTGGCCAGGCCACTCGCACCGTCGGTGCCGTGGTTGTCGACGGGCATGTGCAAGACGCCGGCATCATCACCCCCAGTGGCACCCGGGAAGGCATCAGTCAGGCGGCGGCCCAGCAGCTCGCCGCCATCGCGCCCAGCTCCCGTCCGGTCACCGTCGACCTCGACGGGCTGGGCCGCTACCGGGTGGTCGCGCGGCACTCCCACAGCGGCCCGGTGATCGTCTCCGGCTTGCCGATGACCGGCGTCGACGACACGCTGCTCACCGTCGGCGCGATTTTCGGCGTCGTCGCCGGCATTGCGCTGGTCGCCGCGACGGTGGCCGGCATTGTGATCATCCGCCACCAGCTGGCCCCGGTGTCACGAGTCGCGGCCACCGCACGCGACGTCGCCGACCTCGAACTCGATCGCGGCGAAGTAACGCTGCCCACCCATGTGCTCGCGGTCGACCCGGCCGCCGCCAACACCGAAGTCGGCCAGCTGGCCACCGCGCTCAACCGCATGCTCGGACGGATCTCCGACGCGCTCGCCGCTCGGCATGCCAGCGAGATGCGTGTACGCCAGTTCGTCGCCGACGCCAGCCACGAACTGCGGACCCCACTGGCCGCCATCCGCGGTTACACCGAACTCGCCCAGCGCCGCCGCGACGTGCTGCCCGCAGACGTCGCGCATGCGATGGGCCGTGTCGAGTCCGAAGCCGAGCGCATGACGCACCTCGTCGAGGACATGCTGCTGCTGGCCCGCCTGGACACCGGACGCCCGCTGCGGCGCGATCCCGTCGACCTCTCGCAGCTGGTGGTCGACGCTGTCGCCGACGCACACGTCGCCGGGCCGGATCACGAATGGTCGCTGGAATTGCCCGAAGAACCAGTGGTGGTCACAGGCGACGAGGCACGGCTTCAGCAGGTTCTCGTCAACCTGCTCGCCAACGCCCGAACACACACTCCCGCTAAAACCACGGTGACGACGTCGCTGTCGAGCGACGGTTCGGGCGGCGCGGTGCTGACCGTCGCCGACAACGGGCCGGGCATTCCCGAGCCGTTGCAGCCGGAGATCTTCGAGCGTTTCGCGCGCGGTGACACGTCGCGGTCGCGGCGCGACGGGAGCACGGGGCTGGGCCTGGCCATCGTGTCGGCGGTCGTGAAGGCTCATCACGGCACCATCGAGGTGTGCAGCGTTCCCGGCGACACCGCGTTCACGGTGCGGCTGCCGGGATCACAGCCACCCCACAGCGACGACAAATCCAGTGCATAGCAGCCGACGCGACGATGGACTCATGACGCTCACCGCGACGCGGCCTGCCCTCGACGCGGCGCCCACCAAGCCTTTGCCCCGATTCGCTTGGCAGCGTCCGGCATTCGTCGCATTACTTGCCGCCACGGCGGTGCTGTACCTGTGGCACCTGTCGGCCAGCGGCTGGGCCAACAGCTTTTATTCCGCTGCAGCACAAGCGGGTTCACAAAGCTGGACGGCGTTCCTGTTCGGTTCCAGCGACGCGGCGAATGCGATCACGGTCGACAAGACACCGGGTGCGCTGTGGGTGACCAGCGCATCGGTGCGAGTCTTCGGGCTGAGCTCGTGGAGCATCCTTGCGCCGCAAGCCCTTCTGGGCGTCGCCGCGGTGGCGCTGCTATATGCAGCGGTGCAGCGCGTCAACGGCGCAACCGCCGGCCTGCTGGCCGGGGCGGTGCTCGCGGTGACGCCTGCGGCCACACTGATGTTCCGCTACAACAACCCCGATGCGCTACTGGTGCTGCTGCTGGTGGCAGGTGCCTACTGTGTGCAACGCGCCTGCGAAAACCACAGCAGCCGTTGGTGGTTACCGCTTGCCGGCGTCGCCGTCGGTTTCGCGTTCCTGGCGAAGATGGCTCAGGCGTTTCTGGTCCTTCCGGCATTCGTTGGCGCCTACCTGTTGACCGCGCCCACGCCATGGCGGACGAGGCTGGCGCGCACGGCGGGCGCAGGCGCGGCGCTGCTGATCTCGGGCGGGTGGTACCTGCTTTTGGTCACGCTCTGGCCCGCGGACCGACGGCCCTATATCGGCGGCTCGCAGCACAACAGCATCGTGGAGCTCGCCCTGAGCTACAACGGTTTCGGCAGACTCACGGGCAACGAGCCCGGCGGCTTGGGCAATCTCGATTACGACGTCGGCTGGGCGCGGCTGTTCGACCGCGGAATGGGCACCGAAATCGCGTGGCTGATCCCAGCTGCGGTGGTCTGCCTCGTCGCCGCGCTGGTAATCACCCGGCGCGCACCCCGCACGGACGCAATCCGGGGCACCAGCATCATCTGGGGTGGCTGGCTGGCTGTCACCGGCGCGGTGCTGTCCTTCAGCCACGGCATCATCCACCCGTACTACACGGTCGCACTGGCGCCGGCGGTCGCCGCGGGCGTCGGCATCGGTGCGCCGTTGCTTTGGCGGCGCCGCAACGACATCCGCGCTGCCACAACCCTTTCCGCCACTTTGCTCGTCACGACCGTGCTGACGTGCGTGCTGCTTGCCCGCACCGACTGGTGGTTGCCGTGGCTGCGCGGCGGGATCGCGGTTGCCGGGGTGGGCGCATCGGCCCTGGTTCTGGTGGCCGGTCGGTTACCCGTCACAGCGGCGCGCTGCGTCGGCGCACTGGCCGTCGTCGCCTGCCTGGCCGCACCGGCCGCATACTCGGTCGCGACCGCCGCGACGCCACACCACGGCGCGATCCCGAGCGCGGGCCCGTCCGGCGGATCGCCGAGATTCGGGCTTTTCGACTCACCGGATCCGTCGCCGGCGCTGGTGGCTGCGCTCATCGCGGACGCAGACCGATTCATGTGGGCCGCTGCGACAGTCGGCTCGTCGAACGCCGCCGGATATCAACTCGCCAGCGGAACTCCCGTGATGGCGGTCGGCGGGTTCAACGGCACCGATCCGTCGCCGACTCTGGGCGAGTTCCAGAAGATGGTCGCTGCCAGGCAGATTCACTACTTCATCGACGGCGGGATGCGTCGCCCGATGCGCGGACCATCCACCGGCAGCCATGAGGCGACCGACATCGCGGCATGGGTGACGGCTCATTTCCCGGCGCGAACCATCGACGGCGCCACAGTGTACGACCTGACGTAGCGTCAACGTCACAGCCTGCGCATAGCTTGGTCCCACGGACCGCCCACACCGCCCCGGGACCATAAAGGTCACAACCCCAATCACTTCCAGGGAGCCACCGCATGACCCTGCTCGACGACCAAATGACGATCGGTGCCGCAGAGACCGCGCCCGCGCGACGCCGTCTGCGCTGGGAGCGCCCCGCGCTGTTGGTGTTGCTGGCTGCCACCGCTGTGCTGTACGTGTGGGGGCTCGGTTCAGCGGGATGGGCCAACGACTACTACGCAGCCGCGGTGCAAGCCGGTACCCAGGACTGGAAAGCGTGGCTGTTCGGATCGCTGGATCCAGGCAACTCGATCACCGTCGACAAGCCGCCCGCCGCGCTGTGGGTGATGGTGGCATCGGCGCGGCTGCTGGGCTTCAGTTCCTTCTCGATGCTGCTGCCGCAGGCACTGATGGGAGTAGGGACTGTCGCGCTGGTGTACGCGGCGGTGCGCCGATACAACGGTGCGGCGGCCGGCCTGATCGCCGGCACGGTGTTGGCTGTCACGCCCGTCGCCGCAGCGATGTTCCGCTACAACAACCCCGACGCGCTGCTGGTGTTGTTGCTGACGGCCGCGGCGTATTTCATGGTGCGGGCGATCGAGTCGGGCGCGACCCGCTGGATGGCGTTGGCCGGAGCGGTGATCGGTTTGGCCTTTCTGACGAAGATGCTGCAGGCTGCGCTGGTGTTGCCCGGCTTTGCGCTGGTGTTCTTGTTCGCCGCGCCGGGTCGGCTGCCAAAACGGTTGTGGCAGCTGCTAATTGGTGCCGTGACGATGACGGTATCGGCCGGCTGGTTCATCGCGTTGGTGAGCTTGTGGCCGGCCGGCTCGCGGCCCTACATCGGCGGCTCGACCGACAACAGCCTGCTTCAGTTGGCGTTGGGCTACAACGGGGTCGAACGTGTCGCGGGCGGCGACGGCATGCCGGCCGGCAACAACCCGATGTTCGGCGGCCCCAGTGGGATCACCCGGTTGTTCGGCCAGTCGATGGGCACCGAAATCTCGTGGCTGCTGCCCGCGGCCCTGATCGGTCTGGTCGCAGGCGTCTGGTTCACCGCCACGACGCCCCGCACGGCCCGGGTGCGGGCAAGCCTGCTGCTGTGGGGCGGGTGGCTGCTGGTCACCGGTGCGGTCTTCAGCTTCATGGCGGGCATCATCCACCCGTACTACACCGTGGCGCTCGCGCCGGCGGTCTCAGCGCTGATCGGCATCTCGGTGCGCGAGCTGTGGCGAGGACGTGAATTCCTCAGGGCCAGAGCCGTTTTGGCGAGCATGGTCGCCGTCACCGGCGTGTGGGCGTTCATCCTGTTGCACCGCACACCGGACTGGCTGCCGGCGCTGCGCTGGGTAGTGCTGGCCGCATCCGTCGCGCTGGCCGCGGTGCTCGCGGTCGGCGCGCACCGGCTCGGAAAAGCAACCGTGATGGTGGCCGCCGCGGCGCTGGTGGTCGGGCTTGCCGCGCCCGCGGCATACGCGATCGCGACGGTCAGCCGGTCGCACGGCGGTCCGATGCCCACGGCGGGCCCGGTCAGCGGTGACTTCGGTCCGCCCGGCCGCGGCCCCGCAGACTCGGGAACCAATACCGCGCTCAACCAGTTGCTGAGGGACAGCCAAACACGGTGGGCCGCAGCATCCGTCGGCTCGATGACCGCCAGCAGCCTCGAGTTGCAGACCGGCGCGTCGATCATGGCGATCGGCGGCTTCACCGGCGGCGACAACTCTCCGACGCTGCAGCAGTTCCAGCGGTACGTGGCGGAGCGCCAGATCCACTATTTCATTGCCGGCCGAATGGGCGGTCCGGCTGGCCGCTCGGGCAGCGCTACGGAAATCACGACCTGGGTTCAGCAGCACTTCGCCGCCACGGACGTCGGCGGGACGACGGTGTACGACCTGCTCTCGCCGGCGACTCGGTAACCGTTTGGCGCAGCGGTCAGGCGTGTTGCATGTAGTCGTGCGTGCCGGCGGCCGTGCGCAGTTGATGACGGCCCCGGCCCACGGAACGCAGCGTGCCGTTGAGGTACTCCTCGAACTGCGCCAGCTTGCTGTCGACGTAGATGTCGCACTCCCCGCGCAGCCGATCGGCCTCGGCGTGTGCCGCGTCGATCATCCTGGTGGCTTCGGCCCGAGCCGACTGCACCACCTCGGTCTGCGACACCAGACGTTGCTGCTCTTTGATGCCTTCCTGGACGGCCTTCTCGTAGGAGATGTTGCCGTTCTCGATCAGGCGGTCGGCCTCGCTCTTGGCGCGGGTGGTCATCACCTCGTACTCGCGCTTGGCGGTGGCGGTGATGCGGCTGGCCTCGTCGCGCGCTTCGGCGAGCATCTGGTCACAATGCGCGCGGGCCTCGGCAACCATGCGGTCGGCCTGCGACTTCGCGTCCGACAGCAGCCGATCGGCCTCGGTGCGGGCGTGGTTGAGCACCGAGTCGGCCTCGGCGGTGGCCGTCGCCACCATCGACTCCGAGTGCTCCTTGGCCTCGCGCAGCATCGCGTCGCGCGCATCGAGAACGTCCTGCGCGTCGTCGAGTTCGCCGGGGATCGCATCCTTGATGTCGTCGATCAACTCGAGAACGTCGCCACGCGGAACGACACAGCCCGCCGTCATCGGCACACCGCGAGCCTCTTCGACAATCGCGCTCAGCTCGTCGAGCGCTTCAAAAACTCGGTACACGGCCACCCTCCAGCCCTAGTCACCGGCGACCGGGATCGCCGCAGCGTCTGTTGAGACCAGTGTGCCTGGTGTTACGCCTGTGACTAGGAAGGCTGAAGGGGTGTGTCGGGCTACCGCAGCGCGGCTGCGATCGCGTCGCGGGCCCGGTCGAGCATCGACGCGAACGGCCCGGCAGCGAAGTTCAGCTTGGCCGACTCGACACCGGGGTGTGGCCGGGTGGGCGCGATCGCTTCGGCGGCCCGCACCGCCGTGGCCATCCGCTTGAGGTCGTCACCGTCGAGCTTGCGCTGCAGCTTGTCGAACTCCTCGAGTTCCTCGAGTTCGGCATGCTCGACGACCGCCTGCTGGAACTTCTTGAGCTCGTCGATGAACTCCTTGGAACCGATGTCCATCTTCTCGAGCTGGGACAGCTGCTCCTTGGCGTCGTGCTCTTCCTTCAACCGGGCGTCGACGATCTCGTCGCCGTTCCCGATCTCGCCGCGGGCTCGCGGATGCACCACCATCTCTTCTGCGGTCTCGTGTACCGCGAGCAGCTGACGCAGATCGACGAACGCCTTCTGTCGCGCTTCGTCGCTGGACGCCGAGAAGACTTCCTCGAACAGGTCCTTGATCAGATTGTGTTGTCCCTTAAGGAACTTCACCACGTCATCGGTCGACTGGACGAACGTTTCAACCACGGCAACAAACCTCCGGAATACGACTTTGGATTGGGCGCGAATGGGCTGTGCGCCATTCGGGCTACCCGTCGTAGCGCCGGGCTAATCCTTCAGCTGGCCTGCAGCTTGGCCTGCAGCCGCTTGTTGACCGCCTCGGGCAACAGGTCGGAGACGTCGCCACCCATCGATGCCACCTCTTTGGCCAGCGACGACGACACGAAAGAGTACCGCGGGGTGGTGGCGACGAAGAAGGTGTCGACGCCTGCGATGTGCTTGTTCATCTGAGCCATCTGCAGCTCGTATTCGAAGTCTGTGCCGGTGCGCAGCCCCTTGACGATCGCGGTGAACCCGCGCGCTTTGACGAAGTCGACGACGAGACCCTGCCCGGATTCCACGCGCAGGTTGCGCAGATGGGCGCAGGCCTCCTCGATCATCGCAATGCGCTCGTCGACGCTGAACATTCCGCTCTTGTTCGGATTCGTCAGCACCGCGACGATCACCTCGTCGAATTGCGCGGCCGCGCGCTCAAAGACGTCGATATGTCCGAGTGTCACCGGGTCGAAAGACCCGGGGCAGACCGCGCCACTCATGGGTGACGACGCTAGCAGCCGCGCGATGTGCACGCTCGCACCGTGATGAGGGTGCGCTGCGGTACAGAAGAACCGGCGTGTCGCTGAGCAGACGCGCACGTTCGCGCCACGGACTAGGGCCACGGACTAGGGGGAAGCGGCGGCGAACTCCAGCCGGGTGTCGCCGTAGCGGCGCTGTAGCCACACTGTCCAGCCGCCCGGCCACGCCAGCGGCGGCGACGACGCCCGACGCTCCACCACGACGACGGTCCCGTCGGCCGCCCACCCACCCAGGCTCAGCGCGGTCAGCATGGCCGTGACGTCGCCGGACCCCACGTCATAGGGCGGGTCGGCGAACACCAGATCCGCGGGTTGCGATGCGCCGGCGCCGAGCACCGCCGCCACCGGCCGCGCGATCACTGTCGCACCCGGCAATCCGAGTGCCTTGGCGTTGCGTTCGATCACCGCCGCGGTGCGCGCGTTGGCCTCCACGAACGTCGCGCGCGCCGCGCCGCGTGACAGCGCCTCCAGCCCCAGCGCGCCCGAACCGGCGTACAGATCGAGCACCGCGATGTCCTCGAAGTCGAGCCGGGCGGCCAACACGTTGAACAGCGCCTCGCGGACCCGGTCACTGGTGGGCCGGGTGCCTCTCGGCGGGACCGCGATCCGGCGTCCGCCCGCGCGCCCGGCGATGATGCGGGTCAGCTGATCACCATCAGCAGATCGCCGCCCTCCACCTGTGCGGTCTGCGACACGGCGATCCGGCTCACCGAACCCGCCTTCGGCGCGGTGATCGCCGCTTCCATCTTCATCGCCTCGATGGTGGCGACGGTCTGCCCGGCGGTCACCTTGTCGCCTTCGCTGACCGCGACCGTCACGACGCCCGCGAACGGCGCGGCGATGTGGTCGGAGTTGGTCCGGTCGGCCTTCTCGGCGGCCGGCACGGCCGTGGCGACGCTGCGGTCGCGCACCAGCACCGGGCGCAGCTGGCCGTTGAGGATGCACATCACGGTGCGCATGCCGCGCTCGTCGGGGTCGGAGATCGCCTCCAGTCCGATCAGCAGCTCGACGCCGCGTTCCAGCTGCACGCGGTGTTCCTCGCCGTGGCGTAGGCCGTAAAAGAACTGGTTGGCCGATAGCCGCGACGTGTCGCCGTACAGTTCGCGGTGCTCCTCGAAATCCTTCGTCGGACCGGGGAACAGCAATCGGTTGAGTGTGGCTTGTCGTTGTGCCCCAGGGCTTTTCAGCGCCTTCTCGTCGTCGGCGGTCAGGTCCTGCTGGGGCTTGGCGGGCGGACGGTCGGCGAGCGCCTTGGTCCGCAGCGGCTCGGGCCAGCCACCGGGCGGATCGCCGAGCTCACCGCGGAAGAAGCCGACCACCGAGTCGGGGATGTCCAACCGCGAAGGGTCGGCCGCGAATTCGTCGGCGGTGAGGCCCGCCCCCAACAGCGCCAGCGCCAGGTCGCCCACCACTTTCGACGACGGGGTCACCTTGACCAGTCGACCCAGAACCCGGTCTGCCGCAGCGTAATTGGCCTCGATCTCTTCGAAGCGGTCGCCGAAGCCCAGCGCGATGGCCTGCTGACGAAGGTTGGACAGCTGACCGCCGGGAATCTCGTGGCGATACACCCGGCCAGTGGGGAATACCGGCCCGGAGGCTGCGACATCGAACGGGGCGTAGACCTTTCGCAGCGCCTCCCAGTACGGCTCCAGGTCGCACACCGCCGACAGCGACAGTCCGCTGTCGTACTCGGTGTGTGCGGTGGCGGCGACGATCGCCGACAGCGCAGGCTGGCTGGTGGTGCCGGCCAGCGGCGCGGCAGCGCCATCGACCGCACTGGCCCCGGCGTGGATGGCCGCCAGGTAGGTGGCGAGTTGACCGCCCGGTGTGTCGTGGGTGTGGACGTGCACCGGCAGGTCGAAGCGGCTGCGCAGCGCGCTGACCAAAGCCGTCGCCGCTTGGGGCCGTAGCAGCCCCGCCATGTCTTTGATCGCGAGAATGTGCGCACCGGCGTCCACGATCTGCTCCGCCAGCTTCAAGTAGTAGTCCAGGGTGTAGAGCGTTTCGCCGGGGTCGGACAGGTCACCGGTGTAGCTCATCGCGACTTCGGCGACGGCCGTGCCGGTTTCGCGGACCGCGTCGATCGCGGGCCGCATCGACTCGACGTTGTTGAGCGCGTCGAAGATCCGGTAGATGTCGATGCCGGTGGCGGTGGCCTCTTCGACGAAGGCGTGCGTGACGGTTTCGGGATACGGCGTGTAGCCGACGGTGTTGCGACCGCGCAGCAGCATCTGCAGGCAGATGTTGGGAACCGCTTCGCGGAGCGCCGCCAGCCGTTCCCACGGGTCTTCCTTCAGAAAACGAAGCGCCACATCGTAGGTCGCACCGCCCCAGCATTCGATGGACAGCAGCTGCGGGGTCATCCGGGCGACGTACGGCGCCACCATCAGCAAGCCGTTGGTGCGCAGCCGGGTGGCCAACAGCGATTGGTGCGCGTCGCGGAACGTCGTCTCCGTAACCCCCACGGTCACAGACTCTTTCAGCCAGCCGGCGAACCCCTCCGGGCCCAGTGCCGTCAACCGTTGCTTGGACCCCGGCGGTGGGGGCGCCGACAGATCGACCGTCGGCAACTTGTCGTGGGGATACACCGTCGACGGGCGCGGCCCGTGCGGCTGGTTGACGGTGACGTCGGCAAGGTAGTTGAGGATCTTGGTGCCGCGGTCGGCCGGTGTCCGCGCGGTCAGCAGCCAGGGCCGCTCTTCGATGAACGAGGTGGTGACCCGTCCGGCGCGGAAATCCGAATCCGCCACCACCGCAAGCAGAAACGGGATGTTCGTCGCCACCCCGCGGATGCGGAATTCGGCGAGCGCACGGCGCGCACGGGCGACCGCCGTGGAGAAGTCGCGCCCGCGGCAGGTGAGTTTGACCAGCATGGAGTCGAAGTGCGCGCTGACCTCGGCGCCCAAATTGGTGGCGCCGTCGAGCCGGACGCCGGCACCGCCGGTGGAGCGATAGCCGGTGATGCGGCCGGTGTCGGGACGAAAGCCGTTGGCCGGATCCTCGGTGGTGATGCGACACTGCATGGCGGCGCCGCGGATCTGTATCGAATCCTGGTGCAGCCCAAGGTCTTCCAGTGACTCCCCGTCGGCGATGCGCATTTGACTGCCCACCAGGTCGACGTCGGTGATCTCCTCGGTGACGGTGTGCTCCACCTGGATGCGCGGATTCATCTCGATGAACACGTAATGTCCGCGCTCGTCGAGCAGGAACTCGACCGTGCCCGCATAGGCGTAGTCGATGTGCCGCGCGAACGCCACCGCGTCGGCGCAGATCCGCGCACGCAGCTCGTCGGGCAGGTTCGGCGCCGGAGCGAGCTCGATGACCTTCTGGTGGCGACGCTGCACGCTGCAGTCCCGCTCGAACAGGTGGATGACGTTGCCCTGGGTGTCGGCGAGGATCTGCACCTCGATGTGACGCGGGTTGATCACCGCCTGTTCCAGGTAAACCGTCGGGTCGCCGAAGGCCGACTCGGCTTCCCGGCTGGCGGCTTCGATCGCCTCGGGTAGCGCGTCCGGATCGGTCACCCGCCGCATGCCCCGGCCACCGCCACCGGACACCGCCTTGACGAACAGCGGAAACTCCATGTTCTGTGCGGCGGCCATCAGCTCGTCCACCGACGTCGACGGCGCCGAGGACGTCAGCACCGGAAGACCCGCAGCGCGGGCGGCCTCGATCGCGCGGGACTTGTTGCCGGTCAGCTCCAGGATGTCCGCGTTGGGTCCGATGAATGTGATGCCGGCGTCCACGCAGGCTGCGGCCAGCTCCGGGTTCTCCGACAAGAAGCCGTAACCGGGATAGACGGCGTCGGCGCCGGCACGCAGCGCGGTGCCGACGATCTCGTCGACCGAGAGGTACGCCCGCACCGGATGGCCCACCTCACCGATCTGATATGACTCGTCGGCCTTGAGCCGGTGCACGGAGTTGCGGTCCTCGTACGGATACACCGCGACGGTGGCGATGCCGAGTTCATAGGCGGCGCGGAACGCGCGGATCGCAATTTCGCCTCGGTTGGCGACAAGAACCTTCTGGATCACGAGATCAGCGTCGACCAGTAATCCCAGAACTGCACGACGATCAGCAGAATCACCGCGGTCACCCACAGGGCGACCAGCGGCCAGCGCCACGTGTAGAGCAGGCGGCCGGCGGCGTGCCGGCCCAGCGGCGCCAGCGCCACCGACGAGACGACGACCAGCAGCGGGATGGTCACCGCCCACACCACCATGCAGTACGGGCACAGCGCGTTGATCCGGTACAGGCTCTGAAAGATCAGCCAGTGCACGAACACCGCGCCGAGCAGCGTGCCGGCCGCGAGCCCGAGCCAATACCAGCGCGGCAGGCTCACCCGACCGACCGCGAGGACGCCGGTGACCACCACGACGGTGAACGCGACGATGCCCAGAAGCGGATTGGGGAAACCGAAGAGCGCGGCCTGCGGCGTCACCATCACCGACCCGCAGGACAACACCGGGTTGATGCTGCACGACGGGCGGTACGACGGGTTCTTCAGCAGCTCGATCCGCTCGACCGTCAGCGTGAACGACGCCGCCAGCCCGACCACCCCGGCGATCAGCACGTACCAGGCGCTGGCGCGAGCGACGCCCACCCCGGCGCGACTGGGCGCGTGGTCCACCGCGTTCTCGGCCGACGGGGACTGGTCGGCTGCGGCGACGGTCATTGAGCCGGAGCGGGGCTCGCCGGCGGCGCCGGCGGCAGGGTCCCGAGAATGCCCTTGACCTGATCGATCAGCGTCTGCGGCGTGGTGGTGCGCGTGATCGGGAATTCCTTGCCGTTGATCAGGATCGTGGGGGTGCCGCTGATCTTGGCATCTTTGGCCATGCCCTTCACCACGTCGAGGTACTTGCCGCTGTTGATGCAGTCCGCGACCTGGGGGCCCGCGCCGGCTTGCTGGGCCTGCTGGATCAACCAGGCGTTGTCGTGGAACGGACCGGCGACCTCGTCGGGCTGGACGCCGCGTTGGTACAGCGTCGAGTGGAACTTGCGGAACGCGGGGATCGACTCGTCGGCCACGCAGTAGGCCGCCGCGCCGGCGCGTGACGAATAGTTGTTACTGCCCGGCCTGCTGTCGAGGATCGCCACCATCCGGTAGTCGACTTGGATGGCGCCGCTGTCGATCAGCTGGCTGACCGTGGGGCCGAACTGCTCTTCGAAACCGCCGCAGGCTGGGCAGAGGAAGTCCTCGTAGATGGACAGCACAGCCTTGGCCTGGCCGGCGTCGTTCTTCACGAGCCTGTCTTGTGCGGCAACCGTGATCGCCCGCCCGCTTTGGGCGGCCGGGCTGTTGTCCTTCTTGTGCAGCATGATCCAGCCGACCAGAGCGACCGCGAAAATGATGACCAACGCGGTGAGGCCGCCGCGCACCAACAGTTCACGCTTGCGGTCGGCCGCCTTCAGGTCATAGCGCTTGGGTTTGTTCGCCACAGCGCTCAGACTACCGGCGGCCCTGAGCGCGCCCTGCTCAAACGTGGGTCAGGTGCGCTCGCAACGCCGAGGTGATCTCCGCCATCGCCAGCGCACTGCCGCCGCCCAGCGGCCAGAAATTGCAGAACGCGTGGATCAGCGACGACATCCGCCGGCAGTCGACCGTCACCCCGGCTTCTCGCAGGCGTTCGGCATAGGCCTCGCCTTCGTCGCGCAGCGGATCGAAGCCCGCGGTGATCACGATGGCCGGCGGCAGGCCCGCGAGGTCGTCGGCAAGCAGCGGCGACACCCGCGGGTCGGTGACGTCCAGTTGCGATCCGTCGAGGTACTGCTGCCCACACCACTTCAGGTCGTGTGCCGTCAGAAAGAACCCGTTGGCGAACAACGCCCGCGACCGGGTACCGCCCCGCAGATCGGTCACCGGATACAGCAGCAGCTGCAGTGCAGGCGCCACGCCGTCGTCACGCCCCCACCGGGCGATCACCGCCGCCAGGTTGCCGCCGGCACTGTCGCCGCCGACGGCCACGACCCCGCGCCGGGCGCCGAGTTCATGGCCGTGCTCCAGCGCCCATCGGTAGGCGGCGTAGGCGTCTTCGAGGCCTGCGGGCGCGGGATGCTCGGGTGCGAGGCGGTAGGCCACCGACAGCACGTCGATGCCGGCATCCCGGCAGATCAAGCGGCACACGTTGTCGTGGGTGTCGAGGTCGCCGAGCACCCAGCCACCGCCGTGGAAGTAGAGCAGCAGCGGATTGGCGCCGTCGCTGTCAGGACGGTAGTGCCGGGCCGGGATCGGGCCGGCGGGTCCGGGAACGGACAGCTCGGTGACCGAGGCGAGCGGAACCGGGTTGCGGTCGATGTCGTGGGTGGTGCGGCGCACCCGCTCGCGGGAGTAAGCCACCTCGTCGCGCGCGGTCAGGCCTTCTTCCCCGGAGAGCTTCAGCGACACCAGGGCCAACTGCAGGGTCGGGTCGAGGGTGTTGCCGTCGATCGTGACGGCCCGCGCCATCAACCGCTTCGCGGCGTCGGGAATCGCGGGCAGCACACCTGCGCCGACCTTGTTGGCGAGCAGCGCCGCCGCGACGCGGGCCTGGGTGAGGCGGTGGTGGTTTTTTGCCGATGTCGAACCGTGCGATGTGGAACGCGCTGGGGTGTCGGTCACATCCATGGACGGTAATCGCTTCGAGGTTGCGCTGGCAGACTGGTCGGAATGACTGCTCCGCTGATCACGCTCAATGACGGCAACGCCATTCCCAGCGTGGGTCTCGGCGTGTTCAAGACACCACCGAAGGAGACGGAAAAGGCGGTCCGTGCTGCGCTCGAGGCCGGCTACCGGCACATCGACACCGCGTCGATGTACGGCAACGAGCGCGAAGTGGGCCGCGCGGTCGCCAAGTCCGGCATCCCGCGCGAGGAGATCTTCGTCGTCACGAAGCTGTGGAATTCCGACCAGGGTTACGACCGGACGATGAAGGCGTTCGAGAAGAGCATGAAGCTGCTCGGCTTGGAGGGCGGCTATCTCGACATGTACCTGATCCACTGGCCGGTGCCGGCGATCGGCCGGTTCGTCGACACCTGGCGGGCGTTCGCCGCGCTGCGCGACCTCGGCCGGATCCGTTCCATCGGCGTCTCCAATTTCGCGCCGGAACATCTGAGCACGCTGATCGACGCGACCGGCATCGTGCCCGTCGTCAACCAGATCGAGCTGCATCCGCTGTTGACGCAGGTGGAGCTGCGTGAAGTGCACGCGCAGCTGGGGATCGCGACGGAGGCGTGGAGCCCGCTCGGCCGGGGCCGGCTGCTCGAGCATCCCACCGTCACCGAGATCGCCGAGCGATACGGCAAGACTCCCGCGCAGGCGATCATCCGCTGGCATTTGCAGATCGGTAACATCGTGATCCCCAAGTCGGTGAACCCTGAGCGGATTGCGAGCAACTTCGACGTGTTCGACTTCGAATTGAGTGACGAAGACGTCACCTCGATCTCCGCGCTCGACAACGGCACCCGGCTGGGTCCCGATCCACGCACCTTCAACTCCACGGGCAGGTGAGATGACGCCGACCATCACCCTCAACGACGACAACGTCATTCCGGTTGTCGGCCTCGGCGTCGCGGAGCTGTCGGAAGACGACACCGAGCGCGCGGTCAGCGCGGCCTTGGAGGCCGGCTACCGGCTGATCGACACCGCTTCGGCGTACGGCAACGAGGCCGCCGTCGGCCGCGCGATCGCGGCGTCCGGCATCCCGCGCGAAGAGGTGATCGTGACCACCAAGGTCGCCACCCAGGACCAGGGCTACGGCAGCACCAAAGAAGCCTGCGCCGCAAGCCTCGAACGGCTGGGCCTGGACTACATCGACCTCTACCTGATCCATTGGCCCGCAGCACCATTGGGCACGTACCTGGACACCTACGGCGCAATGCAGATTCTGCAGCACGAAGGCAAGGTGCGCTCGATCGGCGTCTGCAACTTCCTCGAGGAGCAGCTGACCTCGATCGCCGACATCACCTACACCCACCCGGCGGTCAACCAGATCGAGCTGCACCCGCTGCTCAACCAGGCGGAGCTGCGCGCGCTGCACGCCGATCGCGGCATCGTCACCGAGGCTTACAGCCCGCTGGGCGTGGGCAAGCTGCTGGACAACCCGACGCTGGTGTCGATCGCCCAGGCGCACGGAAAAACTCCCGCGCAAGTGGCGATCCGCTGGAGCATTCAGCTCGGCAACGTGGTGATCCCGCGGTCGGGTAACCCCGAGCGGATCAAAGAGAATATCGACGTCTTCGACTTCGAGTTGACCGACGAGCAGATGGACGCCATCAACGCGCTCGACGACGGCACCCGGTTCCGCCCCGACCCCGCCACCTACACCGGCACCTGAGCAATCAGGTCAACCCGTCGGGCAGGTGCTCGCGCCCTCTCGCAAAACGCCGGCCGACGACTGGTCGATCGGCAGTCCGTAGCCGCGCAGCACATTCACGAACTGCACCGAATACTGGCACCAGAACGCCTTGTTCGGCGGCATCCAGGTGGACGGTGCCTGGTCCCCCTTGTCCTGGTTCGCCTGCCCGGCGACCGCGATCAGGTTCGCGGGGTCGTTGGCGAACCGCACCCGCATGCCGTCGGGCCACGCCCGAGCCCCTAAGTCCCATGCCAGCGCCAAGGGCACGATGTGGTCGATCTGCACCGCCGCGCCGGTCTGCTCGCCGCGCACGAACGCAACCGTGGCATTGGTGTACGGGTCGTGAAGTATGCCGGTGGCCACCGCGTGTGGGCAGCGCTTGATGGAGACGTATGTCTTGTCGACGAGGTCGCGGTCCAAGATGTCGTTGCGGGTGTCGCAGCCGTTGTGACCCAGCGGTGCGTCGTTGTCGTCGGTCCAATTCTCGCCGAACGCCGCACGTCTGTAGTCGTTGCTGCGCACCCGGATCGGGATGACCGCGATGCCGGCGAGCACATCGGTGCCGGGGGCGACGGTGGGCACGTCCGCCTGGGCGGTGAACGCCTCGGAGCGGTGCCGCCATGCGGTGGTGCCGGCCTGCAAGGCGACGAGCATGGCGACCATGACGGCGGCCGCCAACAGCGCCCAGGTGCGTCGGCTCATGCCTTGTCCAGGAATTCCACGCGGTCGGATTCGATGAATTGCGCTGCCAGCATTGCCATTCCGCGATGGTGCGGGTGCTCGGGGTAAAGCGACTCACAGATTGCTCGGGCGGCTTCGATGATCTCCCGGTGTTTCGACAGTGACAGGAACTTCAGCGTGATGGGACGCCCAGATTGGCTGTGCCCCAGCACATCTCCCTCGCGGCGCTCCTCGAGGTCGAGGTCGGCGAGCTGGAAGCCGTCCAGCGTGCCGGCGACCGCCTTCAGTCGCCGCCCGGCCGGGGATCCTTCCGGGAGCCGGGTGGCGAGCAGACACAGGCTCGGATGCCGGCCGCGGCCGATGCGGCCGCGCAGTTGATGCAGTTGGCTGATCCCGAACCGGTCGGCGTCCATCACCAACATCACTGTCGCGTTGGGGACGTCGACGCCCACCTCGATCACCGTGGTGCACACCAGCACGTCGATCTGCCCGTTGCGGAAACCGGCCATCACGGCGTCCTTCTCGTCAGGCGACAGCCGGCCGTGCATCAGGCCCAGCCGCAGACCCGACAGAGACCCGCGCCGCAGAGACGTGTACAGCTCGAGGACCGTGGTGGCCGGCGGTCCCCCGGTGCCGGGGTTGTCGCTCTCGTCGATGCGCGACGCCACCACATAGGCCTGCCGCCCGGCCCGGACTTCTTCGGTGATGCGCTGCCACGCGCGGTCGAGCCACTTCGGCTTGTCGTTGACGAAGATCGTGTTGGTGGTGATGGGTTGGCGCCCGCGGGGCAACTCGCGAAGTGTCGACGTCTCGAGGTCGCCGTACACGGTGAGCGCGACCGTGCGCGGAATGGGCGTGGCGGTCATCACCAACAGGTGCGGGGTCAGACCATCGGGAGCCTTGGCGCGCAACCGATCCCGCTGCTCGACTCCGAACCGGTGTTGCTCGTCGACGACGACCATGCCGAGGCTGTTGAACTCGACAGCGTCCTGTAGCAGCGCGTGGGTTCCGATCACGATGCCGGCCTGACCGGACGCGACCTCCTCACGCACCTGCCGCTTCTGCTGCGGCGACATGGATCCGGTCAGCAGCGCCACCCGGGTGCCGCCGTCATCGCCGCCGAGTTGACCCGCCATCGCCAGCGGGCCGAGGATGTCGCGGATCGAGCGGGCGTGCTGGGCCGCAAGCACTTCCGTGGGTGCCAGCATCGCGCACTGATATCCGGCGTCGACCATCTGCAGCATGGCCAGCACCGAGACGATGGTCTTGCCGGAGCCGACCTCCCCTTGCAGCATCCTGTTCATCGGTCGGCTGCCGGCCAATTCCGCGGACAGCACGTCGAGCACGTCGCGCTGGCCCTGAGTCAATTCGAACGGCAACTGCCGCAGCATCGCGGCGACCAGTCCGTCGTCCCTTCGTGGTGCCCGCGGCCCGCTGTCGCTACGTTCGCCGTGTCGGCGGGCCACCAAGGCCCACTGCAGCCCGACCGCCTCGTCGAATGTGAGCCGCTCGGCGGCACGGTCGCGTTCCGCCGAGTTCGTGGCCAGGTGGATGGCCCGCAACGCCTGGTCTTCTGACATCAAAAGGCGTTGGCGCACAACGTCTTCGGGCAACGGTTCCTCGATCGGGTCAAGCACGTCGAGCACTTGGCGCACGCAGGCGTAGATGTCCCAGCTCTGCACTTTGGCGTTGGCCGGGTAGATCGGGAAGAATTCCCGCTCGAACGCCGCGAGCAGCTGCTCCTCACCGGTGGCCCCCGACGCATCGGCGATGGTTTTCAGTGACTTGGTACCGGCGGTCTTGCCCGTGGGCGAGCTGAGCACCAAGAACGCCGGATGGCTCAATTTCATTGCGCCCCGGTAGTATTCGACCTCGCCGGACAGCATGACGCGGGCGCCTTTGACCAGCTTGTCGAGCATCCAGTCGGCGTTAAAGAACGTGGCGGTCACCCTCGGCCGGTGTGTTCCCAGCGTCACTTGCAACCACTTGCGCCTGCGCTTGCCCGGCTTGGGTTTCATCCAGTCCGACTTGGTTTCGGTGATCTCGTCGACGAACGTGACGTGTTCGCCTTCTTCCAGGTCGAATTCGTCGTCCTCGCCGCGCACCGACATTCCCTCGCTGTACTTGCGGGGGTAGTGCCGGAGCAGGTCGTTGACCGTTCGCATCCCGAAGTGTTCTTCGATCTTTCTGGCGGTGTTGCGGCCGAGGACGTAGTCGAGCCGGTCGTCGAGCGTGGCCACCGCTACTCGACCCCGATCAGTAGCGCATCCCCGCGGTGACCGGTGTGATAGGTCACCAACTCCGTACCCGGGTGATGACGATGCACGTGCGCTTCGAGGTCGCCGCCCACGCAGTCGTCGACATTCGCCCCGATCAGCACCGTGACCAGTTCACCGCCCGTGCCAAGCAGGAGGTCGAGCACTCGGCGGGCCGTCGACGCGATGTCGTGGCGCACCACCAGCACCTCGTCGCCGGCGATGCCGAGCCCGTCACCGGGTCTGCACGGCCCGGCGAAAGTGAGCGCCTCTTCGGTGGCGACGCGCACCGATGCGTAGCGGGTGGCTGCGGCGGCCTGCGCCATCGCATACCCGTCGTCGACGGCGGCGCGGCCCGGTTCGTGCACGGCGAGCGCGGCCAGTCCCTGCACCATCGACGCCGTGGGCAACGGGACGACGTCGAGTCCCCAGCCGGTGGCCGCGGTGCAGCCGGCGACGAGTTCCTCGGCGGCGACGAAACCGTTGGGCAGCACCATGATCTGGCCGGCTCCGGTGTCGACGACCGCGCGCAACAGCTCAGTGGCGCTGATCGTTGCCGACGGGTCCGTCTTGTCGTCGGCGCACCGAAGCACGTGGGCGCCTTCGTCGGCGAACAGCTGCGCGGCACCGTCACCGTCGACGACCGCGAGCACCGCCCGACGCCGCACCCACCGGCTGGGCGCGGCGCCCCCGCGCAGCGTGGAGATCTGGATCTCACTGGGCGTGCCGATCGCAAGCCCGGCCTCGATCGCCGCCCCGGCGTCGTCGGCGTGGACGTGCACCGAGTAGCGGTCGCCACCGTCGCCCGCGATGGCCACCGAATCACCCAGCTCTTCCAGCCGTTTGCGCAGGCCGTCGATTCGCTCGGCGCTGGTGTCGATGTGGTACATCACCTCGTAGTGAGGCGCCCGCACGTCGGCGTTCGGTTCCACGGTGGCGCGCTCCGCCGGCGGCGACGGAACGCACTCGCCCCGAGACGGTGTGTGCCCGGTGAGCACCGCGGCCAACGCATCGAGCAGCACCAGCAGCCCGCGCCCGCCGGCGTCCACGACTCCGCACTCGGCGAGCACGCCGAGCTGGTCGGGGGTTTTCTCGAGCGCGACGACGGCCGCATCGGCCGCGGCGAGCACAGTGCCGGGCAGGTCGTCGCCGTCGGCGGCGCAGTGTTCGGCCCGGGCGGCAGCCGCTTGCAGCACCGAAACGATGGTGCCCTGCACCTCCTCGCCCATCGACCCGACGACCAGCGCGACCGCGTGGCGCAGGGCGGCGCCGAAGAGCACCGGGCTGACGTCGGCGAGCTGACTTTCCGTGTCGGCAGCAGCAGCTGCCGTGACGTCGGCCAGCGCCCGCAGGATCTGGGACAGGATGACGCCCGAGTTGCCGCGGGCGCCATGGAGTGCGCCGCGGGCCAAGGCCGCCGCGACCTGGCTCACGTCGCCGGATCTCTGCGCGTGCCGCTCGGCTTCGGCCAGCGCGGCCCGCATGGTGAACAGCATGTTCGTCCCGGTATCGGCGTCTGCGACCGGGAAGACGTTGAGCCGGTTGATCTCCTCGGCGTGCACCACGAGACCGCCGACCGCCGCGTGTGCCCAGTCGAGCAGGCCGGATGCATCCAACCGCCGACCCGACATCACACCTCCTCGCGCGGCGCACTCGTTGCGAGCCTAGCCAGTCGGGCTGACAGCCCCGCGGCGGTAGCGGCTGCCGCGTTTTTGGTGATCACCGGGGTGGCCGGTATTCTGGTGCGGTTGTCGACGTCACCTGCTCTGCAGTTGCTGGCCACCGCGACGACACAGACGTAACGATCCGAATGGAGTTTCTGCTATGGCTGCCGTCTGCGATATCTGCGGGAAGCGTCCGGGCTTCGGCAAGTCGGTGTCGCACTCGCACCGCCGGACCAGCCGTCGCTGGAATCCCAACATCCAGACCGTGCGCGCCGTTGCCCGCCCCGGCGGCAACAAGCAGCGGCTGAACGTGTGCACGTCCTGCTTGAAGGCCGGCAAGGTCGTCCGCGGCTGACGGTTACGGCACCCTGCTGCGCCTGACGTTCACGGCAGTCGCCAGTCCACGGGTTCGCCGCCCAGTTCTGCCAGCAGCGCGTTCGCTCGGCTGAACGGTCGCGAGCCCAGAAATCCTCGATGCGCCGACAGCGGCGACGGATGGGCCGAGTCGATGGTGGCCACCCGGGATCCACCTTCGGCCAGCATCGGCTTCAGTGTCGCCGCCTCTCGACCCCACAAGATCGCCGCCAGCGGCTGCGGGCGCGCCGCCAGCGCCCGGATCGCGCATTCGGTGACCACTTCCCAACCCTTGCCGCGATGCGATGCCGGGTTTCCCGGGCGCACCGTCAGCACCCTGTTCAGCAGCAGCACTCCGCGCTCGGCCCACGGCGTCAAATCGCCGTTCGACGGCGCCGGATAGCCCAGATCGGCGCTGTACTCGGCGAAGATGTTCTCAAGACTGCGCGGTAGCGGTCTGACGTCCGCAGCCACGGAGAAGCTCAAGCCGACAGCATGCCCGGGCGTCGGATACGGATCTTGGCCGACGATCAGCACGCGGACCTTTTCGAAGGGAAAAGTGAACGCGCGCAACACGTTTCTACCAGCGGGCAGGTAACGGTGGCCGGCCGCCAGCTCGGCGCGCAGGAACTCCCCCATCGCCGCCACTTGATCCGCCACCGGCTCCAGCGCCTGCGCCCAGCCCTCGTCGACGAGTTCCTTCAGCGGGCGTGCCGTCACGGCCGTCAAAGTTACGCCAGCCCTTTCACCAGAAGGACCACCGTGCGGTCGGTGATCTTCAGCGCAGCGATCGCGAAGACGGTCACGGCGTCACGGTAACGCGCCCGATGGTTATTGAAACGATTGCCAGCCCGCGTGTCCGCGCCAATCCGCACCGTCGACCAAGACCCGGGGCGGCCCGTCCACCACGGTGCCGATAACCCGCCATCCCTCAGGGACCCGGCCGTCGAACGTCGCGACCAGCGCGTGGTCCTCCCCGCCGCCGAGGACCCACGACCACACATCGACGCCGACCACTTGCGCGGCTTCCAGGAGCGCGTCGTGATCGGATGCCAGCGCAGTCGTCGACAACTCGATGCCGACGCCGGACGCATGGGCGACGTGACGCAGGTCGGCGACGAGCCCGTCTGACACGTCGGTCATCGCCGAGGCGCCGGCTTTGGCCGCAGCCAGGCCCTGACCGTAGGGCGGCTGCGGCACCAGATGCCTGCGCCGCAACTCGTGAAAGCCCGGAAAGTTCAGGTCGCACAACGCATATCCGGCCGCCGAGCGGCCGAGCTCGCCGCACACCCCGACCACCGAACCGGCGACCGCGCCGCTGCGGGCCACCGGCGGCCGGCCGTGAAGATCGCCGAGCACGGTCACGGACACCACCCACTGCGGGGCGCTCACCAGATCGCCACCCACAATGCCGGCTCCCACGCGGCGGGCCTCCTCCCTCATGCCGTCGGCGAGCTCGGCGACCGCAGCTGCTGACGTGTCGGCCGGCGCGCCGAACGCCACCACGAACCCGGTTACGGCAGCACCCATGGCCTCGATGTCAGAGGCGTTCTGCGCGATGGCTTTTCGGCCGATGTCACGCGGACTCGACCAGTCGCGCCGAAAGTGCCTCGACTCGACGAGCATGTCGGTGGAGACCACCACCCGGCCGTCCGGGGCGGCCAGCACCGCCGCGTCGTCGCCCGGCCCCAGCAGCGTGTGCGGAAGCTGTCCGCGCCCGACCAGCAGGCGGTCGATCACCGCGAACTCCCCAAGGTCGGCCAGCGTCGGATCGTCGCTCACGTCGCAGTCTCCATCCGCTGAACGCCGGCCTTGCCTGCGGTAGCTTTTACCTCTGCCGGGCCCGGGGCACCGGCCAGTGTATTGCGCAGATGCGGCCGACGAAGAGGAGAGTCGCGGGTGGTCGAAGCGGTCACGCTACGTTGGCCCAGCTGAGGGACGGGCCGCCGCGGGCATTGCTGCTGGCAGCGGTCGGTGTGGCCGTGGCGGCCGCGGTTGCGGTGCTGGTGGTCGCGGTCTGGCGGGCGCGCACAGCGCAGCCGCGACCGCTGGTGGTCCCCGCCGTCCCGGTTCCCCAGGCGAACAGCCCCGAATGCGCGACATTGATGAATGCGCTGCCCCAGCGACTCGGCGACTACCAGCGGACCACCCCGGCCGACCCTGTGCCACCGGCCACCGCGGCGTGGCGTTCGGAATCCGACGCCGAGCCGATCCTGTTGCGCTGCGGGGTCGGCCAGCCCGCGGACTTCGTCGTCGGTGCGACCATCAACACCGTCAACACCGTGCAATGGTTCGGGGTGGCCGAACCGGGGACCGGCCGCAGCACCTGGTTCGTGGTCGATCGCCCCGTGTATGTCGCCCTCACCGTCCCGCGGGGCACCGGCGCCACGCCGATCCAAGAGATGTCCGACGTGATTGCCGCCAAACTGCCCGCCGTGCCGATCCGGCCAGGGCCGCCGCGGTAGACGGGGCGCAGCGAGTCAACGCAAGCCGACACCGCGGGCCAGTGCCGTGTCGACCATCGCGGACAGCAGCGTCGGATAGTCGACTCCGGCGGCCGCCCACATCCGCGGATACATCGAGATCGTCGTGAAGCCCGGCATCGTGTTGAGCTCGTTGACCAGCGGCCCCTTCTCGGTCAGGAAGAAGTCGACACGAGCCAGACCCTGGCAGTCGATTGCGTCGTAGGCCCGACGGGCCAGCACCCGAATCTCGTCGGCGATGTCGTCGTCGATCTTCGCGGGTACGTCGAGTTCGGCGACATCGTCGAGGTATTTGGTGACGAAATCGTAGAAGCCGTCCTCGCGATCGCGTACCCCCTGGACGCGGATCTCCCCCACTGCGCTGGCACCGACCGTGCCGTCCGGCCACTCGAGCACGCCGCATTCCAACTCGCGACCCACGATTGCTTTCTCCACCAACACTTTTGGATCGTGCCGACGGGCCTCGGCAACGGCTGCGGGCAGTTGCTCCCAGCTCGTCACACGGCTCACGCCGAGCGAAGAGCCGGCGCGGGCGGGTTTGACGAACACGGGCAGACCCAGCCGCTCTCTGTCCTGCTCGGTCAACGAGCTGTGCCGTGCCCGCAGCACCGCGTAGTCGCCGATGGGCAACCCGTCGGCGGCCAACAGCTTTTTCGTGAATTCCTTGTCCATGCCGGCCGCGCTGGCGAACACGCCCGCCCCGACGTAGGGCACACCGGCCAGCTCGAGCAGCCCTTGGATGGTGCCGTCCTCGCCATACGGGCCGTGAAGGACAGGAAAGACGACGTCGACGGACGTCAGCGCCTCGCCGAACGCGACCTCGGTTCCCGACGACGCCGTGACCTCGGGAAGCTGGCGATCCTTGATCGCCAGGCTGTCGGGGTCCGCGCCGGTGAGCAGCCAGGTGCCCTCACGGGTGATACCAACCGGCACGATGTCGAACCTGCTCGGGTCGAGGTGGCGCAGGATGCTGCCGGCCGATACGCAGGAGATCTGATGCTCGTTGCTGCGTCCGCCGTAGATCACGGCGACGCGCACGCGGCGGCCCTTGCTGGCAGTCACAAGCTAGAGAGGCTACCGGTCGCGCGGCCGGCAGCCGCTCACAGCGCGCCTTCGACGTCGGCCACCAGGTCGTCGGTGTCCTCGATGCCCGCCGACAGCCGCACGAATCCGTCGGGCACCGGGTCGCCCCATCGCGCGCGTCGGTCGACCGACGTGTGAATGCCCCCGAAGCTGGTCGCGGCAACCAGCAGATTGCTGCGCGACACCAGACGGTTCACCGCGGCGGCGTCGGCGAGTTCGAACGCGAGGACCCCGCCGAAACGGCGCATCTGCCGGGACGCAGTCGGATAGGCCGGATCGTCCGAAAGACCGGACTACCGCACCGAGCGGACCGCGGGATGAGATCGCAGCGCGGCGGCCAGCGCTTCGGCGTTGCGGCACTGGCGTTCGAACCGCAGGCCGGCGGTGCCAAGACTGCGCAACACCAGCCAGGCGTCGAACGCACCGAGAATCGGCCCGCTCAGCAAGCGCTCTGCGGCCACCGCCGCAAGGATCTCCGGCCGGCTGGCCGCCACATATCCGGCGACCACGTCGCTGTGTCCGGCCAGAGCCTTCGTCGCGCTGGCCACCACCACATCTGCGCCCAGCGCCAGCGGCTGCTGACCCAAAGGTGTCGCGGTGGTGTTGTCGACGACCAGCGTCGCACCGCGGCCGCGGCAGATCGTCGCCAACCGGTGCAGGTCCACGACATCGAGCAGCGGATTGGCTGGCGACTCGGCTAGCACCACGTCGGCGCCGACGGCCGCGTCGTACATCTGATCTGTCGCCGCTTCGCGTACGGCGACACCTTGTGCGCCAAGGTATTCCGCCGCATATCGGCGCACTGATAGTAGCCGTCGGCGGGCACCACGAGCACTTCTGAGGGCCGGGCCAATACGCGCAGCACCGCGGTGATCGCCGCCATGCCCGAGCCGAACACCAACGCCTGTGCCGCACCCTCAAGCCGCGCGATCGCTGACTCAAGTTGGCGCCACGTGGGATTGGACGCGCGACCGTAAGTGTCGAACTCGTCTGATTCGTCGGGCGAAAGGTGATACGCCGACACCGGCACCGGTGGAGGTCCCAGCGGCTCTCCTGGAACCGGTTGTCCGCCAACGGCTTTCACACAGCGAGTGGAGTCACCGTACGGGGCCGGCACCGTCGCTCACTCCGGCCGGGTGCGTCGCCCGAGCAGCAGCGCCATCGCGTCGTGCACGGAAAGACCGTGGTGGCACACCTGATTCACCGCATCTGTCAACGGCATTTCGACGTCATAGCTCGACGCCAGCGCCAACACTGATTGGCACGAGGTCACGCCCTCTGCGACGTGCCCGGCGGCCGCCTCCATGGCCGACTCCATGGTGCCGCCGCGACCCAGCCGCTCGCCGAAGGTGCGGTTGCGCGAATACGGCGACGTACAGGTAGCCACCAGATCACCCACACCGGCCAGGCCCGCCAAAGTCGCCGGCTTCGCGCCGACCGCGATGCCCAGGCGCATGATCTCGGCGAGGCCGCGAGTGATGATGGCCGCGGCCGTGTTCTCGCCCAACCCCACCCCCGCCGCCATACCGCACGCGAGCGCGATGACGTTCTTGCACGCACCACCGATTTCGACGCCTATCACGTCGGCGTTGGTGTACGGCCGGAAATAGCCGGCGCTCAGCATTCGCTGCACAGCCACCGCGCGGCCGGAATCGCTGCATGCAATCACGGTCGCGGCAGGTTGGCGCTCGACGATCTCGCTGGCCAGGTTCGGTCCCGACAGCACCGCGACACGCGACGGGTCTGCGCCCGTCACCTGCACCACAACCTGACTCATCCGCATCAGGGTGCCCATCTCGATACCCTTGGCCAGGCTGACAAGTGTCGCGTCTGCGTCGATCAGCCCCGTCCATTCGGACAAGTTGGCACGCAGCACCTGCGCCGGGACCGCCAGCAGCACAGTTGTCGCACCGGTCAGCGCCTTGGCCGGATCGGCGGTGGCCCGCACGTCCGTCGGCAACTTCGCGTTGCCCAGGTAGCGGCGGTTGCGATGTTCGGAGTTGATCTCGTCGGCGATGTCGGGGCGTCTTGCCCACACCGTCACCGAATTGCCGGCATCGGCGAGCACTTGGGCCAGCGCGCTGCCCCAAGCACCCGCCCCCATCACCGCGACGTCACAAGCCGGTCGCTCGGACAAGCCTCGCTGCATGCCCTCTGGTCGCTCGGACAAGCCTCGCTCCGTGCCCTCTGGTCGCTCGGACAAGCCTCGCTCCGTCCCCACCGCCTTACCCTAACCGCACATCCCGGGCTGGCAGGATGACCACTATGGGCGGTGACGTCGGTCTGATCATCGCCGTCAAGCGGCTCGCGGTGGCCAAGACCCGGCTGGCACCGGTCTTCTCGGCGCCGACCCGCGAGCGGGTGGTGCTGGCCATGCTGCTCGACACCATCGCCGCGGCGGCGAAGGAGCCGTCGCTGGCGGCGATGACGGTGGTGACACCGGATGAGGTGGTCGCGGAGGCGGCGCGGCAGCTCGGCGCAGACACTCTGGCTGATCCCACACCGCCCGGCCACCCCGACCCGCTCAACAATGCGATCCTGGCCGCCGAATCGGTGATCGCGGCCTCACCGGATCCGCCGCCGAACAAGGTTGTGTTGCAAGGGGATTTGCCAGCGCTGCAAACGCAGGAGCTCAGCCAGGCGATCGCCGCGGCGCGCGCACATCGACGAAGCTTCGTCGCCGACCGGCACGGCAGCGGAACGGTGGCACTGTTTGCGTTCGGCACCGCGCTGAAGCCTGCCTTCGGCGCGGATTCGGCTCGGCGGCACCGTGATTCGGGTGCAGTCCAGCTGACCGGCGCATGGCCCGGATTGCGCTGCGACATCGATACTCCCGATGACCTACAAGCCGCCCGTCGACTCGGCGTTGGTCCGGCCACCGCTCGAGCGATCGCGCTGGGCAGGTGAACGGAAATAGGACAGCGGGTTGCCGATCGTCACATCTTCGGCGGTGAGTGGCCCGTTCCGCCGCCGATGAGGAATGATCGACAAGGTGACTGAAACCGAAGCCGACGTCAGTGCGCCAGAAACACAGTGGCGTTCCGCTGCCAGGCCTGGCGCGGTTGACTCAGCCCCGGAGGCGCCGCCGGCGGCCACCGCGGAAGCGGTCGTCGATGCCCTGCCCGAAGACCGCTACCTCAACCGAGAACTGAGCTGGCTGGACTTCAACGCCCGTGTCCTCGCGCTGGCCGACGATACGTCGCTGCCCCTGCTCGAACGCGCCAAGTTCCTGGCGATCTTCGCGTCCAACCTCGACGAGTTCTACATGGTGCGGGTGGCCGGGCTCAAACGCCGCGACGAAATGGGATTGTCCGTTCGCTCGGCAGACGGACTGTCGCCGCGAGAACAGCTGCGGCGGATCGGCGAACGCACCCAGCAACTCGCCAGCCGTCACGCCAGAGTGTTCCTGGATTCCGTTCGCCCGGCGCTCGCCGACGAGGGCATCGTCATCGTGACGTGGGACGACCTCGACGACGTCGAGCGCGACGAGTTGTCCGCCTATTTCCACGAACAAGTCTTCCCCGTGCTGACGCCGCTGGCGGTCGATCCCGCTCACCCCTTCCCGTTCGTCAGCGGCCTGAGCCTGAACTTGGCGATCACCGTCAAGCATCCCGAGGACGGCGGCCAACACTTCGCGCGAGTCAAAGTGCCCGACAACGTCGACCGGTTCGTCCAATTGGGCAGCCGCCGGGGCGTCGACGGCGCCGTGCGTTTCTTGCCGATGGAAGAGCTGATCGCGGCCTTTTTGACTGTGCTGTTTCCGGGCATGGAGATCGTCGAGCACCACGCCTTCCGCATCACCCGCAATGCTGATTTCGAGGTCGAAGAGGACCGCGACGAAGATCTGCTGCAGGCACTCGAGCGTGAGCTGGCCCGGCGGCGGTTCGGTTCCCCGGTGCGGCTGGAAGTCTCGGACGACATGACCGAGCACATGCTCGAGTTGCTGTTGCGTGAGCTAGAAGTCCACCCGGGCGACGTGATCGAAGTCCCGGGCCTGCTGGATTTGTCGTCGTTGTGGCAGATCTACGGCGTCGATCGCCCGGCGCTCAAAGACCCGCCGTTCGTTCCGGCGACGCACCCGGCGTTCGGTGAACGCGAAACACCCAAGAGTATTTTCTCCACCCTGCGCGACGGCGACGTGCTGGTGCACCACCCGTACGACTCGTTCTCCACCAGCGTGCAGCGCTTCATCGAACAGGCGGCCGCGGATCCAAACGTGTTGGCCATCAAGCAAACTCTGTACCGCACGTCTGGTGATTCACCGATAGTCAATGCGTTGATCGACGCCGCGGAAGCCGGCAAACAGGTGGTGGCGCTGGTCGAGCTGAAAGCCAGGTTCGACGAGCAGGCCAACATCAAATGGGCGCGCACGCTGGAGCAGGCGGGCGTGCACGTGGTGTACGGACTCATCGGATTGAAGACGCACTGCAAGACCTGCCTCGTGGTGCGCCGCGAAGGATCGGTCATCCGGCGCTACTGTCACGTCGGCACCGGCAACTACAACCCGAAAACCGCACGGCTGTATGAGGACATCGGGCTGCTCACTGCCGCCCCCGACATCGGCGCAGACCTGACCGACCTGTTCAACTCGCTGACCGGCTACTCGCGCAAGATGTCGTACCGCAACCTATTGGTAGCGCCATATGGGGTGCGGAAAGGGATCATCGAGCGGATCGAGCGGGAGATCGACGCGACGCGCGCGGGTGCGCAGGGCCGAATCCGGCTCAAAGCCAATGCGCTTGTCGACGAGCAGGTGATCGATGCGCTGTACCGCGCATCCCGGGCCGGCGTGCGCATCGACGTGGTGGTCCGCGGCATTTGCGCATTGCGGCCTGGGGCTGCCGGTTACTCCGAAAACATCAGTGTGCGTTCAATTCTGGGCCGCTTCCTCGAACACTCACGGATCTTCCACTTCAATGCCATCGACGAGTACTGGATCGGCAGCGCCGACATGATGCACCGCAATCTCGACCGGCGCATCGAGGTGCTGGCTCAGGTCAAGGACCCCAAGCTGACCGCCCAACTCAACGACATCTTCACCTCGGCGCTGGATCCGTCGACGCGCTGCTGGGAACTCGGATCCGACGGTCAGTGGACTGCGGCACCTCAGGCAGGTCATACCGTGCGTGATCACCAGGTCTCGCTGATGGAGCGGCACCGGCATCCCTGATGGCGAAACCGATTCGTGCAGCCGGTGCGGTGCTGTGGCGTTTTGTCGACGGCTCTGCGGACGTCGAAGTGGCATTGATCCACCGGCCCCGCTATGACGACTGGTCGCTGCCCAAGGGCAAATTGGATCCAGGTGAGACCGAACCGGCGGCGGCGGTGCGCGAAGTCTTCGAGGAGACGGGCCAACTCGCGCATCTGGGGCGCGCACTGGGCACGGTGCGCTATCCGATCGACCAAGGCGTCAAACGCGTGCGGTACTGGGCCGCGCGCGGTTTAGGCGGGCTCTTCACGCCCAACGACGAAGTCGACGACCTCGTGTGGCTGTCGGCCACCGACGCGATGGGCAAGGTGTCCTATCCCCATGACCGGAAGATCTTGCGGCGCTTCAGCGAGCTGCCCGCCGACACCAAGACAGTGCTGATCGTCCGCCACGGCACAGCGGGCAGCAAGAAGCGGTACAAGGGTGACGACCGAAAGCGGCCGCTGGACAAGCACGGTCGCGCACAAGCCGAATTACTGGTAGGCCAGCTGCTGGCGTTCGGCCCCACCTCGGTGTACGCCGCAGACCGTGCCCGGTGCATCCAGACCGTTGCACCGCTTGCCGACGAGCTGCACGCCGAAATCGCCGCAGAGCCCACTCTGACGGAAGAAGCGTATTGGCATGATCGCGACAAAGCGCGTCGGCGCGTACTGGAAATCGCCGAGCAGGACGGCACCCCGGTGATTTGCAGTCAAGGCAAGGTCATTCCGGATCTCATCCAGTGGTGGTGTGAGCGCGACGGAATCCGGCCGGCCAAGAGCCGAAACGCCAAGGGCAGTACCTGGGTGCTGTCGCTGCACGGCGGCAAGCTCGTCGCGGCTGACCACATCCCCAGCCCAGCGCCGCGCTGACGGCACGCGGATCCCGGCAACGCAAACCGCCGCGGGTGGTTCGCACCCGCGGCGGTCAGCGTCGGTGAATTTACTTGCGGCCGCGCTTAGCCGGAGCCTTCTTGGCCGCAGTCTTCTTGGCCGGCGCCTTGGTGGCCGCCCGCTTGGTGGTGGCCTTGCGCGCGGTCGACTTCGCAGGAGCCTTCTTGGCGGTGGTCTTCTTGGCCGCCGACTTGGTGGCCGTCCGCTTGGTCCCCGCCTTCTTCGCGGTGGTCTTCTTGGCGGCCGACTTAGTAGCGGTCCGCTTGGTTGCGGCCTTCTTGGCCGGCGCCTTCTTGGCCGCCTTCTTCGCCGTGGCCTTCTTGGCCGGCGCACGCTTGGTCGCCTTCGACGCGGCAGCCTTCCTGCCCGAGCGACCGCCTCCACTCGATCCGCGCTTCACCGCAGGACCTTCGGCCGGGAGTCGCTGTGCGCCAGACACAATCGCCTTGAACTGTGCGCCGGGACGGAAAGCCGGAACAGAAGTGGGCTTCACTTTGACCGTTTCACCGGTGCGCGGATTGCGCGCGACGCGCGCCGCGCGGCGACGCTGTTCGAATACACCGAAACCGGTAATGGTGACGCTCTCGCCCTTCTGCACCGCGCGCACGATGCTGTCGACGACGCCTTCCACGGCCTCTGTCGCGTGGCGACGATCCGAGCTCAATTTCTTTGTCAGTTCGTCGATGAGCTCTGCCTTGTTCATGCATACCCTCCGAAGCCAGCGGTCCCAATCTGGACCGACTAGAGGACACGGTAAACCCTCGACCTGCTGATTTCCAAGAGCCACGCGCAATTTCAAGCAAATTCGGACGAATTATCCGCAATCCGCTTGCCGCGCTTGGCAGGTGGCCGGGTGGCGCCGAAACGGCGCGCGACGCCACCGATTTGGCCGATCTTGATCGCTCAGATCACCGCCGACGTGGTTGGTTTCCACGCCGGCCGAGCCGCTTCGAAGGCGTCGATCTGATCGACTTTTCGCAGCGTAAGGCCTATATCGTCGAGTCCTTCGAGCAGTCGCCAGGCGGTGTAGTCGTCAATCGTGAACGGCACCACCACGGTTGCTGCTGCCACTGTCCGATCTTGAAGATTGACAGTGATTTCCAAGCCCGGATTCTGCTCGATCAGCTTCCAGAGCAGTTCGACATCTGACTGGGCGACTTCGGCTGCCAGCAAGCCCGCCTTACCCGCATTGCCGCGGAAAATATCGGCGAATCGCGACGAGATCACCACCCGGAAGCCGTAGTCCATCAGCGCCCACACGGCATGCTCGCGTGACGAACCCGTGCCGAAGTCGGGCCCGGCCACCAACACCGACCCCTTGTCGAAGGGTGCGATGTTCAATACGAAATTGGGATCGTTGCGCCACGCGGCGAACAACCCGTCGTCGAATCCGGTTCGGGTGACTCGTTTCAGATACATCGCAGGGATGATCTGGTCGGTGTCGACGTTGGACCGCCGCAGCGGAACTCCGATCCCGGTGTGGGTACGAAACGCTTCCATTGCTGATCTCCTCAGAATTCAGTTCAGGTCCGCGGGGGCGGACAATTTGCCGCGGACGGCTGTTGCGGCGGCAACCGCCGGTGACACCAAATGTGTCCGGCCGCCCTTGCCTTGGCGGCCCTCGAAATTGCGGTTCGACGTCGACGCGCACCGCTCGCCGGGCGCGAGCTGATCCGGGTTCATGCCCAGACACATCGAGCAGCCGGCCTGACGCCACTCCGCTCCGGCAGCGGTGAATATCTCGTGCAGTCCTTCGGATTCGGCTTGCGCGCGCACCCGCATGGAACCTGGCACCACGAGCATCCGGACGCCGTCGGCAACTTTGCGGCCGCGCAACACGTCGGCGACCACCCGCAGATCTTCGATTCGCCCGTTCGTGCAGGAGCCGACGAATACCGCATCGACGGCGATATCGCGCATCGGCGTACCGGGGCGCAGATCCATGTACGTTAAGGCTTTTTCGGCGTCGCGGCGCTGGGCCTCGTCGGTCATCAACTCCGGGTCGGGCACCGCCTCCGACAGGGGAACGCCTTGGCCCGGATTGGTGCCCCAGGTGACAAACGGGCTCAGAGTCGAAGCGTCGACGTACACCTCGGTGTCGAATTCGGCACCCTCGTCGGTGCGCAGCCGGTCCCATTCGGCGACCGCGAGATCCCACTGGTCGCCGGACGGCGCATGCGGACGACCGCGCAGATAGTCGTAGGTCGTCTGGTCTGGTGCCACCATGCCTGCGCGTGCGCCGGCCTCGATGCTCATGTTGCAGATCGTCATCCGGCTTTCCATCGACAGCGATTCGATGGTGCTGCCGCGGTATTCGATGACGTATCCCTGGCCGCCACCCGTTCCGATCTTGGCGATCACCGCCAAGATGATGTCTTTGGCCGTCACACCGGGCGGCAGCTGGCCGTCGACGTTGACCGCCATTGTCTTGAACGGCCGCAACGGCAAAGTCTGCGTAGCCAGAACGTGTTCGACTTCCGATGTGCCGATGCCCATGGCCAACGCGCCGAAGGCGCCGTGCGTGGACGTGTGGCTGTCGCCGCAGACGATGGTCATGCCGGGCTGCGTGAGACCGAGTTGCGGTCCGATGACGTGGACGATGCCTTGCTCGGCATCCCCCATCGGATGCAGGCGGATGCCGAACTCAGCGCAATTGCGCCGCAACGTCTCCACTTGAGTGCGCGAGACCGGGTCGGCGATCGGCTTGTCGATGTCGACCGTCGGCACATTGTGGTCCTCGGTCGCGATCGTCAAATCCGGCCGCCGCACCTTTCGTCCGGCAAGACGTAGTCCGTCGAATGCCTGCGGGCTGGTGACCTCGTGGATGAAATGCATGTCGATGTAGATGAGGTCGGGCTCGCGCGAGGCGCCGCTACCCGATCCACGGGCGACGACGTGCGCGTCCCACACCTTCTCTGCCATCGTGCGCGGACGATCAGGGCTCATGACTGGCTATCTCACAATCTGGGACGTTAGTATCTCGATATGAGACAGGATAGCGGCATCGGAGTGCTGGACAAAGCGGTGGGGGTCTTGCACACCGTGGCGGATTCCCCGTGCGGACTGGCGGAGTTGTGCGAGCGCACCGGGCTGCCGCGCGCGACAGCTCACCGACTGGCCGCAGGCTTGGAAAAGCATCGGCTGCTGGCCCGCGACGGCCAGGGCCGGTGGCGACTGGGCCCGGCGCTGAACGAGCTGGCAGGGCAGGCAGCGGATCCGCTTGTCGCCGCCGGTGCGGCAGTGCTGCCGCGGCTGCGCGAGCTCACCGGCGAAAGCGTGCAGCTGTACCGGCGCGAGGGAACCTGGCGGGTCTGCATCGCCGCAATGGAACCGCCTGCGGGGCTTCGCGACACGGTTCCGGTGGGCACCCGGCTACCCATGACCGCAGGCTCCGGGGCGAAAGTCTTGTTGGCATACAGCGATGCGGCCACCCAGCAGGCGGTGCTGCCGTCGGCGAAGTTCACCGAGCGGACCCTGGCCGAGGTGCGCCGACGGGGCTGGGCGCAGAGCGCCGCAGAGCGTGAACCCGGTGTGGCGAGTGTCTCCGCGCCCGTGCGCGACGGCCGGGGCAACGTGATTGCCGCTGTGTCGGTGTCCGGCCCGATCGACCGAATGGGCCGGCGGCCCGGTGCACGCTGGGCGGCCGATCTGCTGGCCGCCTCCGAGGCACTGACGCGGCGGCTCTGATCGCCTGACAGACTGACCGCCATGGGCACTAACCAACGGGCGCAGATTGTGATGTCGCAGGCCGAGATCGACGAGTTCGTCGCCAAGAGCCGCAATGGAACGCTGGCCACCATCGGACGCGACGGACAACCGCACCTGACGGCGATGTGGTACGGCGTCGTCGACGGCGAAATCTGGTTCGAAACCAAAGCCAAGTCGCAGAAGGCTGTCAATGTGCGCCGCGATCCCCGCATCACGTTCCTGTTGGAGGACGGCGACACGTACGACACGCTGCGTGGCGTGTCGTTCGAAGGCACCGGCGAAATCGTCGACGATCCGGACGCGATCTTCCGCGTCGGCGTCAGTGTCTGGGAACGCTACACCGGCCCGTACACCGACGAGGCGAAGCCGGCGGTGGACATGATGATGAACAAGCGAATCGCAATTCGGTTGGCTGTCAACCGCGTTCGCTCATGGGATCACCGAAAGTTGGGGATGCCTCCGATGCCGCTGGCCGGATCGACGGCGCCGACCGCGTAGCAGTCAATCGTCGGCTCTGATCTCGGAGTGCGATTCGCCCCTACGGATCGTCATCGTCTTCGAGATAGCGGCGGGGGTGAAAGTAATTGTTGGTGCCGGGTTTTCGGCGCAGATGTGGCGGGGGCGTCCATTCGACGATGCCGTTGTCGTTCAGGCGGGCGCTCCAGCCTTCGTCGTGGAGTTTGTGGTCGGTGTGGCAGCCGAACGCCAGGTTGTTGGGTTCGGTGAGGCCTCCGCGCGCCCACGCCTTGAGGTGCATCACTTCGCATTCGTAGCCGGGCTTGTCACAACCCGGCGCGGTGCACCCACCATCGCGCGCGTGCAGCACGACCCGCTGATCGGCACTCGCAATGCGGGTGCGCCCCAGATACAGCGGCCGATTGGAATGTTTGTCGAACACGGCCAAATAGTGCTAGGCCGCACTGGCCATCTTGATGACATCGCGGATCGGCAGCCAACTGCCACCACCAGTCTCGGCCCTCCCCGCTCCTGACTCCAGCTGCTGCACGGTAGTGCGCACGATGATCGTCGCGGGCAACCCGCGGTGCTGACCCAGCGAGCCGGACGCCAGCACCGCGCGGCCCATCGCCGTCAGCGCGTCATGAGCCCGCTGCGCCCGGCTGCGGGTATCACGGCGCACCGCCTCTTCGGGAGGTTCACCGTCCACTGTGGGGGTCGACTCTGCCGGATTGCATATGCCCGGCGCGCCGAGTTTGGCGATCACCGCATCCAACGTCGCCCGCAGCTGCGGATCGGCGATCAGCGTGCCCTTGGTCATCCCATCGGAGCCTTGCCGTCCCCAGCGAAAGCCGCGCTTACGGGCGCGATCGGCGTCGGAGAAGTGACCGTCGGGATTGATCAGTGCGGCCATGTGATTGGCGGCCTTCTGCAGTTGATCGGGGCGCAGCTCGGCGGCCATCGTGGCTAGCATCTGCTCGGCGCGCTCACGCTGGTCGAACCCCACGCTGGCCGGCAGCTGATGAAAGTAGCCATGGATCACCGCCACGTGCTCGGCCCCGATCGCACCGTTGCGCACCTGCGCGGCAGTGGTGGGCCACCACGGTTGCAGCCCTTCACCGGTCACCGACCGCCGATGCCCGAGGTGTCGGGCATCCCTGATCAACCGCCCCGCGGCCTCCGGGCGGATCTTGAGTCGATCAGCCAGGACCCGGGGAAGCGGCCCACCGATATCGGCGGGCACCGCCCGCTCGATGAGCTGGTTGATCAGTTCGTACTGCGGTGCGGCACACTTGCGCGCGATCGTCGTGAGCCGCTCCGTGACCGCCACACAATCCAGCGCCGACAACGCGTCGAACGACAGCCCGCCCAGCGCGTCGGCCCCGGCTTCCAGCCGGTCCAACGCCGCAAGTACCGCATTCGAACACATGAGCGAATGTTATCGCTTCACCGCGACAGCAGCAGTCACTCATCCACAACCGGAATGGTCTGGGGACAAAGCTGATTCGCGGTGGCCGAAATGTCAGATGGTCATGCTGTGGCCGCTGACGGCAATGCCGAATTTTGTAGCCCCGATGGGATTCGAACCCACGCTACCGCCGTGAGAGGGCGGCGTCCTAGGCCGCTAGACGACGGGGCCGTGAACAATCCGGGTTGTCAGCATAGCCGACGCACCGACGCGGACACTAATCCACGATTGAGCTGGGGTACCAGGACTCGAACCTAGAACGGCTGAACCAGAATCAGCTGTGTTGCCAATTACACCATACCCCAATGGTGGCCATAATCGCTGGTCAGAGACCTAAGAGCAGTTTACCGGCGATCATCGGGCTGTCGTGCAGATTACCAAACGTCTCGGGATGCCTCGTCATTCCCCAGGGTCGCCGACCAGGCCCCGCGCGTCGCGCAGCCGCTTCATGCTGCGCTCACGCCCTAGTAGCACCAGCGACTCGAACAGCGGCGGGCTGATCGTCGAGCCGGTCACCGCAACCCGGATCGGACCGAACGCCTTGCGGGGTTTGAGGCCCAGCCCGTCGACCAGCGCACCCTTCAGCGACGCCTCGACGTTCTCCACCGACCAGTCCCCCACCCCGTCGAGTGCCGACACCGCAGCGTCCAGCACCGGGCCGGCCGGTGGGCCCAACTCCTTAGCGGCGGCCTTCTCTTCGATGACGTAGGCGTCGTCGTTCAAGAACTTCAGCAATCCCCACGCGTCCCCGAGCACGACGATGCGGGTCTGCACCAGTCGCGCCGCCTCGCCGAACTGCTCCCCGGAAACGCCCAATTCGAGTCCGCGCTCGGTGAAGAAACCGCGCAGCCGCGCCGTGAAATCGTCGGGATCCAGCAGCCGGATGTGCTCGGCGTT
This sequence comes from Mycobacterium sp. NGS39, assembly GCF_059812765.1. Taxonomy (NCBI): domain Bacteria; kingdom Bacillati; phylum Actinomycetota; class Actinomycetes; order Mycobacteriales; family Mycobacteriaceae; genus Mycobacterium; species Mycobacterium sp. NGS39. The sequence goes on along the minus strand of NZ_JCALDH010000003.1, from coordinate 202,399 downwards.
GATCGCGTCGGCCTTCTTCTGGTCGAATCGGGCAGGGTTCGCATTGACGTCGGCGACGTCGAACGCAGACACCATCTCGGCGAGCGTGAACACGTCTCGGTCCGGCGCAATCGACCAGCCCAGCAGCGCAAGGTAATTCAGCAGGCCTTCTGGAATGAAGCCACGCTCGCGATGGGCGAATAGGTTGGACTGCGGGTCGCGCTTGGACAACTTCTTCGTGCCCTCGCCGAGAACCGTTGGCAGATGACCGAATTCGGGCAGACGATCTGCGACGCCGATCCGCATCAGCGCCTGGTACAACGCAATCTGGCGCGGGGTGGACGGCATGAGGTCCTCTCCGCGCAGCACATGGGTGATCTTCATCAGTGCGTCGTCGACCGGATTGACCAGCGTGTACAGCGGTTCTCCGGTGCCCCGGGTCAACGCGAAGTCCGGGATACTTCCTCCGGCATAAGACATCTCACCACGCACCAGATCGTGCCAGCCAAGCTCGGTGTCGGGCATGCGCAACCGCACCACCGGGCGCCGACCCTCCGCTCGGTACGCCGCACGCTGCGACTCGGTCAAGTCGCGGTCGTAATTGTCATATCCCAGTTTGGGATTGCGCCCGGCAGCCACATGTCGCGCCTCGACCTCCTCGGGCGTCGAGAAAGCCTCGTATGCCTCCCCCGCCTCGAGCAGCCGGCGCAGGACGTCGCGGTAGAGCTCGAGCCGCTCGGACTGCCGGTACGGGCCATACGGCCCGCCGACCTCCGGCCCTTCGTCCCAGTCCAAACCCAGCCACCGCAGCGCGTCGAGCAGCGCCAGGTAGCTCTCCTCGCTGTCACGCTGGGCATCGGTGTCCTCGATCCGAAACACGAACACCCCGCCGCAGTGCCGCGCATAAGCCCAGTTGAACAATGCGGTGCGGATCAGCCCCACATGCGGCACCCCGGTTGGCGACGGACAGAAACGCACCCTAACGGTCATGAGTTCCCCTTGCGCACAACGGGATTCGTCAATGTCCCGATGCCTTCGACTGTCACGCTGACCGTGTCGCCGTGTTCGATCGGCCCCACACCGTCGGGTGTTCCGGTCAAAATCAGGTCGCCGGGCAGCAAAGTCATCACTGCCGACACCCATTCGATGATCGCCCCGACATCATGAATCATCAACGACGTGCGGCTGTCTTGACGGACCTCGCCGTTCACCTCGGTACGGATCGCCAGATCTGACGGGTCGACATCCGTGGCGATCCACGGCCCGACCGGACAGAACGTGTCATGGCCTTTGGCGCGTGTCCACTGTCCGTCTTTGCGCTGCTGGTCACGCGCAGTCACGTCGTTGGCGACGGTGTAGCCGAGGATGTTTTCGCTGGCGCGCGAGGCGGGAACGTCCTTGCACGGCCGCCCGATCACGGCGGCCAGCTCACCTTCGAAGTGCACCGGATCCGCGTTCGCCGGCAGCTGGATCGGCACGTTCGGCCCGATGATCGCCGTATTGGGCTTCATGAAGATGATCGGGTCGTCGACCTGCCCGCCGCCCATCTCCTCGATATGCGCCGCATAGTTCTTCCCGATGCAGACCACCTTGCTGGCCAAGATCGGCGCCAGCAGTCGCACGTCCGCCAGCGGCCACTGCCGGCCCGTGAACGTCGGCGTGCCGAACGGATGCTCGGCGATCTCGCGTGCGATCGCGTCGGCATCGTGCCCTTCGATCGCGACGAACGCGACACCGTCCGGGCTGGCTATTCGACCAAGGCGCATTCCGAACAGCCTAACGGCGGGTGAGCATGCGCCGCGTCGGCCTCTACTGTCCACATACCGAGAAGGCGATTCTGCATCTTGGGACATCGGTGCGACGATAAGCCGGTGAGCATCCACTCGATCGGCACCGCACGACGCTGGACGATGCTCGCAATCGCGTTGTCGTCGACCATGTTCGCCAACGTGTTCATCAATGGCGTCGCCTTCCTCATCCCGACGTTGCATGAACGTCGCGGACTTGACCTCGCCGACGCCGGATTGCTGTCCGCGATGCCCAGCATCGGCATGGTCGTCACGCTGATCGCGTGGGGATACGCGGTCGACCGCCTCGGTGAGCGACTGGTCCTCGCAGTCGGTTCGGCCTTGACGGCGGCCGCCTCGTTCGCCGCAGCCGCATCGCACGGGCTGGTACTCATGGGCGTTTTCCTGTTGCTCGGCGGGATGGCGGCGGCGAGCAGCAACTCTGCCAGTGGGCGACTGGTCGTCGGCTGGTTCCCAGCTGAGCAGCGTGGCCTGGCCATGGGGATTCGGCAGACCGCACAGCCGCTCGGAGTTGCGTTGGGTGCGTTGGTAATTCCGCGGCTTGCGCATGGCCAAGGCATCGGCGCGGCCCTGCTGTTTCCCGCGGTCGTGTGCGCGCTCTCTGCGGTGGTCAGCGCCGTGGGCGTGCTGGACCCGCCACGCCCCCCGCGCGAGAACGCGGCCCAGCGCGACCTGGCCAACCCCTACCGGGAGTCCTCGGTCCTGTGGCGCATCCACGCGGTCTCGGTGCTTCTCGTGGTGCCGCAGGTGGTGGTGTGGACCTTCACGCTGGTTTGGCTGATGACTGACCGGGGCTGGTCGGCGGGCGCGGCAGGCGTACTGGTCACGGTCGCGCAGGTTCTCGGCGCTGCTGGCCGAATCGCGGCCGGCCGGTGGTCGGACCGAGTGGGATCGCGGCTTCGGCCCATCCGCTTGATCGCTGTCGGCGCGGCGGCCGCCATGGCGGCGTTGGCCCTCACCGACCACCTGAGATCTCCGCTGGCGGTCGCCGTGATGATCGTCGCCTCGGTCATCACGGTCAGCGACAACGGCCTGGCGTTCACCGCGATCGCCGAGATTGCCGGCCCGTTTTGGAGCGGCCGCGCGCTCGGCACCCAGAACACCAGCCAGTTGCTGACGGCAGGCATCGCGCCGCCTCTGTTCGGCGGCCTGATCAGCGCTGCCGGCTATCCCCTCGCCTTCGCAGTCTGCGCGATCTTTCCGTTGATTGCGCTGCCCCTGGTTCCGGTGAAGGCGGCGGCGACGGCACCGCCCGAAGCCAACGGCTGACCGCTCTACAGCTGCGCCAGGATGCGCTCGCCGATCTCCGTCGTGGAAAACGTCGCGTCGCCGCGGCTGGCCAGGTGCCCCTCGACCGCTTTGTCCACGCGCGCAGCAGCATCCGGTTCACCGACGTGGTCGAGTAGCAGCGCGATCGACATCACTGCGGCGGTCGGGTCGGCGAGCCCCTTGCCGGCGATGTCGGGGGCGCTGCCGTGCACCGGTTCGAACATCGACGGATTCTTGCGCGTGGCGTCGATGTTGCCACTGGCCGCCAGACCGATGCCGCCGCACACAGCGGCCGCCAAGTCGGTGATGATGTCGCCGAACAGGTTGTCGGTGACGATCACGTCGAACCGACCGGGATCGGTGACGAGGTGGATCGTCGCGGAATCGACGTGCTGATAGGCCACTTCGACGTCGGGATACTCCTGGCCGATCTCCTGCACCGTCCGCCACCACAAATCGCCCGCGAACGTCAGCACGTTGTTCTTGTGCACCAGAGTCAGTTGTTTACGGCGGCCCGCGGCCCGCGCAAACGCGTCCTGGACCACCCTGCGCACACCGTAAGCGGTGTTGACGCTCACCTCCGTGGCGATCTCGTGCGGGGTCCCGACCCGAATCGCCCCGCCGGTGCCGGTGTAGGGGCCTTCGGTGCCCTCGCGGACAACCACGAAATCGATGTCCGGCTTGCTGGCCAGCGGACTGCTCACACCGGGGTACAGCCGCGCGGGACGCAGGTTGATGTGGTGGTCCAGCACGAAGCGGATCTTGAGCAGCAGCCCCCGTTCGAGCACACCGCTGGGCACCGACGGATCGCCGATGGCGCCCAACAGGATCGCATCGTGACCGCGCAATTCGTCGAGCACCGATTCCGGCAGCACCTCACCGGTTTCGTGATAACGCCGGGCGCCGAGGTCGTAGTACGTTTTCTCGACATCGGGAACCACGGCGTCGAGCACTTTGACGGCCTCGCCGATGACCTCCGGCCCGATCCCGTCGCCGGCAATGATCGCCAGCTTCACGAGAGGTCCACCACCTCGAGCAGATTCGCGCCGACGGCCGGCGCGATCGACGACAGCACCTCGTCGGGCGGGCGCTGGTCGAGGCGCAGCAGGATCGTCGCGCCCGGACCCTCTGCGTCCTCCGACAGCTGCGCCGCATGGATGTTGACGTTCGCCTCACCCAGCAGCGTGCCGATTCGCCCGAGCGCTCCGGGCTGGTCGACGTAGTTGATGATCAAGTTCACGCCCTCTGCCCGCAGATCGAAGTTGCGGCCGTTGATCTGGACGATTTTCTGCACCAGCTGCGGGCCCGACAGGGTCCCGGCGACGTTGACCACAGAACCGTCGGCGGTGACCGCACGCACGTCCACGACGCTGCGGTGGTTCGGGCTTTCCGGTGCGGTGCTGATGCTTGCTTCCACACCGCGCTCGGCCGCCAGCGCCGGCGCGTTGACGAACGTCACCGGATCCTCGATCACGGCGGAGAAGAGGCCGCGCAGTGCCGAAAGCCGAAGCACCCCAACATCTTCGGACGCCAGCTCACCGCGCACCTGAACCGATACCGATGCCGGCAGTTCGGGCGACAACGCCGCGACCAGCAGTCCGAGCTTGCGCACCAGGTCCAGCCACGGCGCCACTTCGTCGCTGACCACGCCCCCGCCGACGTTCACCGCGTCGGGCACGAATTCGCCTGCAAGGGCGAGCTTCACGCTCCTGGCGACGTCGGTGCCGGCGCGGTCCTGCGCCTCGACCGTCGACGCGCCGAGGTGCGGCGTGACCACGACCTGCGGCAGGTCGAAGAGCGGGCTGTCGGTGCACGGCTCTTTCGCGAAGACGTCGAGCCCGGCGCCGCGAACATGTCCGCTCGCGATGGCTTCGGCCAGTGCCTGTTCGTCGACCAGTCCACCGCGCGCGGCATTGACGATGATCACGCCCGGCTTGGTCTTCGCCAGCGCCTCCTTACCGATCAGCCCCGCGGTCTCAGGGGTTTTCGGAAGATGCACCGAAATAAAGTCGGCCACCGCCAACAGCTCGTCGAGGGTCAGCAAGTCGATCCCCAGCTGGGCGGCCAGCGCGTGCGACACGTACGGGTCGTAAGCCACCACCTTGGTGCCGAACGCCGCGAGGCGCTGAGCGACGAGCTGGCCGATACGGCCGAGTCCCACCACGCCGACCGTCTTACCGAAGACCTCCGTGCCGTTGAACGACGAGCGCTTCCAGGTGTGTTCGCGCAGCGAGGCGTCGGCTGCCGGGATCTGCCGCGCGGCCGCCAGCAGCAGCGCGATCGCATGCTCGGCGGCACTGTGGATGTTCGACGTCGGCGCGTTGACGACGAGGATGCCGCGCGCGGTGGCGGCTTCGACGTCGACGTTGTCCAGGCCGACTCCGGCACGCGCGACGATCTTGAGCTTGGTGCCGGCATTGAGTACCTCGGCGTCGACCGTGGTGGCCGAGCGCACCAGCAGTGCGTCGGCCTCGGGAATGGCGGCCAGCAGCTTTTCGCGGTTGGGTCCGTCGACCCAGCGGACCTCGACCTCGTCGCCCAGCGCGGCGACAGTGGATTCGGCGAGTTTGTCGGCGATCAACACAACAGGCAGGCTCACTCGGCCAGCCTAATAGGGTCTACTTGGCGGGTGGACGTGACCGTGGTGGGCAGTGGCCCCAATGGGTTGGCAGCAGCTGTCGTCTGTGCACGCGCAGGGCTGTCGGTGCAGGTACTGGAGGCGCAACCGACGCTCGGAGGCGGCGCCCGCACGCTCGTCGACCCCGACTACCCCGGCGTTTCCCATGACGTCTGCTCGGCGGTGCATCCGCTGGCGCTGGGGTCACCGTTCTTCGCGCACTTCGACCTGACCGCTCGGGGCGTGAAGCTGCAAGTGCCGGAAATCTCGTACGCGAACCCGTTCGTCGGCCGGCCCGCTGCGATCGCCTACCGCGATCTCGACCGCACCGCCGAGGGGCTCGACGACGGCAAGTCGTGGCGGCGGCTGCTGGAACCGCTGGTGCGCCGAGCCGACAGCGTGGTCGAGTTCCTGCTCGGCGACAAGCGGTCGCTGCCCACGGATCCGCTGACGCTGCTGCGGCTCGGGGTGCGAATGGCGTGGCAGGGTACTTCCGCATGGAACGCCACCTTCGCCGGCCGCGATGCTGAGGCGTTGTTCACTGGCGTTGCGGCACATACGATTTCGCCTCTGCCCTCGATCACATCGGCGGCTGCCGGGATGCTGCTCGCCAGCCTCGGACACTCGGTGGGCTGGCCGATACCGGTCGGCGGCAGCCAAGCGATCGCCGACGCGTTGATCGCTGATCTGCGGGAGCACGGCGGGGTGCTGACCACCGATGCGGAGGTGACCGAGCCACCAGAGGGCGTCGTGCTGTTCGACACGGCACCGACCGCACTGCTGAGAATCTACGGTTCGCGGCTGCCGTCGCGGTACGCAAAGAGCTTGCGGCAGTACTGTTTCGGGTCGGGCGTGGCCAAGGTCGATTTCGTACTGAACGACGACGTGCCGTGGTCGGACCCGCGGCTGGCATCGGCGGCCACCTTTCACCTCGGCGGCGACCGCGCCGACATGGCCTACGCCGAGGCGCAAGTGGCCGCAGGCCGGCATGCCGAGCGGCCGATGGTGCTCGCAGCACTACCTCATGTAGTTGATCGGTCGCGCATCGACGACGCCGGCCGACGGCCGTTCTGGACCTACGCTCATGTGCCGGCGGGCTCGACGGTGGACCAAACCGAGGCCGTCACCGCCGTCGTCGAGAGCTTTGCATCGGGGTTCCGCGACGTCGTCGTCGCCGCCCGCAGCGTGCCTGCCGCGCAGATGGTCACCCACAACGCGAACTACGTCGGCGGCGACATCGCCGTCGGCGGTAATGACGCGTGGCGTGCGCTCGCCGGGCCGGTGGCACGCGTGAACCCTTGGTCCACACCGCTTCCCGGTGTGTACCTGTGCTCCTCGGCGACGCCGCCGGGCGCTGGGGTGCACGGCATGTCGGGCTACTACGCCGCCCGCACGGCGCTGCGCCGCGAATTCGGCATCAAAGCGATTGCGGTGCGCTTACCGGCGCTCAACGCACGCTAGCGCACCGAAATCCACGAGGCACCGCCTACGCGGTGTCCGTCAGCGGCCGGTCCACCCAGCTCATCAGCGCGCGCAGCTTCTTACCGGTGACTTCGATGGGGTGCTCGGCATTGCGCTTGCGCAGTTCCTCGAGCTCCTTGTTGCCGCCCTCGACGTTGGCGACCAGCTTCTTGACGAACGTGCCGTCCTGAATCTCGGCCAGGATCTGCTTCATTCGCTCCTTGGTGGCCGCGTCGATGATCCGCGGGCCCGACAGGTACCCGCCGAATTCGGCGGTGTCGGACACCGAATAGTTCATCCGCGCGATGCCGCCCTCGTACATCAGGTCGACGATCAGCTTCAACTCGTGCAGCACCTCGAAGTACGCCAGCTCGGGTGCATACCCTGCCTCGACCATCACGTCGAAGCCGGTCTTCACCAGTTCCTCGGTGCCGCCGCACAACACCGCCTGCTCACCGAACAGGTCTGTCTCGGTCTCGTCCTTGAACGTCGTCTTGATGACGCCCGCACGGGTACCGCCGATGCCTTTCGCGTACGACAGCGCCAGAGCCAGACCTTCGCCCTTCGGATCCTGTTCCACCGCAACCAAACACGGCACACCCTTGCCGTCGACGAACTGGCGGCGCACCAGGTGGCCCGGCCCCTTGGGCGCCACCATGCCGACGGTCACGTTCGCGGGCGGCTTGATCAGCCCGAAGTGAATGTTCAGTCCGTGCCCGAAGAACAGCGCATTGCCGTCTTCGAGATGTGGCTCGATGTCGCTGGAGAAGATGTCCGCCTGCGCGGTGTCGGGCGCCAGCAGCATGATCACGTCGGCCCACTTGGCCACCTCAGCCGGCGAGCCGACCTCCAAACCCTGCTCGGCGACCTTCTCCCGCGACTTAGAGCCTTCGCGCAGACCGACTTTCACGTCCACGCCCGAATCGCGCAGGCTCAGCGAGTGCGCGTGACCCTGGCTGCCGTAGCCGATGACGCCGACCTTGCGGCCCTGGATGATCGACAGGTCAGCGTCGTCGTCGTAGAACATCTCAACTGCCATCAGTGCAATTTCTCTTTCTGTTTGTCTGCTTACCGCTGGGTGATGCTGCGCGGACCACGGGTCATGGAGACCACACCGGACTGGACGATCTCCCGGATGCCGTACGGCTCGAGCACGCGCAGCAGCGCGTCGAGCTTTTCCTGCGTGCCGGTGCATTCGATGATCAACGACTCAGTCGATACGTCGATGACCTTGGCGCGGAACAGGTTTACCGCCTCGATGACCTGACTACGGGTGCCCGTATCGGCGCGCACCTTGATCATGGCCAGCTCACGGTCGACCGAGTTCGCGGGATCCTGCTCGACCACCTTGATGACGTTGATCAGCTTGTGAACCTGCTTGCTCACCTGCTCGATCGTCATGTCCTCGACGGCCACGACGATCGTCATCCGCGACAGGTTCTTCTGCTCGGTGGCACCGACGGCCAGTGACTGGATGTTGAAACCGCGTCGCGAGAACAGCGAGGCGACGCGGGCGAGCACACCGGGCTTGTCTTCGACGAGCACGCTCAAAGTGTGGGTGGAGATGGCCATCTCAAGCTCCATGTTCTTCGCGCAAGCGGCTCATGCACTGTTCTTGCTTCTTCGCGCAAGCGCTCATCAGACCAGGTCCTCCTCGTCGAAGAGCGGCCTGATGCCGCGTGCCGCCTGGATTTCGTCGTTGCTCGTGCCGGCCGCGACCATCGGCCACACCTGGGCGTCGGCACCGACGATGAAGTCGATCACCACCGGCCGGTCGTTGATCGCACGCGCCTGCTGGATCACGTCGGCCACGTCTTCTTCACGCTCACACCGCAATCCGACACAACCCAGCGCCTCGGCCAGCTTCACGAAATCGGGGATGCGGTGCGAGTGGGTGGCCAAATCGGTTTGGCTGTAACGCTCGTCGTAGAACAGCGTCTGCCATTGGCGCACCATGCCCAGGTTGCCGTTGTTGATGATGGCGACCTTGATCGGCGCGCCCTCGATAGCGCAGGTGGCCAGCTCCTGATTGGTCATCTGGAAGCATCCGTCGCCGTCGATCGCCCAGACCTCGGCGTCGGGGCGCGCCAGCTTGGCGCCCATCGCCGCGGGGATGGCGTAGCCCATGGTGCCGAGGCCACCGGAGTTGATCCAGGTGCGCGGCTTCTCGTAGGAGATGAACTGCGCTGCCCACATCTGGTGCTGCCCCACACCGGCCACGTACACGGCATCAGGTCCGGCGATCTTGCCCAGCGTCTGGATCACGTACTCGGGGCTGAGGCTGCCGTCGCTCTGCGGACCGTAGCTGAGCGGATACGTGCGCTGCACGCCCTGCAGGTACGTCCACCAGTCATGGATATCGCCGCGGTGGCCCAGCTTGCGCAGTGCCTCGGTGAGCTCGATGATGACCGCCTTGACGTCACCGACGATCGGCACGTCGGCGTTGCGGTTCTTGCCGATCTCGGCCGGGTCGATGTCGGCGTGAATCACCTTGGCCTCCGGCGCGAACGACGACAGCTTGCCGGTGACGCGGTCGTCGAAGCGGGCGCCGAGCGCGATGATCAGGTCGCTGCGCTGCAGACCCGCCACTGCGGCGACGGTGCCGTGCATACCCGGCATGCCCAGATGCTGCGGATGGCTGTCGGGGAACGCGCCGCGCGCCATCAGCGTGGTGACCACCGGGATGCCGGTCAGCTCCGCCAGTTCCCGCAGCTCGGCGCTGGCGTCGCCGCGGATCACACCGCCGCCGACGTACAGGACCGGTTTGCGAGCAGCCGCGATCAGCTTGGCCGCTTGCCGGATCTGCTTGGCGTGCGGTCTGGTGGTCGGCTTGTAGCCGGGCAGCTCCATCGCCGGCGGCCAGCTGAACGTGCACTGGCCCTGCAGCACGTCCTTCGGGATATCGACGAGCACCACGCCCGGCCGGCCCGACGACGCGATGTGGAACGCCTCGGCGATCACGCGCGGGATGTCGTCGCCGTTGTTGACCAGGTAATTGTGCTTGGTGATCGGCATCGTGATGCCCGAGATGTCCGCCTCCTGGAAGGCGTCCGTGCCGATCATCGACCGCCCGACCTGACCGGTGATCGCCACGACGGGAATGGAGTCCATCTGCGCGTCGGCGATCGGGGTGACCAGGTTGGTGGCACCGGGGCCGGAGGTGGCCATGCACACACCGACACGTCCGGTCACGTGGGCGTAGCCGCTGGCGGCGTGGCCGGCACCCTGCTCGTGGCGCACCAGCACGTGGCGCAGCTTGCGCGAATCGAACAGCGGGTCGTACACCGGAAGCACTGCGCCGCCTGGGATTCCGAAGATCACGTCGACGCCCAGCTCCTCGAGAGAGCGCACAACCGCTTGAGCTCCCGTGAGTTGTTGCGGCGCAACTTTTTTCGTGGTGGCGGCACGATGGCCCGCCGCGTCGGCCCCGCCGTTGGGCGGATGCTCGGCCGCGGACCACTCCTGCGGTCGCGTGGTAGGTGCGCTCACGATGTCCTCTTCAGTCCTGTTGAATTCGGCGATGGGCAAGAAAAAACCCCCGTCAGCGTCAGCTGCTGCGAGGGTTGCGCGTCGGTGGATGCTCGCTATAACCGGCTATGCACAGACGCGCCGACCAATTACTACGAGCAATCCATGGGCCTGCATAGCCTCCGACGTTAGCTTCCGCACTGGTCAACCGTCAAATTCGACCGCTGGTGGGATGATGGCGCAATGAGCACCGACGACCCTGACCACCCCGCGCAGGTCGTGCTGCGGCTTTCGCCGATGGCGCATGTGGCCTCTGCTTTCGCCGCGGTCGGCTTGCTGGCCGTGGTGCTCGCCGCGCCGCTGACCGCACCGCTGCTGGCGCTCCCGGTGCTCGCGTCGGTGATGATCGTGCGGCTGCGTACGGTGGCCGACGCACAGACGGTCACGGCCCGCACGCTTGTGGGCTCTCGCACTGTGCCTTGGTCGGACGTCAAGGGACTGCGCTTCGTCAAGGGCTCCTGGGCACGGGCCGAGCTGACCTCGGGCGAGCAGTTGCGGCTGCCCGCAGTCACGTTCTCCACGCTGCCGCTGCTGGCGCAGGTCAGCGGCGGGCGGGTGCCGAACCCGTACGGCTCAGTCGCGGGTTGAAAGAGCGGGTCAGGTGAGGGGGTTGCTGCCGTTGAGCAGGATCCAGGTGCCCACTCCCACGCCGATCCCGAGAATCAGGGCCCCGAGTGACCCGAGGAACGGCCGGCGCGCCCAGCCACGGCTGGCGTCCAGTCCGTAACGGCCCGGACCGGCCAGGATCACGGCCGCCGTCGTCACGATGAGAAGCAGCTGATACTCGTTGCCGTCGGGGAGGAAGAAGCCGATGTAGCCGGCGTCGTATTGCATCGCGACGCTGGCCGCCAGCCCGTTGACCAGGTACGCCAGTGCGGCAGCTCCGGCCAACGGCGTGAACAAGCCGAGAATCAGCAGCACCCCGGCGGACAGCTGCGTGCCCGCCGCCAGGTAGGTCAGCAGGCCGGCGTGCTGATATCCCATGTCGCTCAGCGAGTTCCTGAAACCGTCGAGCCCCTGACCGCCCCAGAGACCGAACGCTTTCTGCAGTCCGTGCGCGATCAGGATCGCCCCGATCGCTGCCCGCAACAGCAGCAGGCCCAGGTCTTGAGTGCCGCGCCGGCCGGCCGCCGCGACGCGCGGGTCGACGTCGTCGTCGAACTCTGTTGCCGACTGCACCGCGCCGTGCCGGCCCGACCCGTCAGGGTCGACGTACGGCAATGGTTCCGGGTCGGCGAGCAGCTGAAGTCCCGAGGGAACCGAATCGACGGAGTTGTAGTGCGGGATCGTGGTGGTTTCGAAGTCGCCACCGTATGTGGCTGACGGCAGGTCGTCTTCGGGGTCGACTAGGCGGGCCGAAGCGGGGCGCGAGGGCTGCGATGAGCCGCTTGAGCGAAGAGCAGAAGCCTGGGACGCATTGTCCGGCCGTTGCCATGCGCGCGAGTCATGCGGGTGCATTGGGCCAGGGTAAGGGCAAGTCACCCCCGATCCGTGGATTGGTGCCGGGCCGTCACCGCACCTTTACCAGTCCGAGGCCTGCGAGGGTTCCGCGGGAAGGGTGTCGGCGTGGCGGGCCCGCCCCGGCGGTCCGTAACCTGGCGGGCATGCGGATGCGCGGACCGGTGCGAGCGGTACTGGCGACGACGCTTGCTGCCGCGCTGGTAGTCAGCGGTTGCGCCCGGTTCGACGACGCCGCGTCGCAGCCGTTCACCACCGAACCCAAGTTGGTGGCGCCGCCTACCAGCAGCCCGCCGCCGCCTCCCCCGCTGCCGGACAACCCGTTCCCCAAACAGTGCCCCGCGCCCGGGGTCATGCAGGGCTGCCTGGAATCCACCAGCGGGCTGATCATGTTGCCGGACAGCAAGTCGGCGCTGGTGGCCGAGCGCACCACCGGCGCGGTCAAAGAGGTGTCCGTGAACGCCGAGCCCAAGGTCAAAGTCGTGCTCCCGGTCGACGGTTCCGGTGACGGCGGCCTGATGGACATCGTGTTGTCGCCGACCTACGCCCAAGACCGACTGATGTACGCGTACGTCAGCACCCCCACTGACAACCGCGTGATCCGGATCGCCGACGGTGACGTGCCCAAGGACATCCTCACCGGAATTCCCAAGGGCGCCAACGGAAACACCGGTGCATTGATCTTCACCAGCCCCACGACGCTGGTGGTGCTCACCGGTGATGCCGGTAATCCGGCACTGGCCGCCGATCCGGATTCGCTTGCAGGCAAGCTCATCCGAATCGAGCAGCCGACCACCGTCAACCAGGCTCCGATTACCACCGCGATGTCCAACATGGGGTCGGCCGGCGGGCTGTGCACCGACCCGACCGACGGGTCGCTGTACGTCACCGACCGCACGCCGACCGCAGACCGGTTGCAGCGCATCACCGCCGACTCGAAGACCTCCACCGTGTGGACGTGGCCGGACAAGCCGGGCGTGGCGGGGTGTGCGGCGCTGGCCGGCACGATTCTGGTGAATCTGGTCAACACCAAGCAAACCGTCGCCGTGCGGATGGCGCCGGAGTCGGGCGCGGTGACAGGCGAGCCGGAAGTCATGCGTCAAGACGAGCACGGGCACGCCTGGGCGCTGGCCGTCTCGCCGGACGGCAACATCTGGGGCGCGACCGTGAACAAGACGTTCGGCGACGCGATGAAGCTCGACGACGTGGTGTTCCCGTTGTTCAAGACCGGCGGCGGCTTCCCGCGGCCGAAGGACGACCTGGTCTAACTGCAGGCGGCGAGCACCAGCTCGCGCACCCGGGCCGCGTCGGCCTGGCCTTTCGTGGCCTTCATCACCGCGCCGACGATCGCGCCGGCCGCTTGTACCTTGCCCCCGCGAATCTTCTCGACCACGTCGGGATTGGCGGCCAGCGCCTCGTCGACCGCGGCCTGCAGCGCCGAGTCGTCGCGCACCAGCTCCAGCCCGCGGGCCTTCATCACCTGCTCGGGTTCGCCCTCACCGGCCGACACACCTTCGACGACCTGGCGCGCCAGCTTGTTCGACAGCTTGCCGTCGTCGACCAGCTTGACCACCTCGGCCACCTGCGCCGGCGTGATCGGCAACGCGTCGAGTGGAATTCCCGCCTCGTTGGCCTTCTGCACCAGGAAGTTGCCCCACCACGCCCGGGCGGACTCGCTGGACGCGCCGTGCTCGACGGTCGCGGCGACGAGCTCGACGGCTCCGGCGTTGACCAGGTCGCGCATCACTTCGTCGGAGACGCCCCACTCCTGCTGAATTCGCTTGCGCCGCAACCACGGAAGCTCGGGCAGCGTATCCCGTAGCTTCGCCACCAGGTCTGCACTGGGCGCGACGGGCTCGAGGTCCGGCTCCGGAAAATACCGGTAGTCCTCGGCGGATTCCTTGCTGCGGCCCGGCGAGGTGTAGCCGTCTTCGTGGAAGTGCCGTGTCTCCTGGTGCACGCGTCCGCCGGCGGTCAGGATCGCGGCCTGCCGGCGCATCTCATAGCGCACTGCGACCTCGACGCTCTTCAGCGAATTCACGTTCTTCGTTTCGGTGCGAGTACCGAATTCTGCTGCGCCCCTTGGCATCAGCGAGACATTGGCGTCGCAGCGCAGCGAACCCTGGTCCATCCGCACATCGGAAACGCCTAACGCGCGCAACAAATCTCGCAGTGCCGTCACGTAGGCCCGTGCGATCTCCGGCGCCCGCTCACCGGCGCCGACGATCGGTTTGGTGACGATCTCGATCAGCGGCACGCCGGCGCGGTTGAAGTCCAGCAGCGACTGCGTGGCTCCCGCGATGCGACCCGTCTCACTGCCCAGATGGGTCAGCTTGCCGGTGTCTTCTTCCATGTGCGCGCGCTCGATGCCGACCCGGAAGGTGCTGCCGTCGTCCAGCGGCACGTCGAGATAGCCGTCGACCGCGATCGGCTCGTCGTACTGAGAGATTTGGTAGTTCTTCGGCATGTCCGGATAAAAGTAGTTCTTCCGGGCGAACCGGCACCAATCGACGATGTCGCAGTTCAGTGCCAGCCCGATGCGGATCGCCGACTCCACCGCGGCCTCGTTAAGCACGGGCAGAGCCCCCGGCATCCCTAGGCAGACCGGGCACACCTGGGTGTTGGGTTCGGCGCCGAACGTGGTCGGACAGCCGCAGAACATCTTCGTGGCCGTCGACAGCTCGACGTGCACCTCGAGGCCGAGCACCGGCTCGAAGCGCGCCACGACGTCGTCGTAGTCGAGCAGGTCGGGAGCGGCGACAGTCATGTGGCCGAGTCTAGTTCGGTGCGCTTACCCGAGTTTGGGGTGCACACCCGGGATGAGTCCGGCTGCGGCCGACATTTTCTGCAGGTGACGCAGCACGGTCTTGCGTTCCGCGGCCGTCAGCGTCGCAGTGATCTCGTCCTCCTGTGCGCGACCCTGCGCATCGAGCGAAGGCAGCAGATCGCGGGCCTTGTCGGTCAGGGTGACGGCGAATGCCCGCCGATCGGCCGGGTGGGGCATCCGCTTGACCAGCCCCTGGTGCTCCAGCTCGTCGATGACGCTCACCATCACGTTGCGATGAATGCCGAGCCGGGTCGACAGCTCGCGCTGCGACTGTCCGTCGTCGGCATTCAGTGACATCAGCACCGCGTAGGTGCGCGGCCGGACCCTGAACGGTTCCAGTCTGCGGGCGAAGTCTTCGGCGAGGTAGACGCCGAGCTGTGACAGCAGGAAGGGGATCCGTTGATGTAGCTCGGAGATGCCGGTCGATGGCTCGCTCATGATCCAAACGCTAGCACCCCGGGATGATTATCAACTAATATGATAATCAACAGTCTGTGACTAATGAAGGAGGCGATGTGAAGATCGCGATATTCGGCGCCAACGGGAAGACCGGACGGCTGCTCACCCAGCGCGTGCTCGACGGCGGTCACGCCGCCGTGGCAGTGACCCGTCACCCGGACGACTTTCCGATCACCGACGCCGCGCTGACCGTCGCGGCCGCCGACGTCCGCGACGCCGCCTCAATCGTCGAGGTGATCGATGGCGCCGACGCTGTGTTGTCGACCTTGGGCGTGCCGTTCAGCACGCGTCCCATAGACACGTACTCGGTGGGCGTGCAGAACATCATCGCCGCCATGAAGCAGAACGGACCGCGACGACTCGTCGTGGTGAGTTCGACAGGCGCACACCGTTATCCGAACCGTATCGACAACCCGTTTGCACTGCGGATTGTCGAGCCGATCATCAAGCGCACCATCGGCAAGAGCACCTACGATGACCAGCGCCGCATGGAAGACATCGTCCGTGAAAGCGGCCTGGACTGGACGATCGTGCGGCCATCGGGCCTGTTCGACACCGATGGTCCGACGAAATACATTGCGGGCGAAGTCGAACCGGTGGGCGGCTTCACCGCCCGTATCGACCTCGCCGACTACATGACCAGGCTGGCAGGCGATGCCGGCACGGTCGGCAAGGCCGTGATCGTTTCGACCACTGAAGGCACCCCGACAATCTGGCAGATGATCCGCCGCGAAGCCTTCAAGAGCGAGTGACCTCGACGCGCAAGCTGAGACCCTAGCCGAAGAACGCCGCCGCGTCGTCGTAGCGGCTCTGCGGCACCAGCTTGAGCTGCCGCGTCGCGTCGGCCAACGGCACCCGCCCGATGTCCTGCCCGCGAAGCGACACCATCATCCCGTACTCGCCGGCGTGCGCGGCGTCGGCGGCGTTGACGCCGAAGCGGGTGGCCAGCACGCGGTCGTACGCAGTGGGCGTACCGCCGCGCTGCACATGCCCGAGCACGGTCACCCGCACTTCCTTGTTGATGCGCTTGTTCACCTCGACGGCCAGCTGCGCGGCCACCCCGGTGAACTTCTCGTGGCCGAACTCGTCGATGCCGCCCTCCGCCAACTTCATCGAGCCCGCAGCCGGCTTGGCACCCTCGGCGACCACACAGATGAAATGCGACTGCCCGCGCTGGAA
Organism: Mycobacterium sp. NGS39; assembly: GCF_059812765.1. Lineage (NCBI taxonomy): Bacteria > Bacillati > Actinomycetota > Actinomycetes > Mycobacteriales > Mycobacteriaceae > Mycobacterium > Mycobacterium sp. NGS39. The sequence continues at coordinate 185,814 of NZ_JCALDH010000003.1, read as the reverse complement.
GCGCCGTTTGACCAGTCGGCAGACCTCTTCGACGTCGAACGGTTGCTCAGGGATCAGCGTCATGTGAGCGCCGGATGCCAGTCCCGCGTTGAGCGCGATCCAGCCGGCGTGGCGGCCCATCACCTCGACGAGCATGACCCGTTGATGTGACTCGGCGGTGGAGTGCAGGCGATCGATGGCCTCGGTGGCGACGGTCAGCGCGGTGTCGTGGCCGAATGTCACGTCGGTGCAGTCGATGTCGTTGTCGATGGTCTTCGGGACGCCGACGACGGGCACGTTCTCTTCGGACAACCAGTGGGCGGCGGTCAATGTGCCTTCGCCGCCGATCGGGATCAGCACGTCGATGCCGTTGTCGTCGAGCGTCTGCTTGATCTGGTCGAGGCCGGCGCGCAGCTTGTCGGGATGCACCCGCGCGGTGCCCAGCATGGTGCCGCCCTTGGCCAGCAGCCGGTCGTTGCGGTCGTCGTTGTGCAGCTGGACTCTGCGGTCCTCGAGCAGCCCGCGCCACCCGTCCAGAAAGCCGACCACCGAGGAGCCGTAGCGGGAGTCGCACGTGCGTACCACCGCGCGGATCACCGCGTTCAAGCCCGGACAGTCGCCGCCGCCGGTGAGAATCCCAATGCGCATGTGGCCATCTTGCTACCTGCCCCGGGCATGCGCGAGCAGACGCAGAATCGCATTACCGAGCGCGGGATTATGCGATTCGGTGTCTGCTCGTCGGCGTCAGATCGCGGTCGGCAGCGGGCCGCGGGCGGCCTCGTAAGCGGCTGCCACCCGGTAGAGCCGGTCGTCGGCCAACGCCGGCGCCATGATCTGAAGTCCCACCGGAAGCCCGTCGTCGGGCGACAAGCCCGACGGCATCGACATCCCCGCGTGTCCGGCCAGGTTCAGCGGCAGCGTGCAGAGGTCGAACAGGTACATCGCCAGCGGATCGTCGACCTTCTCCCCCAGCCGGAACGCCGTGGTGGGCGTGGTCGGCGACACCAGCACGTCGACTTTCTGGTACGCCGCATCCAAGTCCCGCGCAATCAGCGTGCGCACCTTCTGCGCCTGGTTGTAGTACGCGTCGTAATAGCCGGCCGACAATGCGTAGGTGCCAATCATGATGCGCCGCTTGACTTCTGGGCCGAAGCCTGCCGCGCGTGTCAGCGCCATCACCTCTTCGGCGCTGCGGGTGCCGTCGTCGCCGACGCGCAAGCCGTAGCGCATGGCGTCGAAGCGGGCCAGATTCGACGACACCTCCGACGGCAGGATCAGGTAGTACGCCGCGAGCGCATGCGCGAAATGCGGGCAGGACACTTCGCTGACCTCCGCACCGAGCTTCGTCAGCTGCTCGACCGCCGCGTTGAACGACTCCAGCACGCCCGCTTGGTAGCCGTCACCACGCAGCTGGCTCACCACGCCGATGCGCACGCCGGTCAGATCGCCTGCCGCGCCCGCTCGCGCCGCGGCGACGACGTCGGGAACCTCGGCTTCTACCGACGTCGAGTCTTTGTGGTCATGCCCGGCGATCACCGCGTGCAGCAGCGCGGTGTCCAGCACGGTGCGCGCGCACGGACCGCCCTGATCCAGCGACGACGCGCACGCCACCAATCCGTATCGCGACACCGTGCCGTAGGTGGGCTTGGCGCCGACGGTCGCGGTCAGCGCGGCCGGCTGGCGGATGGAGCCGCCGGTGTCGGTGCCGATCGCCAACGGCGCCTGGAAGGCCGCCAGCGCTGCTGCGCTGCCACCGCCTGAGCCACCCGGCACGCGTTCGACGTCCCACGGGTTGCGGGTGGGACCGAACGCCGAGTTCTCGGTCGAACTGCCCATCGCGAACTCGTCCATGTTGGTCTTGCCGAGGATCGGAATGCCCGCCGCACGCAACCGCTGCGTGACCGTCGCGTCGTATGGCGAGCGCCAGCCCTCGAGAATCTTCGAGCCGCATGTCGTCGGCATGTCGGTGGTGGTGAACACGTCCTTGAGCGCCAGCGGCACTCCCGCCAGCGCCGACGGCAGCGCCTCACCTGCGGCCACCGCGGCGTCCACGCGGGCGGCCGCGGCCAGCGCCCCGTCGGCGGCAACGTGCAAAAACGCGTGGTAGCGGTGGTCGGTCGCCTCGATCTGGTCGAGGCAGGCCTGCGTCACCTCCACCGACGACACCTCACCGCTCGCAATCTTTTCGGCCAGCGTCGCGGCATCCAGACGAATCAGCTCGCTCACTGCGGCTCCCCCAAGATCCGCGGCACCGCGAACCGCCCGTCGACAGCCTCGGGCGCCTCGGCCAACGCCTGCTCCTGAGTGAGGCACGGCTCGACGACGTCAGGGCGAGTGACGTTGACGTCCTTGAGCGGGTTCCCGGTGGGTTTGACGTCGGTGACGTCGACGCTTTGAACCTGGCTGACGTAGCCCAAGATCGCGTCGAGCTGTCCGGCGAAGCTGTCCAGCTCGGTGTCCGTCAGCGCAAGGCGCGCCAGTTTGGCCAGACGGGCCACCTCGTCGCGAGAAATCTGTTGAGCCACGTTCGGACAGCCTAGTCAGGCGCCCCTCGCCCGGCCTGCTTGGCCAAGGCTGCTGTGCGACAGTGTTGGCCGTGCCTTCCTATCTGCTGCGAGTCCAGCTGGTCGACCGACCGGGCAGCCTCGGCTCCCTGGCTGTGGCGCTCGGCTCGGTGGGCGCCGACATCCTGTCGCTCGACGTGGTCGAGCGACTCTCCGGCCTGGCCATCGACGACCTCGTCGTCGACCTGCCGCCCGGCGCGATGCCCGACACGCTGATCACCGCGGCAGAAGCGCTCAACGGCGTTCGCGTGGACAGCATCCGGCCGCACACCGGGCTGCTGGAGGCGCACCGCGAATTGGAGCTGATCGATCGCGTCGCGGCGGGACGGGACCGGCGCGGCAAGTTGCAGATCCTCGCCGACGAGGCGCCGCGAGTGCTGCGCGTCGGCTGGTGCACGGTGGTGCGGTTGCACGACCACGGCTTCGAGCGGATCGTCGGCAGTCCGAGCTCTCCCGAGACGGTCGCCGAGGAGGCGCCGTGGCTGCCGCTCGAGCACCCGGCAGCGCTGGACGGCACCGCCGACTGGGTGCCGCAGGTATGGCGTGACATGGACACCACTCTGGCCGCTGCGCCGCTGGGCGACCCGAACTGCGCGGTGCTGCTCGGCCGGCCCGGCGGTCCGGATTTCCGGCCGTCGGAGGTGGCCCGGCTGGGCTATCTGGCCGGCATCGTCGCGACGATCCTGCGCTAGGCCGTCACTCGCTGTTGTCGCCGGACGCGTTGGCGTCGTCGAGCAGCACCCTTAGCTTGTCGAGCGGGTCGCCGCTGCCTGGCTCGAGTTTGTTGGCGGCCGGCGACTGTCCGTCGACAAGCGGTAAGCGGTCCGGCGAGACGCCGTTGAGCACGCTCGGCCCCTGCGGGTCGGGTGCAGAGTCGCTCGGGCCGACCACCGGCCCGTTCGATCCCGGTGCGGGCGCTGGGGGCGGCGCGGCCGGCGGCGATGTCGGCGGCGACGTGGGTGCACTCGGTGGTTCGGGAATCGGCGCAGACGTGGGAGTCAGCGAGGTAGCTGGCGGCTGCGGCGGAAGCGCTTGCGGCGGCTGAGGCGGCGCGGCGGGCGGTGGTGGCGGCGTCGTCAAAGCGGCGATCTTGCGGTCCAGTCGGTCCGGGGTATCGGTCAGCAGGGCCCGACGTTCGCTGTTGGGATCGGTGCTGTCGCGAAAGCAGCCCGCAGGAGCGTCGGCAACCACCGCCCGGGCCTGTTCGTACCAAGGCTCGGCTGCTTTCGTATCGCGGTCCCCGACGGCTCTGTCCCCCAACGTTTCTCGCACCAACACCAGGTTGATACGGATCGGGCACGACTGCTGCCCGGCCACGCGGGTCAGCGCCCGGGCGAACGCCTTCTCCGCGTCGGTCAACCGGCCCTCGAGAAGCTTGAGGTCCCCGTCGGCGAAGCCGGCTTTGGCGGGTTCGATGATCGCGAAGGTCTGCAACATCGAGACGTCCGAGCGCAAGGCGTCGAGGTTGTGCTGCGCGAAATCGTCTCGCGCAGAACTGCTTTTGATCACCAGGGTGATCATCACACCCGTTGCGGCGAGCATCACCACCACCAGGGGTGCGGAGTACAGGAAGAGACGCCGACGCAGCCTGCGCCGCGACGGCCCCGACTGCAACCACAGCCCGATGCGGGACAGCGGCGACCCGTCGGCTCTGCGCAGTATCATCGCGTCACTTTCGCCGAGAGGGTGTGACTCAACCGGTTGCGGCGGAATTCGCGCACAGTGGCAACGACCTCGACGAGAAGCAACGCGCATGCCAGCAGGGTGAATACCCAGTACAGCTCGGTGCGTTCGATGACGCGGATGCGCTCGGATATCTGAGCTGCGGCATCGCCGGCGGGCGGCGGCAACGACGGAACCACCATCGCGATGTTGTTCTGAGGCGACCTGTGGAAGTACGGCACGCCGAGGTGAGTGGCGACGGTCTTGAGCCGCGTCTCGTCGATCGCCGACACCACCGGTTGCCGCGTCTGTTCGTCGACGGCGTAGAGCGCTCCATTCGCGCCGATGCCCACCGGGATGAGGCCGCCCGCCTCCGTTCCGTATCCGAGCACCGCGCCACCCGCGATTGCACCGTCGGGCGGAGTGAACGCGGTCTGGCTCGCGTCCGAGCCGCCGGCACCTTCGCCGAAGTAGAACACCACATTGTGCGAACCCGGATAGAGCTTGTGGGCCAGCTCCAGCTGACTGGAGAGCTCTTGCGCGGCGGCGCCCGAATTGACCCGGTGGACGGCGTCGCGCGGAACGACGATGTAGGGCGAGAGGCCTTTGAGCATAGACCGCAGGCTCCAAAGATCGTCGGAGAGCGGCCATTCCAGCGCAGCCTTGGCCGAGAACCCGATCACCGCGAACCGCGCACGCGGGAACTCGTCAGCCAGCGCGAGCGCATCGGCCCGGATCGCGGACATCCTCGATTGTTCGGGCGCGTAGTCCTCGACCCGCGAATCGACCGACCGGTCGATCACCAAGAACACGTTGACGTCCGGATCGGCGACGGCGTTCTGTCGCGTCTGCGGGCCCCGTTCGCCAGGTTCCAGACCGGGGCGGAACGCCGCGAAGAACACCAGCAGAAGCGCCAAAGTCAGCCCGCTCCAGCGCAATACGACGCGCCGGTACCCGCCGCGTCCGGTGCGCACCAGCACCCGGTACAGGGCGACCATCCGGATCACCAGCACCAGACCGGTCAGCGCGAAAAGCAGCTCCGGGCGCGCAATGGGAAGAAACGTCATCGGCGCAACACCGCCAATGAGGTCGCCAGTAGCGCCCCGCACACCACCGTGATCAGCAGCACCGTGTTCGGCGCGTCCCAGCTGCGCGCAGAGATCGTCTTGCCGCCGGGAGTGACCGCTTCCGGCGGGTGACTGCGGATCTCGTCGAGATGTCCTGCCAGCGGCGACCCGTTCGCCGTTCCCTCACTACCCTGCGTGCCAACAGGGTTGTACGAGAAGAACTTTCCGCCGGTACCCGCAGTGATGCCCTTCAGGGTGTCGTCGGCGCCTGACGGCAGGTTCGGGGCGTCGGCGCGAGCGATCGCGTTGACCTGGACGCCTTGTCTGGCGGCCATCTCGGACACCTGCTCGGCGGTGTACAGCGACGGCCTGCGCTCGTCGGGGCCGTGGAACGCGCTGTATCCGAGGTAGACGATCGAGCGGCGGTGAGTGCCCTTGTCCTCGGGCCGTGGGAAGCCCGTGATGCACAGCGCCAGAACGTCTTCGACGCTACGGGCGTAGTCCACGTAGGTCACTGTTCTGGAGAATCGCGTGATGCCGGCATCGAGCGCCTGCACGTCGGCATCCGACATCGGCCGGTGGGCCTGGTAATCAGCTTGCAGCGCAGGTAGTTTCGCGAACTCGTCGAGCCGGCGGGACACGAAGTCGTGGTCGCGGGTAAGCGGCACCACCCGCAGTGTCGGCGACGTCACGCCCAGCCGTTGGTCGGTGAATCCCTTTGCGGCACGGGCGAAGTACTGCAGAAAATCAGCCGTCGCCGGGTCGGTGACGGGTTGGCCGACACACAGCATGATGTCCTCCGGGAAGAGGGCGTCGAATTCACGCACGGTCGCCGAATAGCCCTGTGGCCGCGACGCCGCCAGCAACGCGGCCGCAAACAACGTGACCAGCAGCACGCCGGTGATCAGTACCGACAGGAAGTACGTGCGATACACGCGGCGGTATGCCGGCAGCCGGGTCAGGCGTTCGACGTTGGCCAACGGCCGCAGCCACCGCTGCGCCTTGGTCATCGGGCTCATGGCAGCCGCCACAATGCATCCGGCAAGGACGACTACGCCGACGGCCAGCAGCGGCCACCACCTCAGGTCCACGCGGTGATCACCTGCTCGGCCGAGCGCCCGACCGCGTCGACGTCGACAGCCGCGTCGGCGACAAACTGGCCGTCCACCAGAACCGCCATCACCGGCGCAGCGGGCGCCAGCGGCCCGGCGCTGATCTCGTCGAGCGTCAGATACTGAGCCCGAACACCCGTTGCGACGGATAGAAAGCTGCGCAGCGTGCGGCTGATTGCCGCGCAGGCTTCCCGCGTGGGAATGTGCCCGGCGCGGTGATCGGCGCGGATGCGCCCGATGGCCGAGACGAACTTGCGGCGCAGCACCCGGCCGTGGATGGCACGCAAGACGGGAAGCCGCCGCAGCGTAACCGGCGGCAGTGTCCAGACATAGATCACCGACCACCACAGCAGCACTGCGGCGACCACCAACCCTGCCGCGACAAACCACCACGGGGAGTACGGCAGCGGAGCGCCGATGTAGCGCAGTAGATCGCGGTCAGTCGGCACGGCGGTTCCCCGCAGTCAGTGCGACGACGCCGCTGCGGATGCTGCCGCTGCCGGTGATCCTGGCGTGGCGGATGCGATGCCCGGTCAGGAAATCGTCCAGTGCGGCGGTCCGTGCTTGTTCGGCGGCATGGTAGGCGTGCACCACGCGCGGACCCAGCGTGGCGCCGTTGAGTACGTATCGGCCGCTGGCCACGTCGTATCCGTCGTGATCTTCCGCGGGGGTGCCGACCGCCGGCATGTCGGCGATCAGTGCCCAATAGACGTCGTGGCGACTGACGAGGTCGGACACAACCCCCGCCAGCCGATCGGAGATCTCCGGTTCGTCCGACACCACAACCAGCACCAGTCGCTTACGAAAGTTGTTGCGCACGTAGGTCAATTGCTGGATGACGTCGCTGCCGGCCGACGGCGATGCGGCCAGGCCGACGAATCGCGCCAGCATGCTTTCCACGTGGGTTTCGCCGCGCCGGTTCGGAATTCGCGCCGAGCCGCGGGTGTCGCCGACCACCATGCCGATCTCGTCGTGCCGGCTGATCCCGATCAGCCCGATAGCGCCCATCACGTTGACGGCGACATCGCGCTTGACCTCACCGCTGGGCGCGAGTGCCGACATGTTGTGCCCGGCGTCCGCCACCAGCACGATCTTGTGGTGGCGTTCGGTGACGAACCGCTTGACCAGCACACAGCGCGATCGCGCCGACGCCTTCCAGTCGATGTCACGCACGTCGTCGCCGGCGACGTAGGGGCGCAGCTCGTCGAACTCGAGGGTGCGGGTGTGCAGCAGCGCGTAGTGTCCGCCCTCCAGCAGGCCTTTGGTGTCCGTGCCGAAGTGGGTTCGAGCGCGGTTGAGCAGCTTGGTCATTCGGGCTAGGGCACCCGCACGGCGCGCAGGACGTTGTCGACGATCACGTCCGGGGTGACACCCTCGGCTCCGGCCTCGAACCCGAGGATCAGCCGGTGCCGCAACACGCGGTGCGCGACTTTTTTGATGTCGTCGGGCACGACGTGGTTGCGGCCGGACAGTAGCGCGACCGCACGCGACGCCTTCGCGAACGCGATCGTGGCGCGCGGGCTGGCGCCGTACTCGATGAGCCTGGCCAGTTGCGGGCTCAGGTAGCGCGACGGGTTACGGGTGACGTCGACGAGCTGCGTAACGTAATGCACCAGAACGGGATCCATGTGGATGTTGCGGACTAATTGCTGCAGCTGGCGCACTTGGTCCAGATTGATCACCGGCGCGGCGGAGCCGTCGCCGTCGTAAACCCCCGCGTCGATGCGGAACACCACTTCGGCTTCCTCCTGGGGCGACGGATAGGCCAGCAGGTGCTTGAGCAAGAACCGGTCCGACTGCGCCTCGGAGAGTGGATAGGTGCCTTCCTGGTCGACAGGGTTCTGAGTGGCGACGACGAGGAATGGTTCGGGAATCTTGTGCACCTCACCGGCGATGGTGGTTTGGCGCTCCTCCATGGCTTCCAGCATCGCGCTCTGGGTCTTCGCGCTTGACCGATTGATCTCGTCGAGCAGCACGATGTTGGCGTGCACCGGACCCAGTTGTGTGGCGAACGAATTGGTGGCCGCGTCGTAGACCTGAGTGCCCAGGATGTCGCTGGGCAACAGGTCCGGTGTGCACTGGATGCGACGGAAGGTGCCGTGAATCGCGTTCGCCATAACCCGTGCCGCGGTGGTTTTGGCCAGCCCGGGCACGCCTTCCACCAGGACGTGGCCGCCGGTCAGCAGGCCGATCAGCAGTGACTCCTGCAATCCGGACTGCCCGACCACCTTTGTCGAAAAGGCTTGCGACACTGCGCCGATGATGCGGTACGCGAACTCCATCTCGTCACGGTTGGGCTGGACGCGCGTTGCGGTCATGGACACCTTTCAGGCTGGTGTGAAGGCGAGCGGGTTTTTGGTGAGGTCGACGGTTCCGTTGATGAAATCCTTCGATTCGAGCTCAGTGGGCCCGTTGCGGCCGTTGGCGGCGAGGATGGCCCGCGTCGATCCCATCACTTGCGCCTGCATCGTGTACTCGTTGAGGAAGATGTTGAGCTTGTCCAGGCCTTCGGCCGACTTGTAGCTCACGGAGCGGGGATCCACACCGGCCGGGTAGGTGTAGTTTTCGCAACCTGCGGCCGGGGTGGCCGAGAAGCAGCTGCGCAGCCACCCTTCGACAGAAGCGGCAATGGCCTTGCGGCCCTGTCCATTCAACGTCACCTTTGCGTTCAGCCCGGTCCCGGCGTCGCCGCCGCTCAGCGCTTCCAGGAACACCGGTTCGGCCTTGATGTCGATGTACGCATTCGACGACTTGATGTCCAGCGCACCCGGAAACACGTACACGTTGTCGGCGCCGTTGGTGGGAACGCCGAAGATCGTGACGGTCTTTAACGCTGCATTCTCGACACTGGGAGGGCTGATGGTCAACTTGATCGCAGCGGTGTCGAGCTTCCACTCGTCGCGAAACTGCTTGACCCACAGCTCAGTTCGTGAATCAGTACCGCCGAAGCTCGCGGAGACTTCGACTTTGGAGCTGCCGAGTTCGTTCTTGTTGTCGTCGCCGGTGACGACGATGCCGGTGATCGGCGCCTTCTCGATCTGCTTCTTGAGGATCTCGTCGGTGAGGAACTGCTTCGACCCGGGGGTGGATCGGCCCAAAGCCAGTGCCGCGTCGGCGTCCCCGCGGGCGAGGGCGTCCATGTATGCCTGCACGGCGTCTTTGGCAGATCCGCCGCCCGACTTGCTGTTGCCCCCGCTAATCAACACGATTGCGGCCACCACGACCGCGACGACGAGCACCACCGCCGCGGTGAACAGCGTGACGCCCAGTGCCCTGCGTTTGCGTGGAGGCGGCGGCGTTGGGCCGCCCATCCATGGTTGCGGGGGCTGACCGAACGGCGGCATCGGCGCACCCGGCGGCATCGGCGCACCCGGCGGGAGCTGCGCACCCGGCGGCATCGGCGGTTGAGTGGAGCCCCACCCTTGAGGCGGTACGCCGGTGGGCACAGGCCCCGGGTGTGGTGGCGGGCCGGCCGGCGTGGCGCCACCGACCGGATTCGGCCCGCCGTATCGGCCGGGAGAACCGTCGCCTGGCTGCCCGCCCCACGGCGGTCCTGGATAGGTCACGAATGTCACTCCGTTGCGCTCAGTGCGTTCTCATCTTCACAGTGGGGGGATTCTGGCTGAGGTCGGCGTCGCCGTAGACAGGGGCATCGACGGTGGTCGTCACTTTCTCGCCCGATCGGGTTTGCGCGGTCAAGCCGAACTGCACGTTGCCAGAGAAGCTGACTGTCATCTCCTTGGCGTCGAAGTAGCCCACCGAGATCGGGCTGCTGTCGGGCTCGCTCCACTGCGCGGTGCCGTCGGCCAATCGCGGATCAAAGACCTCTTGCGGACAACCCTGCGGCTCAAGGGATTTCGACCTCGCACACGCTGCCAGAGCGTTCTTGACGGCTTGCAGTGTCGCGGTGCGGCCGGCATCGCTGATGTCGAACTTGAAGTTCGTCAGGGCGGTGTCGAGGATCCCGGTCATCGAGTTCAGCAGAAGCGACGGCCCGCTGACGGTCATGTTGGGATTGGTGGTGCCGAAATCCACCCAGCCGGGGAACACGTACGCCACGCCGGATTTGGTCACCGGCTGACCGAAGATCGTGAGCGTCTTCAACGCGGCGCGGTCGAGCGACACAAGCGGCTGGTTGAGGTCGATCTTGACGGCCACTTGCCGCAGCTTCCACCTTCCGTCCTTGCGGTCCAGCCACAACGTCTCGTCGGAGACGGTGTCGCCGAAACTCGCGGCCACGTGCACCATGCCGATCGGGGTGTCGCTGCCCTGCGTCGAGTCGCTGAGAATTCTGATGTTGGTGATCGGCGCCTTTTGGAGCTGCTTCTTGAGGATGTCGTCGGTGAGGAACTGCCTGGAGCCCGGTTGATCGGCGCCGTAGGACAGGGCCTTGTCCGCGTCGCCGCGCGCCAGTGCCTGCAGGTAGCCGGTCACCACGTCGGCGGCTGAGCCGGCCGCCTCTGGCGATTCCGGCGAGGACCGCAGCGCAAAGATCACCGCCCCGACGACGGCAGCGATCACGACGACCACCACGAGTGCGATGATCAGTGGCTTCTTCGGCGACCGCGGTGGCTGGTACTGCGGGTACATCGGCGGCTGAGCCGGCGCAGCGGGCCACCCCGGCGTGGGCGGGCCGAACTGTCCGGGCGCGCCCTGCCCGGGCGGTCCTGGCACGAACTGGGGTGGCGGCTGCCACTGCGGAACGGGTTCGGCGGCCTGGTCGGAGCGCGTTGGGGGCCCGACCGGATTGGGCCCTCCGTAGCTTCCGTGTGGCTGCGACGGTGGAACGGGACCGCTCAGGTCAACCTCCTCATTCGGCAATGCGCGCCGAGCCCGCGCAGCCGCGCCGCTCCACACCCTCGCCACCAGCGAAACATGCGACGCGGATGATTCTATGGGGCACCTGAGCGCCGGCGCTCACCAACTTGGCTGACGGCCTTGCCGGCTAGGCCGACGGTGGTCCGTGCCGCAGCAGCTCGCGGAAGCCCTCCTCGTCGAGGATCGGCACACCCAGCTCGACGGCCTTGTCGTACTTGGAGCCAGGTGAATCGCCGGCCACCACGAAATCGGTCTTCTTCGACACCGACCCGGAGGCTTTTCCACCGCGGGCGATGATCGCCTCTTTGGCCTCGTCGCGCGAAAACCCGGTCAGCGAGCCCGTCACCACGATGGTCAGGCCCTGCAGCGTCGGCTCCACCCCCGCTTCGCGCTCGTCGGCCATCCGCACGCCTGCCGCGCGCCACTTCTCGACGATCTCTCGATGCCAGTCGACGGTGAACCATTCCGTCAGTGCCGCCGCGATCGTGGGGCCAACGCCTTCGACCTCCGACAGCTCCTCTTCGGAGGCGGCCATGATCGCGTCGAGACTGCCGAACGCGACGGCAAGTGCGCGCGCGGCCGTGGGGCCGACGTGGCGGATCGACAGCGCCACCAGCACCCGCCACAGTGGACGGTTTTTGGCCTGCTGCAAGTTCTCCAGCAGCCGGGCGCCGTTCGCCGACAGCCGGCCGTCTTTGGTCCTGAACAGGTCCGTGCGCAGCAGATCGTCTTCGGTGAGCGTGAAGAGGTCACCCTCGTCGGTGATCACGCCGGCCTTGAGCAGTGCGATCGCCGCCTCGTAGCCGAGGCCCTCGATGTCGAGCGCGCCACGGCTCGCGACGTGAAACACCCGCTCTCGCAACTGAGCTGGGCAGGATCGCGCGTTGGGACAGCGGATGTCCGCGTCGCCTTCCTTGGCCGGCGCCAGCGCAGTGCCGCATTCCGGGCAGTGGGTGGGCATGACGAACTCGCGTTCACTGCCGTCACGCAGGTCGACGACGGGGCCCAGCACCTCGGGGATCACGTCGCCGGCCTTGCGGATCATCACGGTGTCACCGATCAGCACGCCCTTGCGCTTGACCTCCGACGCGTTGTGCAGCGTGGCGAGCCCGACGGTGGAGCCGGCGATGCGCACCGGTGTCATGTACGCGAACGGCGTGACCCGGCCGGTGCGTCCCACGTTGACCCGGATGTCGAGCAGCTTGGTCTGCGCCTCCTCGGGCGGGTACTTGTAGGCCACCGCCCACCGCGGCGCGCGGGAGGTGGCGCCGAGCCGGCGTTGCAGCGCGACGTCGTCGACTTTGACCACCACGCCGTCGATTTCGTGCTCGACGGTGTGGCGGTGTTCGCCCCAGTAGGTGATCCGCTCCTGAACGGCGTCCAGTCCGCGCACGCGGCTGGTGTGGGCGGAGACCGGCAGCCCCCAGGCTTTCAGCGCGGTGTAGGCGTCATGCAGACTCTGCGGACTGAAACCTTCGGTGTAGCCGAGTCCGTGGCAGACCATGCGCAGTTTGCGTTTGGCGGTGACCGCCGGGTTCTTCTGCCGCAGCGAGCCCGCCGCACTGTTGCGCGGGTTGGCGAACGGCGCCTTGCCCTCCTCGACCAGTGCGGCGTTGAGGTTCTCGAAGTCCGCGATCCGGAAGAAGACCTCCCCGCGCACCTCCAGCACCCGTGGTATCGGGAATTCACTTGAGCTACTAAGCCTTTCGGGCACATCGTCGATGGTTCTGGCGTTGAGAGTGACGTCCTCGCCGACGCGTCCGTCGCCGCGGGTGGCCGCCCGTTCGAGGCGGCCGTCGCGATAGACCAGCGCCAGCGCGACGCCGTCGACTTTCAGTTCGCACAGGTAGTAGGGGTCACGGCCGATTTCCGTTTCCACCCGGTTGGCCCACGCGATGAGCTCGTCGGTGTTGAAGACGTCGTCCAAAGACAGCATCCGCTCGAGGTGCTGCGCCTCGGTGAAGTCGGTGGCGAAGCCAGCACCCCCGACGAGCTGGGTGGGTGAGTCGGGAACCCGAAGCTCCGGGTAGCGCTCTTCGAGGGCGACGAGCTCGTTGAACAGCGCGTCGAACTCCGCATCCGAAATGATCGGCGCGTCCTTCACGTAGTAGCGGAACTGGTGTTCACGGACTTGGTCGGCCAGGTCTTGCCACCGCCGCCGCACGTCGGGGTCGACGGGATCGACCTCCGGTGTTGCCTCTTGCGCCACTCTCGCAGGCTATCGGAGCACTCCGACAACCCGCCCGGGCGCCGATACGCTGTTAGCCGTGCCGCATCCGGTGATGTTCCGCGACGACGACTTCGGCCTGCGCGAACTGCGCGGCATCGCGCTGAGCTTTCCGGGCGCGTTCGAGAAGGTCTCGTGGGGCCGGCCGGTGTTCTGTGCTCCGAAGATCTTCGTGATCTACGGCGGCAACGCGAAAGGACCTGACGGCATGGTCGCATTTCCGTACTCGATGCTGGTCAAGGTCGACGAGGCGGACCGGCCCGCCCTCGAGCAGGACAGCCGCTTCTTCTACCCGGCGTACATGGGTCCCCACGGCTGGCTGGGGATGGATTTCTCGGCCGGCAGCGTCGACTGGGGCGAAGTACGCGAACTCGTCGACGCGTCCTACCGGCTGGTGGCGCCGCGCAAGCTGGTCAAGGAACTCGACAACCGCTAGATCGCCTCCGGATCGTCGGCAAGCACGTCAGCGACTTTCCGCGCCAATTCCGTTGCCGTGCGGGCCCATTCGGTGTCCGCGCCGGCCAGGCCGCACTCCGGCGTCACGCCGATGCGCTGCGCAAGGATCTGCCGCGGAAATCCCAGCCGGTCGGTGATCGTCGCCGCTGCTTCGGCCAGTTGCTCAGCCGAGGGCCTGCGCTGCGGCGTGACCGACGGCACCAGGCCCAGCAGCACCGTGCGTCCGCTGTCGACGAATTCGGCGAGGCCGTCGGCGTGGCCCTGATCCAAGCGGGACCAGTCGACACTCAGCGCGGCAATCCTGCTGCGCTGCAACACTTGCCACGGCAGACCGGTGGCACAGCAATGCACCGCGACGTCGCCGCCGACCGCGGCGGCACACGCGTCGAGCAGATCCACCGCCTCCGTCTGCTCCACCGGCGCCACCGGCGTCAACGCCGTGACTCCGGCCAGCGTGCCGGCCACCGCCGCCGGCAGCGACGGCTCGTCGAGTTGCACGACCACCGGGCAGTCGAGACGTCTGCCCACCTCCCTGCGATGCGCCGCAAGGCCCTCCGCCAGCGACGCCGTCACGTCCCGCAGCGCACCGCGGTCCGTGATCACCCGGTGTCCGCTGGGCAGTTCCAGCTGTGCGGCCAGCGTCAGCGGGCCGGGCGCCTGCACCTTGACCGTGCGGTCGCCGCCGCGCAGACCGGCCCGTTCCCACGCTTCTTCGAACGCGTCGATGTCCTCGTTGAGCAAGCTGCGCGCACGCCGACTGACGGCACCGGGCCGGGCCGCCACCCGGTATCCGCGGGGCGTGGTGTCGATTGCGATGTCGACCAGCAGCGCGCCAGCCCGTCCGATCATGTCGGCGCCGACGCCGCGCGCCGGCAACTCCACCAGATGCGGCAACGAATGCAGCTCGCCGACCACCACTTCGGCGGCCTGCCGCGCGGACGTGCCCGGCCAGGAGCCCACACCCGTGGCGGCGGCGAAAACGCTCATTGCCCAACACTATTGGATGGCGCTGGGATAGTCTGACCGCATCATGGCCCGACGCAGCCGCACGCTGCTCAGCTGCCTGGCCGCGGTGACGCTCGCCAGCGGCTGCACCAACGTGGTCGGCGGTATGGCATCCATGCCACCGACCGAAGGTCCCTATCTCGACGGCATGGACGTCGACGACCTATTGCTCACCACGTCCGAGCTGCGCGACATCACCGGCGCCGGCATTGACCTCAACGGCATCCCGGGCATGGACTCCAGATACACCGTCGACGACGAACTGCTCGTCCAATCCGCCCCGGAGCCTTGCCATTTCGTGTTCCTCGAAAGCCACGTCTTCGGACCGGACGTCAAGCAGTTCCACAAGACCAGCTTTCAGACGCCGCCCAAGTCGGCACTGCTCTCGGAAGCGGCCGCCGCGTACGCCGATACCGGCGCCGCCCGGCGGGCGTTCGACAACGTCACCGGTCAGGTGCAGGCATGCGGCGACACCCCGTCCGGGTACGCCTTCGTCTACCAATGGACCACCGACGACCAGACCTTGCAGGCCGAAAGCCTCGGCGACTGCGGGCGCATCTACCGGCTGGAGTCCACGGTGCTCATCGAAGTCACCTACTGCGGCTATAGCCACGTGGTGCCCAACCTCGTCGCCGCACGCATCGCGGCGCGGGTGGGCGCTAGGTGATCGTCGCGCTGCCGATGACTTCGTCGCCGTCCGGGTCGCGACGGTAGAGCACCATGGTCTGACCCGGCGCCACCCCCCGCAGCGGCGTGCGCAACCGCGCCTCGAGCCGGTCGCCCACCAGCTCGGCCACCGCGTCCACCACGCCGCCGTGGGCGCGCACCTGCACCTGGCACTCGACCGGCCCCGCCGGAGCCGAACCCGACGTGAACACCGGCCGCTCACCACGCACGTGCCAGACGTCCAGATCGGCGGCCTCGCCGACTGTGACAGTCGCGGTGCGGGCGTCGATCGCGGTGACGTAACGCGGCCTGCCGTCGGGCCCGGGTCCGGCGATGCCCAAGCCTTTGCGCTGGCCGATCGTGAACCCGTGTACGCCCTGATGGTGGGCGAGCACCGTCCCGGTTCGGTCGACGACCGCGCCGCGGCGCACACCGATACGCGACCCGAGGAACGCACGCGTGTCACCTGACGGGATGAAGCAGATGTCGTGGCTGTCCGGCTTGTCGGCGACCGCCAGCCCCCTCGCGGCGGCCTCGGCGCGGATCTGGGGCTTCGGGGTGTCACCGACCGGAAACAGCGCATGGCGCAACTGTTCTGCGGTGAGCACGGCCAGCACATACGACTGGTCCTTGTCCGCGTCGACGGCCCGCCGCAACCGCCCTGCCGACAGCCGCGCGTAGTGGCCCGTGGCCACCGCGTCGAACCCCAGCGCCAACGCCCGTGCGGCCAGCGCGGAGAACTTGATCTTCTCGTTGCAGCGCACACACGGGTTGGGCGTCTCACCGCGTGCGTAGGCCGACACGAAGTCGTCGATCACGTCCTGCTTGAAACGATCCGCGAAATCCCAGACGTAGAACGGGATTCCGAGCTTGTCGGCGACACGGCGGGCATCGCCGGCATCTTCTTTCGAGCAGCAGCCCCGCGAGCCGGTGCGCAATGTTCCCGGCGCCGACGACAACGCGAGATGCACTCCGACCACGTCGTGGCCGGCGTCCACCATCCGCGCGGCGGCCACCGACGAATCCACACCGCCGCTCATCGCGGCGAGCACTCTCATTTCGCCCCCGCGCTGGCCAATGCCGCCTGCCGGGCCCGCGCCACCGCGCCCGGCAATACGTCGAGCACCGCGTCGACGTCGTCGGCAACGCTGGTGCGGCCCAGCGAAAGCCGGATCGAGCCCCGCGCCGATGCGGTGTCGGCGCCCATCGCCAACAGGACGTGGGACGGCTGTGGGACACCTGCGGTGCACGCGGATCCCGTGGAACACTCGATCCCGTTGGCGTCCAACAACATCAGCAGCGCATCGCCTTCGCACCCGTCGAACGTGAAGTGCGCGTTGCCCGGCAGCCGGTGCTGACGAGAGCCGTTGAGCCGCACGCCGTCGATCGCCGCCAGCACCCCGTCGATGAGGCGGTCACGCAGCCCCGTGAGCTTCTCGCAGTGAGCCTGCAAGCTGTCGACCGCAAGCCTGGCCGCAACGGCCATTCCGACCGTGCCCGCGACATCTGGTGTGCCCGAACGCACATCGCGTTCCTGGCCGCCGCCGTGCAGCAGCGGCACGCATGGAATGTCGCGGCGCAGCACCAACGCGCCGACGCCGGTAGGGCCACCGAACTTGTGCGCGGCAATACTCATTGCCGACAACCCGCTCCCGGTGAACGATACCGGGAGCTGGCCGATCGCCTGAACCGCGTCGCTGTGCATCGGCACCTCGAATTCGGCTGCGATCGAGGCCAATTCGTGGATCGGCAGGATCGTGCCGACCTCGTTGTTGGCCCACATCACCGAGACCAGCGCTACGTCGTCGTGCGACTGCAAGATCTCGCGCAGCGCCGACGGCGACACCGAACCGTCGGACTCTGTCGGCAACCACGTCACCTCCGCGCCCTCGTGCGCGGCCAGCCACTCGACCGCGTCGAGCACGGCATGGTGCTCGACGGCGCTGACGACGATCCGGCGGCGGCGCGGATCAGCGTCGCGCCGCGCCCAGTAGATTCCCTTGACGCCGAGGTTGTCGCTTTCGGTGCCGCCCGCTGTGAAGACGACCTCCGATGGTCGGGCGCCGAGCTTTTCGGCGAGCAGCTCCCGCGACTCCTCCACCGTGCGGCGGGCGGCCCGACCTGCGGAGTGCAGCGACGAAGCGTTGCCGACGGTCCCCATCACAGCCGTCATCGCCTCGATGGCATCGGGATGCATCGGGGTGGTGGCGGCGTGGTCCAGATACACAGGGGCAGACCTCATGGCCCGTCCAGCTTAGCCGTCGCCGGTGATTACCCGACTGGGCCGCTCAGGCCGCCAGTGCCTGCTCGTGGCGCGAGGTTGCCGTGCCGCGCACCGCCCGTTGGCAGCGCCGGGCGAGGTCACCGCGGTCGTCGCGCGGCAATTGCAGCGCACCGACATACACGTGTGCGACGGTCCTGGGAGCCGACAGCACGCGGCGCAAGGACCGGCCGAGAGTGTCGTCGCCGACGAACGCGGGGATCGTCGACGGGCGGCCATCACGGTGCTGGTAGCGCAGCCGCAGCGGCTGCACGGGCCGGCCCGCGTCGATCGCGGCCTGGAACATCGCCGGCCGAAAGCGTCCGTTGGCCAGCCCACACCAGGTGGTGCCCTCTGGGAATGCGACCACCGTCCGGCCCGACCGCAGCCGCGCCGCCACGGTGCCCACGACGGCGGGCAGTCCGCGCAGCTGCGCACGGTCGATCGGGATGACGTTCATCACACGCGCGACGGCGCGCAGTGCCGGCCAGCGAGTGAGTTCGGCTTTCGCGACGAAGTGACCCCGCATGAGCGCCGAAATCACCAACACGTCCAGCCACGAGACATGGGGGCTGACCACCAGCACGCCGGCGACATTGCGGATCGGTCCGCCCGTGGCGGTGACATGCACACCCATGCAGCGCAACATGACCCGGCAATACAAGCGCACAGGCGCAGACCAGATCAACAGCGCCGGAACCAGTGGCAGCAGCAGCGACACGAACACGCACCGGTACGTCGCACGCCACGCTCGCAGTGCGCGGCCGCCCCGCTGCTCTACACAGCGCTCGTCGCACGTGGCGCGCGGCAGCCAGGCGTGTGTCATCGGGCCGCGGTGGCGGTGGCCGCGGCGACCGATCGCAGCCGTTTCAGATACCGCGTGTCGGCCTGGCGTTTGTCCAGCAGCGCCATGAAGTCCGCGACACCGAAGTCCGGGTCGTAGGCGAACACCTCGTAGCGCAGCTGCTGCGCGTCTTCGACGAGGCGGGGGTCGGTGGCCAGCAGGACAGATTCGGTGCTCACGGGTGCACCGTCTCTGAGCTGCCTCTCCGGACGGCATCGTGCGGGTGACGTGTCCGTGCACACCCAGTGACGACTTCGGCGCGCTTTCCAACGCTGAGCGTGGGAAAGCGCGCCGAAACCGCTTGAAATCAGCCTTTGCGGGCTTTGACCGCTTCGGTCAGCTGCGGCGCGACCTTGAACAGGTCACCCACCACGCCGTAATCGGAGATCTCGAAAATCGGCGCCTCTTCGTCCTTGTTCACCGCGACGATCGTCTTGGACGTCTGCATGCCGGCGCGGTGCTGGATGGCCCCGGAGATGCCGAGCGCGATGTACAGCTGCGGCGACACGGTCTTGCCGGTCTGGCCCACCTGGAACTGGCCCGGGTAGTAGCCGGAGTCCACCGCGGCGCGCGATGCGCCCACCGCCGCGCCGAGCGCGTCGGCCAATTCCTCGACCACGTGGAAGTTCTCGGCGCTGCCGACGCCGCGGCCACCGGCAACCACAATGCTGGCTTCGGTGAGTTCCGGACGGTCGCCGGCCACGGCCGGCTCGCGCGACGTGATCTTCGTCGCGTTCTCCGGCGGCTGCGGCACCTCGACGTTGACCACCTCGCCCGCGCCCTCGCTGGGCTCGGCGTCGATGGCGCCCGGCCGCACGGTCATCACCGCGACGTCGCCTTCGACCTGCGCTTCGACGGTGAACGCACCACCGAAGATCGAGTGCACACCCTTGTTGCCGGGCTGCACGTCGACGACGTCCACCAACACGCCGCTGCCGATGCGCGCCGCCAGGCGGCCCGCGATCTCCTTGCCGTCGGCGCTGGCGGCCAGCAGCACGGCCGACGGGCTAACCGACTCCACAAGGGAGGCAAGCACATCGAGCTGCGGCAGCAACAGGTAGTCGTCGACGAAGTCCGCCTCCGCGACGTAGATCTTCTGTGCCCCAGCCGCTTTCAGCTCGCCGATCAACGGCTCTGCGGTGCCCGGCGTGCCGACGACAACTGCCGACGGCTCACCCAACTTCCTTGCGGCGGTAAGCAATTCGGAGCTCACCTTCTTGAGGGCACCCTCCGCGTGCTCGATGAGTACAAGTACTTCAGCCATGAATGATCGCTGCCTTCTCTCAGATGCTCTTAGGTGCTTCTAGATGATCTTCTGCGAAATCAGGTACTGGGCGATCTTGTTGCCGCCCTCGCCGTCGTCTTCGACCTTCTCGCCGGCGGTCTTGGGTGGCTTGGGCGCCGAGGACAACACCTTCGAGCCGGCGTTGGCCAGACCCACTTCGTCAGGCTCGACGCCGATCTCGGCCAGCGTCAGCGTGGTGACTTCCTTCTTCTTGGCGGCCATGATGCCCTTGAACGAGGCGTATCGCGGCTCGTTGATCTTCTCGGTGACGCTCACGACGGCCGGCAGCGACGCCTCGAGGGTGAACACCCCGTCGTCGGTTTCGCGCTCGGCGGTGACCTTGCCGTTCTCTACCGTCAGCTTCCGCACATGGGTCAGCTGCGGCAGGCCCAGGTACTCGGCGATGATCGCCGGTACTGCGCCCCCGACACCGTCAGTCGCCTCGTTGCCCGCGATCACCAGCTCAGTGCCCTCGATGGTGCCGAGCGCCTTGGCCAGCACCCAGCCGGTCTGCACCATGTCGGAGCCCTTGATCCCGTCGTCGAGCACGTGCACGGCCTTGTCAGCGCCCATCGACAGTGCCTTGCGGATGGCCTCGGTCGCACGCTCGGGGCCGGCGGTCAGCACGGTCACGGTGCTCTCCGTGCCGTTGGCGGCCTCTTTCTCCTTGATCAGCAGCGCTTCTTCGACGGCGCGCTCGTTGATCTCGTCCAGCACGGGATCGGCGGCGTCGCGATCGAGCGTGAAGTCGTCTTTGAGTTTGCGCTCCGACCAGGTGTCAGGGACCTGTTTGATCAGGACCACGATGTTCGTCATGGGTGTGGTTTGCCCTCCTCGAATAAGCCGGCGTAGGACCGGCCGCGCCCATAGTGCGGATATGTCCGATTCGACCGCACGCCGTGTTACTGGCGGGTAACTTTGCGTGGTTCGCCTGTACACCATATCGGGTCGTCGCAGGTCGCCTGACTGCGCGTGCCTGCTGCCTCTCCCGAACAACCTGATTAGCGTTAGCCTGCGATGCGATGAGCGCACACGACTCCTTGGCCCTGACCGGCGAGCGCACGGTGCCCGGCGTGGCCGAGGAGAACTACTGGTTCCGCCGCCACGAGGTGGTCTACCGGCGGCTCGTCGAGCACTGCCGCGGTCGTGACGTGCTCGAAGCCGGCTGCGGAGAAGGCTACGGCGCCGATCTGATCGCCGACGTGGCCGCAAGCGTGATCGGGCTCGACTACGACGAACTCACCGTCGCCCACGTGCGCGCCCGCTATCCCCGCGTCGACGTGCGTCACGGCAACTTGGCGGCGCTGCCGCTGCCGGACGCCTCGGTAGACGTGGTGGTCAACTTCCAAGTCATCGAACATCTCTGGGATCAGCCGCAATTCGTCGCCGAATGCTTCCGCGTGCTGCGCCCCGGTGGGCTGCTGATGATGTCGACGCCGAACAGAATCACCTTCTCCCCCGGCCGCGACACCCCGGTCAACCCGTTCCACACCCGAGAACTCAACGCCGCCGAACTGACCGCCCTTCTCGAGGCCGGCGGCTTCACGGTGAAGTCGATGAGCGGGGTGTTCCACGGAGCCCGGCTGGCGGCGCTGGACGCCAAACACGGCGGCTCGATCATCGATGCGCAGGTGCGACGCGCGCTGAGCGACGCGCCCTGGCCCACCGAGCTGCTGGCCGACGTGGCTTCGGTGAGCGTCGACGACTTCGAGCTGACGTCCGATCGCGATATCGACGACAGCCTGGATCTGGTGGCGATCGCGATGCGGCCATGACGGACCACACGCCCCACCCCAATGTCGCCGCCCAGGCGGCTCCGGGACTGTTCACGTTGGTGCTCCACACCCACCTGCCGTGGCTGGCGCACCACGGCCGCTGGCCCGTCGGCGAGGAGTGGCTGTACCAATCGTGGTCTGCGGCGTACTTGCCGCTGATGCGGGTGCTGCGGCGGCTGGCCGCTGAAAACCGCACTGGCCTACTGACTTTGGGCATCACACCGGTGGTGGCCGCCCAGCTCGACGATCCGTACTGTCTCGACGGCATGCACCACTGGCTGGCGAATTGGCAGCTTCGCGCGCTGGAGGCGACGACGATTCCGTCGTTGCGCGAGTTCGGAATCCGCGAGTATGCCGAGACCGAGGAGGCGCTCGACGATTTCGCGAACCTCTGGCGTCACGGTGCCAGCCCGCTGCTGCGGCAGCTGATCGACAGCGGCACCATCGAGTTGCTGGGCGGCCCACTGGCGCACCCGTTCCAGCCGCTGCTGCATCCACGACTTCGCGAGTTCGCGCTGCGGGAAGGCCTCGCCGACGCACAGCAGCGCTTCGCGCACACCGCGGCCGGCATCTGGGCTCCCGAATGCGCCTACGCCCCCGGTATGGAAATAGATTATGCCGCAGCAGGAGTCGGCCATTTCATGGTCGACGGCCCATCGTTGCACGGCGATACTGCGCTGGGCCGGCCGGTCGGCACGACTGACGTGGTGGCGTTCGGTCGCGACTTGCAGGTGAGCTATCGGGTGTGGTCGCCGAAATCGGGCTACCCGGGCCACGCGGCCTACCGCGACTTCCACACCTACGACCACCACACCGGGCTCAAGCCGGCTCGGGTGACCGGACGCAATGTGCCCGCCGATCAGAAGGCGCCGTATGACCCCGCGCGTGCCGAGCGGACGGTCGACGCACACGTGGCCGATTTCGTCGACGTCGTCCGGCGCCGCCTCGTCGCCGAGAGCGAACGGCTCGGCCGCCCCGCGCACGTCATCGCCGCGTTCGACACCGAGTTGTTCGGGCACTGGTGGTACGAGGGCCCGATGTGGCTCGAGCGGGTGCTGCGGGCACTGCCCGCAGCCGGTGTGCGGATCGGCACGCTGCGCGACGCCGCGAGCGCCGGGTTCGTCGGCTCCCCCGTCGAATTGCCGCCCAGCTCTTGGGGTTCCGGCAAGGACTGGCAGGTGTGGGCGGGCGAACAGGTGGCCGATCTGGTGCAGCTCAACGCAGAGGTGGTCGACACCGCGCTGACGACCGTCGACAAGGCGTTGGAGCAGACCGACGCGCCGCACGCCCGCGACTTCGTCGCCGACCAGATCTTGCGCGAGACGCTGTTGACGGTGTCCAGTGACTGGCCGTTCATGGTCAGCAAGGATTCGGCCGCCGACTACGCCCGCTATCGCGCCCATCTTCACGCCCACGCAACCCGGGAGATCGCAGGGGCGTTGGCATCTGGGCGCCGCGACGCGGCGCAGCGGCTCGCAGACGGCTGGAACCGCGCCGACGGCCTGTTCGGCGCGCTCGACGCGCGCAGGCTCCCGCGGTGACTTCCGCGCCCCGCGAGCGTGCGTGTCTGCTCCGCGACACGCCGCACCGGGCGTGCCACAGCGCACCCTCGCGGCCGACGAAGGTGCGCAAGTGAAAGTCTTGATGCTGTCGTGGGAGTACCCGCCGGTGGTGATCGGCGGCCTCGGTCGCCATGTCCACCACCTAGCGACGTCGTTGGCGGCGACCGGTCATGAGGTCGTGGTGTTGAGCCGCCGGCCTTTTGACACCGACCCGGCCACCCACCCCACCACCGACGAAGTACATGACGGCGTGCGCGTCATAGCCGCCGCACAAGACCCGCACGAGTTCCAGTTCGGCACCGACATGATGGCCTGGGTGTTGGCGATGGGCCACGCGATGGTGCGGGCCGGCCTCGCGGCGCGCTTCACTCCCGACGTTGTCCACGCGCACGACTGGCTGGTGGCGCACCCGGCGGTTGCCCTCTCCGAGTTCTTCGACATCCCATTGGTTTCCACCCTGCACGCCACTGAGGCCGGCCGGCATTCGGGATGGCTCAACGGGCGGGTCAGTCGTCAGGTGCACGCATTGGAGTACTGGCTGGCTCATGAGTCCGACGAGCTGATCACCTGTTCGGCGTCGATGCGTGACGAGATCACCACACTGTTCAGCCCCGGCTTGCCGGTTGTGAACGTCATCCGAAACGGAATTCACTCAAGCACTTGGCCTTTCGCGCCGCGGAAGCCGCGCAGCGGACCGGCGCGACTGCTGTTCGTCGGCCGGCTGGAATACGAGAAAGGCGTCCACGATCTCATCGCCGCCTTGCCACGGATCCGGCGGACCCATCCGGGCACCACGCTGAGGATCGCAGGCGAAGGCACACAACAGGATTGGCTCGCCGAACAGGCCCGTCGCCATCGAGTGCAGAAGGCCACGGTATTCCTCGGACATCTCGACCACAGTCAATTGCTCCAAGAACTGCACGACGCCGACGCCGTCGTGTTGCCCAGCCACTACGAACCGTTCGGCATCGTCGCGCTCGAGGCAGCCGCCGCCGGCGCGCCGCTGGTGACGTCGAACGTGGGCGGCCTCGGTGAGGCAGTGATCGACGGACACACTGGAATATCGTTCGCCCCAAGGGATGTCGCGGGATTGGCGACGGCGGTGCGTCGCGTGCTCGACGATCCGGTTGCTGCGCAGCACCGAGCAGACGCCGCACGGCGACGGCTCACATCCGACTTCTCCTGGAGCACAGTCGCCGACGAGACCGCACAGGTCTACATGGCCGCCAAACGCCGTGAGCGCCAACCGCTGGCGCGGCCAGTCATCGCCGAACGGGCATTGCCCGACCGCTAGATCAGCGCCGGACGATTCGATCGGCGTCGAATCGTTTCGCCCATACCGTGCGGGTATGGGCACCAACAGGATTACGTACAGCTCGATTGTCACGTTGATCGCGGCATACCTCGGACTGTTCGTCGGCCTGATCGACGCGAATGCGGTGAACCTGGCGCTGCCTGCGATTCGGGCGGACCTGGGCGGGGGGATCTCCGGAGCGCAGTGGACGATCGACACCTACAACGTGGCGTTCGCGGCCGTGCTCTTGACGTCGGGATCGGTCGGCGATCGCTTCGGCAGGCGCGCGGTGCTGCGCGTGGGTCTGCTGGTCTTCATGGCCGCGTCGCTGGGTTGCGCATTGACGCCTTCCCTGCCATTGCTGCTTGCCGCGAGGGCGGTTCAGGGCCTGGGCGCCGGACTCATGCTGCCGCAAGGGTTGGCCATCGCAGCCCACGCGTTCCCTGATGCGGCGGACCGCGCCCGGGCGACGGCAGCATGGGCGATGGCGGCAGCCAGCAGCACAGCGTTGGGCCCGGTGCTGGGCGGCGTACTCACCGATACGCTGGGTTGGCGGTACATCTTCTGGCTCAACGCTCCCGTCGGCGTTCTGGCGCTGCTGATGACATACCGCCATTTGTCCGAATCGCGCGATCCCGATGCCGGCCGAATCGACCTGCCGGGGCAGGTGTTTGCGATCTCGAGTCTGGCCACGCTGACGCTCGTGCTGGTCGAGGGCCGGACGATGGCGCCGGCATGGGCGGCGGCGCTGGCGCTGCTTGCTGTGGTGTGCGGCGGGGCGTTCGTCTGGACTCAGCACGGAGTCCACAGTCCGATGCTGCCTATGCGTTTGTTGCGCAGCCGTCCGCTGATCGCGGCGTTGGCCGCGACGGCAGCTATGACATTCGGCACCTACGGCATGCTGATGGTCAATAGCTTTGCGTTTCAACAACAACGCGGCGAAACCGCGTTGGCGACGGCTGTCGAGTTCCTGCCGATGCCGCTCACGTATCTGGCGCTGGTTCCGCTGGTCAACGTCGTGGCGCACCGGACCGGTCGGCGGCTGCCGATGGTCGCCGGTCTGGGTCTGATGGCTTCGGGCATGTTCTTGTATGCGATCGCCGGACCGAACGGCCGATTGGGAATGCTGGAAGTGGGTTTCGTCTTGACGGGCGCAGGGCTGGCGTTGAACACCGCACCCGCCGTCGCGCTGGCTATGGCGTCAATGCCGGTCACCCGCGCCGGTCTTGCGTCCGGAGTGGTCAATCTGGCCCGGCTGATCGGCATCACGGTCGGTGTTGCCGCGCTGGGTACGGTGATGGCACTCGGCGGGGTGGGCGCCGCCCTCGCGATGGGCGGAGTGGTCGAACTGGCGGCGGCGGTCGTCGTGCTGGGGTGGGTCACCCGCGGGGCAACCCCCGCGCCCGACAGCAAGGAGACGTGCCATGCGTGACGCAGCCGACCTGCCGTCGGTCGGCGACGCCGACATCGCCGCGGTGGCATCGCTATTCGCCGATTCCGCGCGTTGCGCTGTGCTGCTGGCGCTGGACGACGGGCGCGCGCTGCCCGCCAGCGTCTTGGCTGAGGAGGCGGGAATCAGCAGATCCACTGCCAGTAGCCATCTGACGAAGCTGACCGAGGCGGGTCTGCTGCGGGTCGAAACACACGGCCGGCACCGCTACTACCGGCTGGCCGGTCCGCATGTTGGCGAGCTACTGGAGCACCTCGTCCGGCTGGCGCCTCCTCGGCCGGTCCGGTCGTTGCGGGAAGGCACCAATGCGGCCCGATTGCGATCGGCAAGAACGTGTTACGACCATCTGGCGGGACGCCTCGGCGTCGAGGTGATGGCCAGCTTGCTGAGGCAGCAGGTGCTGATCGGCGGCGACGGCCGATTCGACGCCGACCGAGACAACCATGACGCGCTCAGTAGCCCTGGCCGTGACGTCAGCTATGAGCTGACGGACACGGGACGCACCATTCTCGCTGGGCTGGGAGTCGAAATACCGGTGAGCAGAAGGCCGTTGATCCGCTACTGCGTGGACTGGACCGAGCAGCGCCACCACTTGTCCGGCGCCTTGGGCCGTGCGGTCCTCGATCGGTTCGTAGCCGCCGGCTGGGTGAAGCGGATGCCGCGCGGCCGGGCGGTCAAAGTCACACCGGACGGTCGCACGGCGCTCGCCGATTGGTTCGGCATCGACTGGGCGGACTAAGGCGCCGAGGCTCCCTGCGCCGAACGTGAACGCACCGCGGAATTTCGGCCGATTTTTCGCACTGGACTCACGCTCGGCGAGTAGCTCTTCCGCCCAGCTGCCCTAGCGGGCCGCCTTCTTGCGTTCGATGTCGGCCAGTGCGGCGGCCATTTGGGCCCGCTCTGCAGCCGAGGTCTCCCATGCCAGCTTGCGGTTCTTCACCACCTTGGCGGGGGCTCCTACCGCGATCGAGTAGTCGGGGACGTGGCCCTTGACGACGGCATGTGCGCCCAGCACGCAGCCGCGGCCGACGATCGTGCCCCGCAGCACCGTCACCTTCGCCGCGATCCACGTGTCCGGCCCGATTCGCACCGGGCTCTTGACGATGCCTTGATCCTTGATGGGCATGTTGACGTCGTCCATCCGGTGGTCGAAGTCGCAGACGTAGCACCAGTCAGCCATCAGCACCGAATCCCCCAACTCGATGTCGAGGTAGGTGTTGATCACGTTGTCGCGGCCGAGCACCACCTTGTCCCCGAACCGCAGCGAGCCTTCGTGAGCGCGGATGGTGTTCTTGTCGCCGATGTGCACCCAGCGGCCGATCTCCAGCTGGGCCAGTTCCGGCGTCGCGTGGATTTCGACGTCCTTGCCGAGGAACACCATGCCGCGGGTGATGATGTGCGGGTTGGTCAGCTTGAACTTCAGCAGTCGCCAGTACCTGACCAGGTACCACGGTGTGTACGCGCGGTTCCTCAGAACCCACTTCAGCGAGTCCGTCGTCAAGAACTTGGCCTGGCGCGGGTCGCGCAGCCGCGACCCCCGCCAGCGCTTGTGCAACGGTGCTCCCCACATCGTCGTCATGGCCGCAAAGCCTACGCCGGACGGCTCGGGCGCCGGGTTACCCTCAGGGGACGCCGGCCCGACGACGGAAGGACGCATGTTCCCGCGACACCGCACTTCTCGGCGGCTGGCAGCGATGGCGGGCGTCGCCTTACTTGCGGCGGCAGGCTGCGGCAATACCGACGATTGGGTCGACGCTGCGCCCGCAGCGGGCTGGTCGGCTCAGTATGCCGACGCCGCGAACAGCAGCCACACCGCCACCGCGGGTGCAGACAAACTGAAACTCGTATGGAGCCGCTCGGTCAAGGGCAGCCTGTTCGCGTCGGTGGCGCTCGGCTCCACCGATACCCATTACCTCGCCGCGAACGCGCAGACCGCAGCCGGCTGCTCACTGATGGTGTGGGAGTTCGACAACAACGGCAGGCAACGCTGGTGCACGCGGCTGGTGCTCGGCGGCGGGTTCGCCAGCCCGCTTTTCGACAAGTTCGACAACCTCTACGTCGGCCAACCGGGCACCATGTTGTCGTTCCCGCCGACGCAATGGGTCCGCTGGCGCCATCCGGTGATCGGTATGCCGCTGACACCCCGGTTCGTCGGCGACGGACGGCTGCTGGTGGTCACCCATCTGGGGCAGGTGCAGGTCGTCGACGCCCATCGCGGCGAGATGATCGGCTCCGCGGTGGATCTGGTGGCCGGCGTCGACCCGACCGACAGCCAGCGGGGACTGACCGATTGCCAGCAAGCTCGTGCCGCATGCCCGATCGCGGCGGCTCCGGCGTTCTCGTCGGCGACGGGTCTGCTGGTCACCGGCATCTGGCAACCCGGCGCACCGGCGGCGACGCTGACCGCGCTGCGATACAGCACCGGCGACGGGCCGGTGCTTGCGGTGGAGTGGTCCACCGACGCGGTGACGAGCGGAGTGTTGGGCAGCCCGGTGTTCTCCGACGACGGGTCGACCGTCTACGTCAATAGCCGCGACGGCAAGCTGTGGGCGCTCAACGCATCGGACGGTAAGCCCAAATGGTCGGTGGCGCTTGGCTTTTCACCACAAACGCCGCCGTCGGCGGGACCCGAGGGCCTGCTGATCGCCGGGGGCGGGCCGGACGCGAAGCTGGTCGCGGTCCGGGACAAGGGCGACCGCGGCGACATCGTGTGGCGCCGCGACGACGTCACCGCGCTGTGCACGTCGAGTCAGGCAGGCGCCGACATCGGCTATACCGTGGCGCGTGCGGCCGGCAACGGGCTTGCGCTTCTGGTCTTCGGTATCCGCGACGGGCACACCATCAGCAGCTATGCCCTGCCGCAGGCCACCGGTTGGCCGGTCGGCGTGTCCGTCGCGACCGACCGGCGGGTGTTCACCGCAACCAGCGACGGCCAGGTGTACGGGTTCGACCCCGCCTAGCAGTCAGTGATTTCGGGGCGCAAACGTGCGCTCAGCACCGAAAAGCGCACCGAAATCACAACGGGGCGAGCATGGAAGCGACTGCCGACCGCGGCACATGCGCGACGGTCGCACCGGCTGCGGCGGGCAGCAACTCGCCTTGCCCGAAGAAGAAGATCAGCTCGTTGTCGGTGATCGCGAAGTTCTGGTAGTGCGCCGGGTCGAGACCGTCAGCGGGTGATACTTTCACCCGACTGCCCAATTGCGTGTCGATCTCCTTTTGCACGATCGGCAGGATCACCGGCAGCGGCTTGCTGCCCGGCGTGAACAACGTGTCGAAGGTGATCGGCTTACGGGCCGACACGTTGTAGTTGTAGGCCTGATACCACGTCAGCGGATGTGCGCCACCGACGTTCTGGTAGATCTTCAGCACCACGCTCTGGGTCGCGGCGGACCGGTATTCCTCCGAGGTGATGTCCAGCGCGTACGGCTGGCCGCTGGAACCCGGCATGTCCGAGACGTTGACGAACCCGTCGCGGGTCTGCCGCAGATAATCCATCATCGGCGCCGGGTCCGCGTAGTCCACCGGGAACGTGATGTCCACCGTGTACGCGTCGGTGCTGGTGTGCAGCCGGCACGAGGTGCCGTCGAGCGTGCCGCCGAAATCTGCGCACGGCGACTGTGCGTGCGCCACAGCGCTTCCCCCCGACCCGATCAATAGCGCGGCGACCAACGTCGCGGCCGCCCTGTGTGAACGTGTCATGCACCGTCCTTGAAAGGGTGTCCTGCGCCAGGGTACCTGTGTGCTCGCTGCGAGGGGCGACAAATGAACGCAGTCGCCCGCGCTTTCGAGCCGGCGCCGATGCGGGTGACCACCACCGAAAGCGATCGCGTTCCCCGCAGCCGCAGCCGAGCGCGAAGCGCCGCCGGGTCGACGTCGACGCCGCGCACCAGGATCTCGACAGCGCCGCAATCCATCTCGTGCAGCATCTGGCGTAACCGGCGCTCCCCGAACGGACTTTGCTCAAGGACCTCGAATCCCCTTGTCCCAGGCAGCAATCCGTCGCCCGACAGGTACGCGATCTTGGGGTCGAGCTGCCAGAGCCCATGGCGGGCGGCGTACTGGCGGACCAGACCCGCCCGTACCACCGCACCGTCGGGGTCGACGATCCAGCGACCGGCCGGTCGCACCGGGCAGTCGTCGGGGTCGGCATCAGTGATCTGCTCGACGCTGCCGTCGTAGCTGAGCACGGTGGCCCGCCGCGACACCGCGGGCTGAGTCAGGCCCGCCGACCACAGGCACGCCTCGCGGACGTCACCGCCCAGCGACGTCACCTCGACTTCCCCTCCGAAGTCAAGGCCACCGAAATCTGTTCCAGGAGAACACTTTACGACGATATCGCGGCCGCGGTAGGTGTCCAAAAGCGCGGTCAGCGGCGGGGTGAAGTCGCCCGGCCTGTAGACGCGACGCCCTCCGGCGCGCCGCGCGGGGTCGGCGACGACGACGGCGTTGCGGCTGACGGGTTGCAGCGCGTCGGCGCGCACAAGCGGCACCTCGGCAACGTTGTGGCGTGCCATCGCCAGCCGCACCGGATCAATGTCGCTACCCAGCACGTCGGCTGTGCGCCGCAACTCGGCCAGTTCGGCGCCGATCGAGCAGGTGACGTCGTGCACCGTCATCCCGGCGAGCCGACGCGCGCGGTGGGCGGCTACCGGGGTCGCGGTCGCTTGCTGAAGGGCTTCGTCGGTGAACAGCCAGTCGCCCGGCTCGGCCAGCTTGGCGGCCGCCCGACGGCGCAGCAGCACGGTCTCCACCAGCACGCGGGCCCGGTCGCCGAATCTGGCTCTGGCGGTGGCGATGTCCGAGATCCGGCTGGCGTCGGTAAGCGGGTAGGTCCCGATTTCGGCAAGCGCCTCGGCGCCCGGCTGCGACCGCAGGTAAGCGACATCGTCGAGGGTGAACGCTACGACGGTTTGACTCCGGTGAGCATGACGTTGTAGTACCAGGCCTTCGGAACCACGCGGCGCCACACGTTGTCGTCGATCCAGCTCAGCGTGATCCAGCTGTTGAACGCGAACTTCGCCCAGCTCCAGCCGAGGCGCCCGGGCGGGACCGCGGCCTCGATGGTCCGCAGCGGCCACCCGAGCATGGCAGCGGTGAATTCGGTGGTAGCGGTCGACACGTCGACCGCGCCGGCATTGCGGGCCATCCGCTCGAGATCGTGCGGGTCGAAGGTGTGCAGGTCGACGACCGCCTCGAGCGCGGCCGCCCGCGACGACTCGTCGAGCTCGGCCTGGGGGCGACGCCAGCCGGTCAGTCCCGGCAGCTTGGTCACATTGGTCACCACGCGCCACGTCAGCGTCGACAACGGGCGGGCATAGGCTTCGCCGGCGTTCGTCGGTTCGCCGGCAAACAGGAACCGCCCGCCCGGCTTGAGCACTCGGACCGCTTCGCGCAGCGACAGCTCGACGTCGGGGATGTGATGCAGCACCGCATGTCCGACCACCAGGTCGAAGGTGTCGTCGTCGTACGGGATGCGCTCGGCGTCGGCGACACGGCCGTCGACCTCCAGGCCGAGGCTCTGGCCGTTTCGTGTGGCGACCCGCACCATGCCGGGTGACAGGTCGGTCACCGATCCGCGCCGCGCGACGCCGGCCTGGATCAGGTTGAGCAGGAAAAACCCGCTGCCGCAGCCCAGCTCCAGCGCACGGTCGTACGGCAGCTTGCGCTGCTCCTCGAACGGCACCGTGGCGTCGAAGAGGTTGCGCGCATAGTCGACGCAGCGCTTGTCGTAGGAGATCGACCACTTGTCGTCGTAGCTTTCGGCTTCCCAGTCGTGGTAGAGCACCTGCGCGAGCTTGCTGTCGTGACGCGCGGCCTCCACCTGTTCGGCGGTGGCGTGCGGCTGCGGAGCCGGGTGGTCGTGACTGGTCGTGGTCATAGCCCGCCAGCCTAGTGGCCCCGGTTCGACGCGACGTACCTCCGGTCCGCGCGGCCGAACACCTCGACGTAGCCGCGCCGCTCCGCCTCCGGGGTGCCGTCGTTGAGTGCGGCCTTGGCCGCCCCCAGCGCTGGCACGGGTAACCCTGCGAAGCGTTGCGCCCAGTCAGCCGCCGCGTCGTACACCGCGTCGGGTGCGACGATCTCGTCGAGCAGACCCATCGCCAGCGCCTCCCGGGCGTCCACGAACCGCCCGGAGAAGGCGAGGTCCTTGGCGTTGCTGACACCCACCAACGCGGGCAACCGCTGCAGCGCTCCGCCGCCGGGGATCAGCCCGGCCAGGATTTCGGCGAACCCGAGTTTCGCGTTGTCGCCGGCGATCCGCCGGTCGGCGGCCAGGGCCAGCGACAACCCACTGCCCAGCGCGTAGCCGGTGATCGCGGCGACGGTCGGTTTCGGTATCGCGGCGACGGCGGCTGCCGCGTCCTGGCGCAGTTTCGCTGCCGCGTCGGCTTCACCGGCACTGAGCGCGCGCAGTTCGGCGAGGTCGTCTCCGGCGGAGAAGATCTCATGGCCGCCGAACAGGATCACGGCGACGATGTCGTCGCGCCGGCCGACCTCGCCCGCCACCGCGACGATCTCCCGGCAGAACTGACGGGTCAGCGCGTTCCTCGGCGGCCGCGCCAGCACTATCGTGGCGATGCCAGGCCGCTCGTCGCCGAGATAGACGCTGACGAACTCTGCCCTCTGCTCTTCGCGCAAGCGCTCATCGCTGTTCACGACCAGGACCGTCCACCGAGCAGCTTGTTGTAGCGGTCCGAGTCGAAGAATTCCAAACTCCAGTTACCCTCGCTGCCAATGACTTCCGTTCTCATCGCGACGATCTCGCGGTCGACGGCAAGGATCTCATCGACGGTGTTGCCATACTTTCGCAGCGTGTCTAGCTGCGTCCAGGTGGGCGGCAGCAGCAGACTACGGCCGGCGGCGAACTCCTCGATCGCTGCGGCGGGCAACCACCAGCCTGCCGACACCGCCTCGGTGGTCCGGCCGTCGGCGTGCTGGCCCGGCGGCAGCGCCGCCACGAAGAAGTAGGTGTCGTAGCGGCGGCGATGCCCCTTGGCCGGCGTCACCCAGTTCGCCCACGGCCGCAGCAGGTCCGAACGCAACACCAGGTCTTCGCCGCGCAGGAAGTCGCTGAACGCCAGCTCGCGGCTGGCCAGGCGGTCCCGGGCGCCGGCATATGCGGTGGCGTCGGCGACCACACTGTTCTCGTCGGGACCGGCCAGCAGCACCCCGCATTCCTCGAACGTCTCGCGCACTGCGGCGCACACCAGCGCCAGCGCGAGTTCCTCGTCGACGGCCAGCCTCTGCGCCCACCACGCAGGCTCCGGCCCGGCCCAGGCGATGTCGAATTCGCGGTCGCGGTCGTCCACGCCGCCGCCCGGGAAGACCGTGGTGCCAGGCGCGAACTCCATACGCGAATGACGTTGCAGCAGAAAGATTTCCAGTCCGTCGGCAGCGTCGCGGAGCAGCATCACGGTGGCGGCCGGCCGGGGAGTCATCGCGGTATCGGAATCCGACGTGCTCACGCCCGCCTCCGGTGCGCGGCACGGGTGCGAACCCGCCGGGCGAAATAGCGCCCGTCGATCACATCCAGCGCAATCGACTGCCCGAACGCCGTGGACAGGTTCTCGGCGGTCAACGTGTCGCGCAGCAGACCGGACGCCACCACCCGGCCTTCGGACAGCATCAGGCAGTGGCTGAAGCCTGGCGGTATCTCCTCGACGTGGTGGGTGACCAGCACCAGCGCGGGCGCGTCCGGATCGGCGGCCAGATCCGCCAGCCGAGCCACCAGCTCCTCGCGGCCGCCCAGATCCAGGCCGGCGGCGGGTTCGTCGAGAAGCAGCAGCTCAGGGTCGGTCATCAAGGAACGCGCGATCAGCACCCGCTTGCGTTCGCCCTCGGACAGCGTGTCGTAGGTGCGGTCGGCCAGGTGCTCGGCGCCGACACTCTCCAGAGTGTCGACGGCCCGCGTGTAGTCGACGTCGTCGTACACCTCGCGCCACCGGCCCATCACCGCGTAGCCGGCGGACACCACCAGATCGCGGACCACCTCGCCGTCGGGGACCCGCTGCGACAGCGCCGACGAACTAAGCCCGATCCGTGAGCGCAGCTCCGACATGTCGACGCGACCCAGCCGCTCGCCGAGCACGTACGCAGTGCCCGACGACGGGTGCTCCATGGCCGCCGCGATCCGCAGCAAAGACGTCTTGCCCGCACCGTTGGGGCCGATCACCACCCAGCGCTCGTCGAGCTCCACCGACCAGCTGACCGGCCCGACGAGAGTCCGCCCGCCACGGCGCAGGGAAACGTTGTGGAAGTCGAGCAGCAGATCCGGATCGGGCGCGCGGTTGGCTGTTTCGACCACCCGACCATCGTGCCGCATCACGAACCGGGCGGGATGTCGACCCTGCGCAGCGTCCCGTCGATTGCGTCGGCGGCCTCGATCTCACCGCGAGTGACACCGAGGATGAACAGCACCGTGTCCAGATACGGGTGCGACAGCGACGCGTCGGCGACTTCCCGCAGGGCCGGTTTGGCGTTGAATGCGACCCCGAGCCCGGCCGTCGCCAGCATGTCGATGTCGTTGGCGCCGTCGCCCACGGCCACGGTCTGCTCCAGCGGCACGCCGGCCTGCTGTGCAAAGCTCTTGAGTGCCTTGGCTTTTCCCGCCCGGTCGATGATCGGCCCGACGAGCCGGCCAGTCAGCACGCCGTCGACGATCTCCAGTTCGTTGGCGGCGACGAAGTCCAGCATCAGCTCGTGCGCCAGCGGCTCGATCACCTGCCGGAATCCGCCGGAGACGACGCCGCAGTGAAAACCCAAGCGCCGCAGCGTCCGCAGCGTGGTGCGGGCACCCGGGGTGAGCTCGAGTTCGTCGGCGACCTCGTCGAGCACGCTGGCAGGCAGGCCCTTCAGCGTCGCGACTCGCTGCTTGAGCGACTCGGTGAAGTCGATCTCCCCACGCATCGCGGAGTCGGTGATCGCGGCCACGGCGTCGCGTGCGCCCACCCGCTCGGCCAGAATTTCGATGACTTCCTGCTGAATCAGCGTGGAATCGACGTCGAACACGATCAGCCGCTTGGCGCGCCGTTCGAGGCTGGTGTCTTCGACTGCGACGTCCACCTTCTCGGCGGTGGCGACGCGCGTCAGTGCGTGCGGCAGGTCGGCCCGACGCTCCGGCGGCACCGACACGCGAAGCTCGAGCCCGGTCACGGGGTAGTCGGAGACGCCGCGGATGAAGTCGATGTTGACTCCGAGGTCGGCCAGTTCGGTGGCCAGAGCGCTGAACGCCCGCGCGGTGACGGGCCTGCCGAGTACGACGATCGTGTGGGTGGACGGCTCGGCGATGATCGGCAGGTCACGGCTGCGCTCAATCGAAACATCAAGGCCCACAGCGTGGATCGCGCGCTCGACGTCCTCACGCAGATGTGGTCCGTCGGCCACCTCGTCGGTGCAGGCCACCAGCACACCCAGCGTCAACCGGCCGCGGATCACGACCTGCTCGACGTTGAGCAGTTCGACGTCGTAGCGGGAGAGGACCTCGAAGAGCGCCGACGTCACACCGGGCTGGTCGACCCCGGTGACCGTAATCAGGATCGAGCCAGCGGCGCCGCCGTTCGGCACGGAATCAGCCCCGGTCCGGCGCCGCCTGTCCGCTGCGGTCCGGCTCAGTCCGCGGACCCATGCCGCCCGACTCCCCCACCGTGGGATGCCTGCCGATGTGGGCCTCGGCGCGCATGCGCTCGACCATCCACGGGTAGTGCAGCTCGAAAGCCGGCCGCTCCGAACGGATCCGGGGCAGCTCGTAGAAGTTGTGCCGCGGCGGCGGGCAGCTGGTGGCCCACTCCAGTGAGTTGCCGTAACCCCACGGGTCGTCGACGGTCACTGGCTCGCCGTAGCGCCAGCTGCGGAACACGTTCCAGGTGAAGAAGATCATCGACGTGCCGAGGATGAAGGCGCCGATGGTCGACACGATGTTGAGACTCTCGAAGCCGTCCGTGGGCAGGTAGTCGGCGTAGCGGCGGGGCATGCCCTGGTTGCCGAGCCAGTGCTGCACCAGGAACGTGGTGTGGAACCCGATGAATGTGAGCCAGAAGTGCAGCTTGCCCAGCCGCTCGTCGAGCAGCCGGCCGGTCATCTTCGGGAACCAGAAGTAGATGCCCGAGAAGGTGGCGAACACGATGGTGCCGAACAGCACGTAGTGGAAGTGTGCGACGACGAAGTAGCTGTCGGTGACGTGGAAGTCCAGAGGCGGGCTGGCCAGCAGCACGCCGGAAAGACCGCCCAGCAAGAACGTGACGAGGAATCCGACCGCGAACAGCATGGGCGTCTCGAAGGTCAGCTGCCCCTTCCACATCGTGCCGATCCAGTTGAAGAACTTGATGCCGGTGGGCACCGCGATCAAGAACGTCATGAAGGAGAAGAACGGCAGCAGCACCGCGCCGGTGGCGTACATGTGGTGCGCCCACACGGCCACCGACAGTGCTGCGATCGCGATCGTCGCGTAGACCAGCGTCGAGTATCCGAAGATCGGCTTGCGCGAGAACACCGGGAACACTTCGGTGACGATTCCGAAGAACGGCAGCGCGATGATGTACACCTCGGGATGGCCGAAGAACCAGAACAGGTGCTGCCACAACAGCACTCCGCCGTTGGCCGGGTCGTAGATGTGGGCTCCGAGATGACGGTCGGCGGCCAGGCCGAACAGTGCGGCCGTCAGCAACGGGAAGGCAAGCAGCACAAGGATGCTGGTCACCAGGATGTTCCAGGTGAAGATAGGCATCCGGAACATCGTCATGCCGGGCGCGCGCATGCAGATGACGGTGGTGATCATGTTGACCGCGCCGAGAATGGTGCCGAGGCCACCGACGGCCAGGCCCAGGATCCACAGGTCACCACCCGCGCCGGGGCTGTGGATCGCGTCGGTCAGCGGGCTGTACGCGGTCCAGCCGAAGTCGGCGGCGCCGCCGGGGGTAATGAACCCGGCGAGCGCAATCAGGGCGCCGAAGAGGAAAAGCCAGAACGAGAACGCGTTGAGCCGCGGGAACGCGACGTCAGGGGCGCCGATCTGCAGCGGCAGCACGATGTTGGCGAACCCGAACACGATCGGCGTCGCATAGAACAGCAGCATCACCGTGCCGTGCATGGTGAACAGCTGGTTGTACTGCTCGTTGGACAGGAACTGCAGCCCGGGTACAGCCAGCTCGGCACGCATCAGCAGTGCCATCAGCCCACCGATGAAGAAGAAGGCCATGCACGTGACGATGTACATGATGCCGATCAGCTTGTGATCGGTGGTGGTGATCAGCTTGTAGATCAAATTGCCCTTGGGCCCCAGGCGCTGGGGGAAGGGTCGGCGGGCCTCGAGTACTCCGAGAGGGGGCGCTTCCGCGGTCAAGAGCTCCTCCAAATATCGGTTGCGGACTAAATCCTAGTTGGAGCCGCACGCGGGCGTCGGCGCGGGTCCTACATGGTGTCGTAGGCTGCGGTGTTACCGTCGCGACGTGGTCAGGGCCGGTGTTGCTGCCGTCGTGGCGGTCCTTCTCACCTGCGCCGTCGGCTGCGGCGCCAAGACCCCCGGTGGCGCGGCTTCCCCGTCGAACTCGGTGATCACCAGCACGACGAAGATCGCGGACGCAGGCGTGCTGGGCAACGATCGCCGGCCCGACGAATCCTGTGCTCCCCAACCCTCCGCGCCTGATCCGGGACCGCCGGTGCGGCGGGTGCGCCATCTTGCCGGGGAAACCGACGTGCCCGCCGATCCCCAGCGGATCGTCGTGCTCGCGGGCGACCAACTCGACGCACTGTGCGCGCTGGGCCTGCAGTCGCGGATCGTCGCGGCTGCGTTGCCCGACAGCTCGTCGAGTCAGCCGTCCTACCTGGGAACGGTGATTCACAACGTGCGCGGCGCCGGCCCGCGCAGCTCCCCTGACCTTTCGGCGATCCGCGCGACGGCACCCGATCTGATCCTCGGTTCACAGGCCCTGACGCCGGAGCTCTACCCTGCCCTTGCCGCGATCGCGCCGACCGTGTTCACCGGGCCGCCCGGGGCCGCTTGGCAGGACAATCTGCGGCTGGTCGGGGCCGCGACTGGCCGCGCCGATGCGGCCAACGGACTGGTCGACGGATTCAACGCGTTCGCGGCCAAGGCGGGCGCGGAGAATGACGCCGCGCACTTCCAGGCGTCGGTGGTGCAGCTGACCGACAACACCTTGCGGGTCTTCGGAACGGCCAACTTCCCGGCGAGCGTGCTCACCGCCGTCGGCGTAGACCGGCCGGCCTCACAGCGGTTCACCGACAAGCCGTACATCGAGATCGGCACCAGCGACCTGGGCAAGGCGGACTTCTCGGCCGCCGACGGGGACATCGTGTACATGTCGTTTGCCTCCGGGGCGGCCAAGGAGCGGGCCCCGGAGATCCTGAAGAGCGACGCGTGGCGGCGGCTGTCGGCGAACCGCGACAACCGGGTGTTCGTCGTCAACAACGAGGTCTGGCAGACCGGCCAGGGAATCGTCGCGGCCCGCGGCATCGTCGCGGATCTGAAGTGGCTGAATGCGCCAATCAATTAGGGTCTGGCCCCGTCGGGCGAGCGGCCCGCTGCTTCCTCGAGACGTGAACGTCGGGGGTGGTCGTCGGCGTGTCGTCGCGCGGAGTTGAGTGTCGCCGGGAGGCGCCGAGTCCGGCAAGCGGCCACCGAGAAACGCGTGGCTTGCTACCCTCGCGCGATGCGTCATTCGCCTGCGCCGGAGCGCTCCGTGGCGCGTCGTGACGTGCTTAAATACGCGCTCGCCGCGCCGATTGTCGTGGGCCTGGCCGCCGCGGTCGGCGAGCCTATGGCAGCCGCGGCCGACATGCGGTTGGTCGACTTCACCGAGCACATCGTGCCCGCGGATCAGCTCAAAGCAGGAGGCTTCGACGGCGCAATCGTGTACGTCTCGGAATCACGACCTGGCGCGAACTTCGATTTCAAACCCGTCACCCGCGAGTATGCAGACGCGCTTCGCGCAGCGGGTCTTCACATCGTCAGCGTCTACCAATTCGGCAAACCGGGCTGGCCGGACCCGTCGGATTTCACCCGTGGTTATGACGGCGGCGTGGCGGACGCGCACAAAGCGCTGCAGTTGCATGCCGCCGCCGGAGGTCCCGATTCCGCGCCGATCTTCTTCAGCGTCGACGAGGACATCAACGCCGACACGTGGAAAAACCTTGCGGCGCAATGGTTTCGGGGAATCAACTCAGTGCTGGGCGTTGAGCGTACCGGCATCTACGGGCATAACCGGGCGTGCGCATGGGCGATCCGCGACGGCGTGATCGGGCATTCGAGCACCCCGGGGCACCGGTGGGCATGGCAGACGCGCGCATGGTCGAACGGCGAGCGCGAACCCGCTGCCGTGCTGTATCAGTCGGTCGTCAACAGCCCCGGCTCCCCCGGCGTGCCGGTCGGCGGGACCATCGTCGACGTCGACGACGTGCTGGCGGCCGACTTCGGGCAGTGGGACCTCGCACGCTAGCGCTCTAACGTGGGCAAAAGTCCCAGCCTCGTGTCGCACAGCGCGAGATTGCGCGTTCCCCAATAGGGGTTGGCTCGCGAATTCGGTGCGACGGCGTGTTTCGTGCACCCTCTGGAAGCGCGGCCTCCACGATCGTGCCGACATACGCTAACACCGCTTAACAGCAGCATTTGGAGTTGGTTGCAGTACGAGTGGGGCGCGGGATCGCGTTCTCATTCGACTCTCATGCCGCGCCGATGTAGGCGATTCCAAGTGACTTTCGTCTACACCACTGTGCCCTCGGCGCATGAGTTGTGCCGCTCACAGCTACATACCAGCTAACTTTTCGATACTGCCCCGACAGCCCGCGAAGAGAGTTATATTTCGAGCCATGAACAGCAAAGGGCTCCTCACCGCCCTGGCAACCACGGTGTTAGTTGTGATCAGCGGATTCGCCGCTGGTGAGGCACAGGCAACCCCGCTTGAACTGGGAATATCCGTCGGTCCGGTTAATCAGCCACCGCTCAGTCCGGCGAGTCAACAAAATGCGGTGCGCGCTGCAGAGGACTACCTCAAGGTCAGTGCCTTCTCCCGTCAGGGGCTGATCGAACAATTGGAATACAGCGGTTACTCAACTGAAGACGCAATTTTCGCCGTTGACCACATCACCGTTGACTGGAACGCACAGGCGGCGAAGGCCGCAAAGGACTACCTTAAGGTCAGCGCCTTCTCACGCAGCGCACTCATCGACCAGCTCGAGTATTCCGGGTTCACCCCAGCGCAAGCGCTGTATGGAGTAGCCGCCGTCGGACTCTAATCGGCGATCGTAGATTGCTGCCCACGCAGCATTGGACGTTCGCGACCCCCAAAAGTCCTTGTGCCTATCGTTTACCTACTATCCAGGTCCGATGCCGTCGAGCTGGTGCTCCAGACACAAGCGGGCGCCGCGATTGCTCCCGTCTACCGTGCCGGCCGCCGCTCTGCGACCGCCCCTGGGGTCGAAACTGGTGCCACACTTCGAACTGTGCGGTGCACCAACACGTCGCAGCAAATGATGGGGAAAGCGTAGCTATGCCTGCAACATGAATCCACCTCGGCGCAAATGTTCGCGTTCTTTTATCAGGCCGTAAAAGTGAGCCAAAAGCACTTCTCGGTGATGCGCACGACGCTAGCATTCCTGCCATCGCGGGGTTTGCAACTCATCGAGCATTGCTATTTGTCGTTATCTTCTTGCTCAGCGCCGCCGCGGCGTGCGGCGATGACGCTGGCACGAATCTCGTCCACAGCGAGCACATCAGCAGAGCAACATTCCACGGCGTTTGGCCGCTTAGTGTCGACGGCGGAACGCTCACGTGTGATGCGACAAAGGGCAGCTCAATCACCTTTACTCCGGATGGAAGCAGCGACACATATGCGTCGAATGGCACCGCAATGGACTGGGCACCACAAGAGGGTTGGAAGAACTTTCGCGATATCTGGCTAGATGACCCGACCGGTTTCGCGCCGAAAGTCAACTCCGGCGACTTCGACGCCGAAGGACAGAAACTGTGCGCCATGAACGGGAAATAACCGCCCCCGGCGGGTTAAGTCAACGACCCCGGTCACGTGGTTAGGCGAGCGCTGGCAGGCCACGCCGATGGGGGTAGAGCAAGGAGCTCGCTCGCTTCACGCTGGCCATCTAAGTAGGAGGCTCTGCGTATAGACGTTAGAAGTCCCAGTCCTCGTCTTCGGTGATGACGGCCTTGCCGATCACGTACGACGAACCCGAACCCGAGAAGAAGTCGTGGTTCTCGTCGGCGTTCGGGCTCAGCGCGGACAGGATCGCCGGGTTCACGTCGGTCTCGTCGCGCGGGAACAGCGCCTCGTAGCCCAGGTTCATCAGTGCCTTGTTGGCGTTGTAGCGCAGGAACTTCTTGACGTCCTCGGTCAGGCCGACCTCGTCGTAGAGGTCCTGGGTGTATTCGACCTCGTTGTCGTAGAGCTCGAACAACAACTCGTACGTGTAGTCCTTGAGCTCCTGCTGCTTGGCCGAGTCCTCGAGCGCCAGGCCGCGCTGGTACTTGTAGCCGATGTAGTAGCCGTGCACGGCCTCGTCGCGGATGATCAGCCTGATCATGTCGGCGGTGTTGGTCAGCTTGGCCCGGCTCGACCAATACATCGGCAAGTAGAAGCCGGAGTAGAACAGGAAGCTCTCCAGCAGCGTCGAGGCCACTTTGCGCTTCAGCGGCTCGTCGCCGCGGTAATACTCCAT
This sequence comes from Mycobacterium sp. NGS39, assembly GCF_059812765.1. Classification (NCBI taxonomy): domain Bacteria; kingdom Bacillati; phylum Actinomycetota; class Actinomycetes; order Mycobacteriales; family Mycobacteriaceae; genus Mycobacterium; species Mycobacterium sp. NGS39. Next base: position 144,104 of record NZ_JCALDH010000003.1, on the reverse strand, counting down.
GACGATCTCGGCCTTGCGCTGCAGGTTCGGGTTCTCCTCCGACCAGCGGAACGCGTCGTCGATCTCAGCCGTCGAGCACAACGTGGAAAAGATCGCGCTGTAGCTCTTGGCGTGCACCGACTCCATGAACGCGATGTTGGTGTAGACGGCCTCTTCGTGCGGCGTCAGCGCGTCGGGAATCAGGCTGACCGCACCGACCGTGCCCTGGATGGTGTCGAGCAGCGTCAGCCCGGTGAACACCCGCATGGTGAGTTGCTTTTCAGCCGGGGTGAGGGTGTTCCACGACGGGATGTCGTTGGACACCGGCACCTTCTCGGGCAGCCAGAAGTTGCCCGTCAGCCGGTCCCAGACCTCGGCGTCCTTCTCGTCCTGGAGACGGTTCCAGTTGATCGCCGAAACGCGGTCGATGAGTTTCATGTCGCTCACGGGACCCCACTTCACCAAGGAGTTTTGACGTGCCTATAGCGGTTCTATAGCGCGCCACCGACACTACCTCTGGGGCGCGACAACCTCCGGCACCCCAACATCTAGATTTTTCGTGTCGGTGCGACCGTCCCAGAACCGGTACTCGCTGGGGTCAAGCTTGCGGGTATCGCGCCAGTATTCCCACGTCATCCCGCTCCACAGAGTCCGGTTGACGCCGTGCGCGTCGAGATACCAGCTGCGGCATCCGCCGGTGTTCCACACGGAGCCGGCGAGCCTTTGCTGAAGTTCGGCGTTCTTGCGGTCTTGGGCGTCGCGGGTAGGCGCCAGTGCCTGGGCACCGCGTTTGTCCACCGCCGCGATCGCCTGGGCCACGTACCGAATCTGCGCCTCGATCATGAAGACAACCGAGGTGTGCCCGAGCCCGGTGTTGGGACCGAGCAGGAAGAACAGGTTGGGCACGTCGGCCACGGCGACGCCGCGGTGTGCCACGACGCCTTCGCGGTTCCACCGATCCACCAGGTCTTCTCCCCCGGCGCCTTTGACGTCGACGTACGTGTAGGAGTCGGTGACGTGAAATCCGGTCGCGTAGACGATGACGTCGACCTTGCGCTCGGTGCCGTCGGCGGTGACGATCCCGTCCGGCGTGATCCGGTTGATCCGGTCGGTGATCAGTTGCGTCTTCGGATTCGCGACGCCCTGATAGTAGTTGGGCGAGTAGAGAATTCGCTTACACCCCGCCCGGTACGTCGGAGTCAGCTTGCGGCGCAGCTCCTTGTCTTTGACGTGGTGCCGGATGTTCCACCGACCCACCAGCTCGACCGCCCGCAGAAGTGCCGGCTGCCGGGTCATCGCGAAGCCCAGCCCCTCGAGCCACCAATAGATGCCGCCGCGAACGGCCAGCCGCAAACCCGGGACAGTCGCAAAGGCTCGCTTGAGGCTTTCCGGGAACGGCTTGTTGGGCCGCGGCACCACCCACGGCGGCGTGCGCTGGTAGAGCTGCAGTTCGCTGACGTCCTTGACGATCTCGGGCACGATCTGGATGGCACTCGCTCCGGTGCCGATCACCGCAACGCGCTTGCCCGTGAGGTCGACGTTGTGGTCCCACTGCGCCGAATGGAAAGCGGCACCGCGGAATTCGTCCCTGCCGTCGATGTCGGGGATCAACGGTATGTGCAATGCGCCGGCCCCGGAGATCAGGAACTGCGCGACGTACTCTTGGCCATCCGCGGTGAACACATGCCAGCGGCACTCGGCGTCATCCCAATTCGCGCGGTCGACAAAGGCGTTGAACTTGATGTAGCGGCGCAACCCGTACTTGTCGGTGACGCCCTTGAGGTAATCCCAGATCTCCGGCTGCGGCGAGAACAGCTTGCTCCACGTCGGCTTCGGCTCGAAGGAGAAGGAGTACAGGTGCGACGGGACGTCACAGGCGCATCCGGGATAGGTGTTGTCGCGCCAGGTGCCGCCGACCTCGTCGGCCTTCTCCAGGATCAGGAAGTCCACCCCCTGCTTCTGCAGCGCGATGCCCATGCCGAGGCCGGAGAAGCCGGTGCCGATGATCAGCGCGCGGGTATGGATGGGCGAAGCGTCCGGTCGGGTGTCCACGCTTGGTTCGGTGACAGTCATGGCGGTCCGTCCTTTCCTGGGAACGCCGGTACCGGGTAACTGCGGACCAGTGTAGGCGTCACCCGGAGCCGGTGAGAAGTGCGACGGAGCGACGCAGTTGCTGCTCGTCGGGCGGCGCCGGCAGCTGCGAGTTTCCGGTTCGGAACGCGTCGACCATCAGCGCAGCGAATCGTCGCCAGGCGTCCGGCGCAGCAGTGGCCGTTGCGGCCAGCACGCCGGAATTGGCCAACAGCAACACCACGACGTCAGCAACCACCAAGTCGGCGCGCACTGCACCTTCGGCCTGCGCTCGCGCGATCAGTGCCTTGAGCTTGTCGACGGCCTCGGCGGTCTGCTGCTCGACGGTGCTGGTCGCCGGGAATGCGGTGGTGAGCAAGTCGCGCAGACCGGCGTCGCGAGCCTGCAATTCGCAGACCTCGAAGATCAGGTCGCGGAAGCCGTCGCCGGCGCGGGGATTGGCCAGCGCCCTGTCTACCGCCTCCGTGTACTGCGACATGCTGCGCTCGAACGCCGCCTCCGCCAGGTCGGCCCGGGTGGGAAATCGCCGGTACAGGGTGGCCACGCCTACCCCGGCCCGGCGTGCGATTTCTTCGAGCGGAACGCCGAGTCCGCGCTCTGCGAACGCCTTGGCGGCCGCTGACAAGATGCGGTCGCGGTTGAGCTGAGCATCGGCGCGCAGTGGCCTGGCTTTCTTCGCGCGCCTCGTTGCGCTTGAAATCACAGGCCCAGACTACCCGCTGAAGTGGAGGCGTGGGTCCGCTTATCCGTATCGTCGGTAGCAGTAAGTGGTAGTTGTCCTCCACTTAAGAACGGGAGCGAATATGTCAGTCGTAACGATGGCGCCTGAGTCGACCCACGGCGGTCGGCATCGGGCGCCCGAGAAGAGCGGCCTGCGGGGGCACCCGTGGTGGACGCTGGCCGCGGTGTCGATCGGCGTGATCATGGTTGGGCTCGACGCGTCGGTGGTGGCGATCGCCAACCCGCGCATCGCGGCCGACCTGCACGCGTCACTGTCAGATCTGCAGTGGATCACCGACGCCTACCTGCTGGCGCTGGCGTCGCTGCTGATCTTCGGCGGGAAGCTGGGAGACCGATTCGGCCGCCGCGAGATGTTTTTCATCGGCGTGGCCGGCTTCGCACTGACGTCTGTCGGCATCGGGCTGGTCGGCACGGTGTCCGGGGTGATCGCGCTGCGCGCGCTGCAAGGCGTGTTCGGCGCATTGCTGATGCCAAGCACGCTGGCCATCGTCCGCAGCGCCTTCCCGGCCGACAAGCTCAACACCGCCGTGGGAATCTGGGGTGCCGCGTCGGGTGTGTCGATCGCCGCGGGCCCGATCGTCGGCGGCCTGCTGGTCGAACACGTCAGCTGGGAGTCGGTGTTCTACATCAACGCGCCAATTGCCGTGGCCGCCTTGATCATTGGCGCCATGGCGATCGTCGAGAGCCGCAGTACAAACGCCCACCGGCTCGACGTGCCCGGCATCACCGCGCTCAGCGGCGGGTTGTTCCTCGTCGTGTTCGGTTTGATCAAGGCGCAGAACTGGGGCTGGCTGGCGGCCAGCACATTGGCGTTCATCGTGGCCGGGTTGGCCGCGCTTGCGGTGTTCGTGATGGTCGAGTTGCGGTCACCGGAGCCGCTGGTTCCCATGCACCTGTTCGCCAACCGGTCGCTGTCCATCGGAACGGCTGTGGTCGTCATCAACTTCTTCGCACTCTTCGGGGCGCTGTTCTTCATGACGCTGTACCTGCAGAATGTGCACGGAATGTCGCCTGTCGAGTCGGGCGTACGGACGTTGCCGCTGAGCTTGGCACTGATGGTGTCGGCCCCGGTGAGTGGCCTGGTCACCGAAAGGTTCGGCCCGCGTCCGGCCATGGTCGCGGGGCTCGCCGCCGTGGCGGCTGCACTGTTCCTGCTCACGGGTCTGCAGACCGATTCCGGCTATGACGCGCTGTGGCCGGCGTTCGCGCTGCTGGGCGCCGGTATCGGGCTGGTGCTGACGGCAAGCTCGGACGCGATCGTGGGCAACGCCAGCGTCGACGACGCCGGGGTGGCCGGCGGCCTGCAGAGCACCGCCGTGCAGTTGGGCGGAGTGCTGGGTACGACGATCCTGGGCTCGGTGCTGAGCAGCCGCGTGGGTTCGGCGCTGCCGGGTGAGCTGACGGCCGCTGGAACACCAGAACCGTTGGTGGACAAGCTGATTGCGGCCAAGCAGCTCGTCGCGCAAGGAGTGGCGCCGTCGATACCCGGCGCGCCGGCCCCGCTGTCGGCCGCGATCGCCGAGGGCAGCCACAACGCGTTCATGGCAGGGCTGCACACGTCGCTTGTGGTCGCAGCGGCTGCGGCCGCCGTGGGCGCGGTGCTCGCGATGTTCGTACGGCGCGGGCAGAACTCCGACGCCGTCGTGCCCGTCGGCCTCTGACCCGCGACGACGTCAGGCGACCGAGTGGCTGGGCAGCGGAACCGCTTCGCTGATCGGCCGCTCGGCGTCGAGCTTGATACCGAGAAGTTCGCTGGTCCCCGTGATCACGCTCAGCATCACCGTGGTCAGGTGCTCGATGAACTTGTCGCGCGCCATCCGTCGCGGGCTGTCGGCATTCGGGCCCAGCCACCAGTCCGTCGCCGACGCCGCTGAGCCGAACGTCGCGAACGCCGCGAGCTCCAGGGCAGCGGGATCGAGTTCCATCTCCCGCAGCTCGTTGCTGAACATGGCGGCCATCTCCAGCGTGATCTCGCGGCCCTCGTTCAGGGTCCGCATCGTCGACTCCGTCTGCTCGACAAAGCGGCCCTGGATGAGGAACCGCAGCACGTTGGGGTGCTGGTCGACCAGGTCGACGTAGTGTTCGACACTGCTGCGGATGATCTCGCGCACCGAGTCGGTGGAAAGGTCGATCGACGGGAAGATGGCCGCCCACAGCATGTCGCGCAGCCGCTCCCCGATGGCCTGGAAAAGGTCAGACTTGTCGGTGAAGTGCCGGTAGATCTTGGGCTTGGCGGTGCCGGCCTCCTCGGCGATCTCGCGGATCGACAGCTCAGGGCCGCGCTTGTCGAGGGCACGGAACGCGGCGTCGACGATCTGGGCGCGCACCTTCTTGCGGTGCTCGCGCCAGCGTTCGCTGCGGGCGTCCACCTTGCCGCCCGCGGTCACGCTGGGTCTGGGCATCGCCGGTCTACGCACGGGCAACACTCTACCCGTATCAGGCTGCTGACCTGCTCATAAGCGCTTTCCGACTGTCGCGGGGCGAATTGTATGCGCGTGTCGTGGGTACTATTCGGGATCAAATCCGATTACCGATAGCGAGATTGATGACGCAGCACTACGACCTGGTCATAGCAGGCGGCGGACCGTCCGGGTCGGCCGCGGCATGGCAGGCCGTGCAGGCCGGGGCCAAAGTCGTGGTCTTGGACAAGGCCGAATTCCCGCGCGACAAGCCGTGCGGTGACGGCCTCACCGCCCGCGCGGTCAGCTACCTGCAGAAGATGGGCCTGGCCAGCGAAGTGGCCAAATTCCACCGCGTCAACAGAGTGACGGTCTTCAGCCCCAGCCAGTGGGAGCTGTCGTTCCCCAAGCGCCCGGGCATGCCTGATCACGGGCACACCGTCAGCCGCACCGAGCTGGATACTTTGCTCCTCAAGCACGCGGAGTCGGCGGGGGCCGAGGTGCGGCAGTCCGCCGAAGTCACCGGGCCGATCGTCGATGACAACGGCAGGGTCGTCGGCGTGACGCTCAAGAGCGGCGAGAAGGTGTACGGCGACGCCGTGATCGCCGCCGACGGTGCGTACTCCCCGATCAAGCGCGCCCTGAAAATCGACTCTGAATACAACGGCTACTCGGCGATCGCGATTCGCTCGGAGATGTATGCGAACCGCCCCGACTCCGACAGCCTCGACATCTATTTGAAACTGGCTTTCAAAAGCGACCAATTGCCCGGCTACGGCTGGGTTTTCCCCATGGGCTCCGGCCGGTTCAACATCGGCCTGGGGTACGTGAACAGCTACAAGAACTGGCAGCAGATCAACGCCACGCAATTCTTGGGCGAGTTCTTGCGGTCGCTGCCTGCCGAGTGGGAGCTGCCACCGATCGAGGAGCTCAAGAAGAACAAGAGTGTGCGGGCGTGGCGGCTGCCGATGGGCTTCACAGCGTGGCCGCCGTGGCGTCCGGGTGTGCTGTTCACGGGCGACTCCCTGGGTGCCGGCAAGCCGGCGTCCGGCGCAGGTATCTCCAAGGCGCTCGAATCAGGCTTGGCCGCAGGCGAATGCGCGGTCATGGCGCTGCAGAACGGCGGGCCCGACGACTTCACCAACTACGCGCTGCGCATGGAAGATGCGTGGGGCCGGGAGTATCGCCGCGGCCGCTACTTCCACAAGCTGGCCGGCATCCCGGCTATCGCCAACGCCGGAATCAAGGTGCTCGACAACGGCCGCGTGCGCGACTTCATGCTCAAGCGGATGTACAAGAAAGCGCAAGGCCCGCAGCACACCTACTGACTGATGTGGCGTGCGCCGAAGCGTCCACTTGAGCCACGCTTTTTCGCGAAACGCGTGTATCAACTCCCCACTCGGCGCACCATTTCAATATGCGGATGCGAGCAATCGTCGGTGCGGCCGTTGTGGGCGCTGGTGTGGCGCTGTCGGGCATCGGCTTGCCGGCCGTTGCCGCGGCCGATCCCGGGACTGGTCCGGCGGACCGTCAATGGTGTCCTGCCGAACAATTCGTGCCGTGTGAGTTCTGGCAGCAGCGGTTCTGGCAGTCCCCGCTGTGGCAGTCGCAGCTGTGGCAGAACCCGTGGATCAGGGTGCCGTGGCAGCAGACCGCCTCACCGAGGTGAACTGAGCGAGGCGGCGGCGGCGTTAAGCGGCAGCGCCCGCTACAGCATGCAGCTGACGCAGCCCTCGACTTCGGTTCCCTCCAAAGCCATTTGCCGCAACCGGATGTAGTACAGCGTCTTGATTCCCTTACGCCAGGCGTAGATCTGCGCCTTGTTCACATCCCGTGTGGTCGCCGTGTCCTTGAAGAACAACGTCAGGCTCAGCCCTTGGTCGACGTGCTGCGTGGCAGCGGCATAGGTGTCGATGATCTTCTCGTAGCCGATCTCGTATGCGTCCTCGTAGAACTCGAGGTTGTCGTTGGTCATGTAGGGCGCCGGGTAGTAAACCCGCCCGATCTTGCCCTCCTTGCGGATCTCGATTCTGCTCACGATCGGATGGATCGAGCTGGTCGAGTGGTTGATGTACGAGATCGACCCCGTTGGCGGCACCGCTTGCAGGTTCTGGTTGTAGATGCCGTGCTTTTGCACCGACGCCTTGAGCTCCCGCCAATCCGCTTGCGTCGGAATCGCAATGCCAGCGTCCGCGAACAGCTTTCGCACCTTCGACGTCTTCGGCTCCCACACCTGGTCGGTGTACTTGTCGAAGAACTCCCCCGACGCGTACTTCGACCGCTCGAAGCCCTTGAAATGCGTGCCGCGTTCGATCGCGAGCTTGTTGGACGCCCGCAGCGCGTGGTAGAGCACCGTGTAGAAGTAGATGTTGGTGAAGTCGATGCCCTCTTCGGACCCGTAGTAGATCCGCTCGCGCGCCAGATACCCGTGCAGGTTCATCTGCCCGAGCCCGATGGCGTGAGAGTCGTTGTTGCCCTGTTCGATTGACGGCACCGATTTGATCGACGTCTGATCGCTCACCGCCGTCAACGCCCGGATAGCCACCTCGATGGTCTGCGCAAAATCCGGCGAGTCCATGGCCTTGGCGATGTTCAGCGACCCGAGGTTGCACGAGATGTCTTTGCCGACCTTCTTGTACGTCAGATCCTCGTTGAACTCCGACGGCGTCGACACCTGCAAGATCTCCGAGCACAGGTTGGAGTGCGTGATCTTGCCCTCGATCGGGTTGGCCCGGTTCACCGTGTCCTCGAACATGATGTACGGATAGCCGGACTCGAACTGCAGCTCCGCCAGCGTCTGGAAGAACTCGCGCGCTTTGATCTTGCTCTTGCGGATTCGCGCGTCGTCGACCATCTCGTAGTACTTCTCGGTGACCGAGATGTCCGCGAACGGCACGCCGTACACCCGCTCGACGTCGTAGGGCGAGAACAGGTACATGTCCTCGTTCTTCTTGGCCAGCTCGAACGTGATGTCGGGAATCACCACACCCAGCGACAGCGTCTTGATGCGGATCTTCTCGTCGGCGTTCTCCCGCTTGGTGTCCAAGAAGCGGTAGATGTCGGGGTGGTGGGCATGCAGATACACCGCACCTGCACCCTGGCGCGCGCCTAGCTGGTTCGCGTAGGAGAACGAATCCTCGAGCAGCTTCATGATCGGGATGACGCCCGAGCTCTGGTTCTCGATGTTCTTGATCGGCGCACCGTGTTCGCGAATGTTGGTGAGCAGCAACGCAACTCCACCGCCGCGTTTCGACAACTGCAGCGCCGAGTTGATGGAGCGCCCGATGGACTCCATGTTGTCCTCGATGCGAAGGAGGAAGCAGTTGTGCACGACCGTGCCATGAATGGCGTAGGTATGCGTGCCCTTGACATGAAGGTTGTACACCTTCTCCGGGATCACGTCCGTGCGCTTCAGCTCCCGGATCCCGTATACATGGCGTCCATGTACGACCTGGTAAGTCTTGCGCGAGAAACCCTTTCGCCCCACGTAATTGTGCAAGTTCTTACCCACATCGAAAATGAACTCTTCATTCGTGCCGGGCAGGCCCGGGACGAACACCTGGCCGGTGACTTTGCCTGCTCGGTTGACGTATCGCCGCACGACGGAAACGATTCCTAGTCGGCGCAGGATCAGCTGGACTTGATCGACCAGTTCTGGGTTGACCAGATCGAGCATCATCCCGCCCGTGGTGCTGCACCCGTCGCCCCGGAACAACCCCGCCAGCAGCCCGCGCTGGAACTCTTCGTCGGCCGTCAACACATCGTGCGACAACCGCTTTTCGTGGTACCCCGTGCCGACCATGGAGAGGAATAGCGACGCGACGACCTTGCTGTTGCAGATCATCCGCACCGACTGATCCGAGAGGCTGTGATCGACGGAGAGGTCGGCTGCGAACACTCGCTTGAACGCTGTCGCCAGCTCGTGCTGATACTCGAGTTCATGCGCGCCGAGCGTGAAATGGATACCGTTCGGCGTCAGTCCGTCAGACCCCGATCGCTTCGAGACATGACCTTCGGATACGTACCAGCCCAGGATGAGGCCGAGATCGTACGACTCTTCGACATAGCGATTGACGGGAACGAACTTGATGCGGTGACGCTGCTTGCTGCGATGCTTCAAGTCGGCGTTCACCTTTTTGATGAGCCCGTCGACCTCTTCGTACACGCCTGAGCCGACGTATTCCATCAAGTCGTAGACGCGCGGCTCACGCGTGTCCAGCGGTGCTGCGGTGACGATGAAGTCTGTCGGCTGAATGTCTTTGGCGGCGAGCCATACGAAGCCGTTGAACGGGTCAGCACCGTCGCCGTCGATGAGAGTATCGACCTCGCGCGTGGTCCAGACAAGAATCGGATGCTCGGGAGTGCACCGGATCGGCTCCTTGTGCCCGAAGTGCGAAATCGACACCAAGGCTTGGTGATTCGGGTTCTCGACGACGGACTCAATGACGGAAAACGATCCGTCGTGCGACAGCACTCGGTCGCCCGGCTGCAAACTCTCGATCGGCTTCGGCCCGTCAGGGGTGTCCACCGGGGTTCCGGCCGGGAAGCACGAAACCGGCTCGCCGCGTTGCTTTTTGCCCGAGTTGAGGAACGTCGGAGTCGCCGGCTGGAACCGGCCGTCGATGATCTCGTCGACCAGTTTCTCGGCCAAGTCGGTGTCGCCCGCGGCGAGCGTCAATGCCACCATGCACACCCGGTCTTCGAACCGCTCGAGGTACCGCTTTCCGTCGAACGTCTTCAGCGTGTAGGAGGTGTAGTACTTGAACGCGCCGAGAAACGTGGGGAACCGGAACTTCTTGGCGTAGGCGCGGTCGAACAGCGACTTGACGAACTCCCGTGAGTACTGCTCGAGCACCTCGGCTTCGTAGTAGTTCTCCTCCACGAGATAGTCCAGCTTCTCGTCGAGGTTGTGGAAGAACACCGTGTTCTGGTTGACGTGCTGCAGGAAGTACTGGCGCGCGGCCTGAACGTCCTTGTCGAACTGAATCTTGCCGTCGGGCCCGTACAGATTCAGCATCGCGTTCAGCGCGTGGTAGTCCGTCTCCGTCGACGGATGCCCCGCGCCGGACGTGGCCGCTACAGGCTCTGCAGTTGTGACGGTTGGTGGCACGTTGCGTCCTTCCAGAACTCAGCCAGGCCCGCACGGACGGCGTGCACGTCCTCGTCGGTGCCCATCAATTCGAACCGGTAGAGATACGGCACCTTGCACTTGCGGGACACGACGTCACCCGCATAGCAGTACTCCGCGCCGAAGTTGGTGTTTCCGGCCGCGATGACTCCGCGCAACAGCGACCGATTGTGTTCGTCGTTGAGGAAGGCGATGACCTGCTTGGGCACGTAGCCGCCGGCACTGATGTCCGGCGTCGCGCGGCCTCCGCCGTAGGTGGGCAGCACCAGCACGTACGGCTGGTCCACCCGGATCCGCCCATGCAGTGGAATCCGGGTGGCCGGCAGCCCGAGCTTCTGCACGAACCGGTGGGTGTTCTCCGAGACGCTGGAGAAGTACACCAACCCGCCGTGCGGACTCACCTGAACCTCCTTCGCTACGGCCGCGGCGTCAGGCGCTCAGCGCGCCCGCCAGAGCCTTGATCCGGTCCGGCCGGAACCCCGACCAGTGCTCGCTGCCCGCCACCACCACCGGTGCCTGTAGGTATCCCAGAGCCATCACGTAGTCGCGCGCCTCGCTGTCGAGGCTGATGTCCACGACGTCGTAAGAGATGCCCTGCTTGTCTAGGGCCTTGTAGGTGGCGTTGCACTGCACGCATGCGGGCTTTGTGTACACGGTGATCGTCATCGGCGGTACGGCTCCTCAGCGAAAGTTGACACGGACACTCAAAACCAAGAGCCCAGGGGCTCAGCGGACCGCCGGACTCCGAGATTTCGACGGGTCTGGGGCCGATCTGCACCGGGGCTTTCTGCACCGGATCCTCGTTCCCGTCGACCCGAAGATCTCGGGGTCTGTCGGTGCTTGGGACACTACACCTAGTGTCCCACAAAGCGAGGGCATACAACATATTCGAAACCACATTGATGAAATTCCCTGGTCGTAAGCCGGTGCGTGAGCCCAGCCACGGCGTGTCGCGCCACGTTCGGCGTGTCGCCGGGGCAGCATGACGACAGGTCTATCACCGGGCACCGACAAGTTGGTCGCCGACGCTCCTCAGCGCCGGCGACCATCCTTGTAGCAAACTAGTTAGCCAGCCTCGGCAACAAGCTTCCGCAGCACGTCGTGCAGGTTGGCCACGAGCGCGGCGTTCTCCCTCGGATGTTTGCCGTTCAGCGATCCGATCGGCACCGACAATGCCAGCGCGTCGACGATGGTGGCGCCGGCAATCCCGAACGACTTGCGCGTTTCGTCGTGCGCCCACACCCCGCCGTAGCGGCCGAGTGCCGCACCGATCACCGCGACGGGCTTGCCGGCGACTGCACTTCGGCCGTATGGCCGCGACAACCAGTCGATCGCATTCTTGACCACGGCCGGGATGCCGCCGTTGTATTCGGGGGTGATCACCAGCAGGGCGTCGGCGTCGGCAACCGCGGTGCGCAGCCTGCCGGCCGCCGCGGGCGCCGTCGGGCCGTCGATGTCTTCGTTGTAGAACGGCAGCTCGCCGAGCCCCTCGTACAGCGTCACGGCAGCCCCTTCCGGCGCATTGGCCGCCGCCAGCTCGGCGATCTGACGGTTTACCGAGGCGGCCCGCAGGCTTCCGACCAAGACCAGCACCCTGATGTCCGACATGTGACGATCCTTCCGCCGTTCGAGTCGATCCTCGCATGCCCTAACCGGACCGCAGTCCGAATTATTCCGGCTGAGTTAAAGTCAAGCATGGTCGCCGCCCACGAGCCGCTGCGCGTCTCAGACCAGACCACACAAGAACGCGGCGACGCTGCCCGCAACCGCGAACTGCTGCTGGCTGCGGCGCGGCGGCTCATCGCCGAGCGCGGACCGGATGCGGTGACGATGGACGACATCGCCGCCGCGGCAGGCGTCGGCAAGGGCACACTGTTCCGCCGATTCGGCAGCCGCGCCGGGTTGATGGTCGTGCTGCTCGACGAGGACGAGCAGGCGCTGCAGCGGGCTTTTCTGTCCGGACCGCCGCCGCTGGGGCCCGGCGCGCCTGCGCTGGACCGCCTGCTGGCATACGGTCGCGCGCGGTTGACTTTCGTCGCCGAGCACCTGGGCGTGCTGTGCGACGCTGCCCGCGACCCGCAGACCCGCTACAACGCGCCGGCCACCCTGCATCGCACCCACGTCCGCGTTCTGCTCGAAGCGGCCGGGACAACCGGAAGTCTCGATGCCCAGGCCGACGCGCTCCTGGCGCTTCTCGAGCCCGGCTACGTCGCTCATCAGCTGCGCGACGCCGGCTTGGCGCTCGACGCCCTCGGGGACCGTTGGGAAGACGTGGCGCGCAAGTTGTGCGGACGATGAGCGCTCGCGCGAAGAGCAGACGGCACCGATGACGAAATCTCCGCGCTGGATTCTGCATGTCGACCTCGACCAGTTCCTCGCGGCCGTCGAGGAGCGGCGGCATCCCGAACTGGCGGGATTGCCGGTCATCGTCGGCGGCAGCGGAGACCCGACAGAGCCGCGCAAGGTCGTCACGTGTGCGTCGTATGCGGCCCGCAAGTTCGGCGTGCATGCGGGGATGCCGCTGCGCATCGCGGTGCGCAAGTGCCCGGATGCGACGTTCCTGCCGTCGGATCCGGCCGCCTATGACGCAGCCTCCGAAGAGGTGATGGACCTGTTGCGGGGCTTGCGTTTTCCGGTCGAGGTGTGGGGCTGGGACGAGGCGTATGTGGGCGCCGACGTGGATGACCCGGTGGAGCTGGCCGAGCGCATCCGCACGACGATCGCCGCGGAGGCGCAGCTGTCGTGTTCGGTCGGCATCAGCGACAACAAGCAACGCGCGAAGGTGGCGACCGGATTCGCCAAGCCGGGCGGCATCTTCGCGCTCACCGATGCGAATTGGATGGCGGTGATGGGCGACCGTGGGGTCGACGCACTGTGGGGCGTCGGCCCGAAGACCGCCAAAAAGCTTGCGGCGATGGGGATTACGTCAGTTGCCCAACTCGCTGCGACAGACGCCGACACACTTACGTCCGCCTTCGGCCCGACAACTGGGCTGTGGTTGCTGTTGTTGGCCAAGGGTGGTGGCGACACCACCGTGAGCGCCGAGCCGTGGATCCCGCGATCGCGCAGCCACGTCGTCACTTTTCCGCGCGACTTGACCGATCGCACCGAAATGAACGCAGCGATAGCCGATTTGGCGCGCCGCACGCTCGCCGAGGTGACTGCGGAGTCGCGGATCGTCACGCGCGTCGCCGTCACCGTCCGCACGTCGACCTTCTTCACCCGCACCAAGATCCGCAAGCTGCCGAAGCCGACGGTCGATCCCGACGTGGTCGTGCCGACGGCATTGGATGTCCTCGACCTCTTCGAGCTGGACCGGCCGGTGCGGCTGTTGGGCGTGCGCCTGGAGTTGGCGGCGCCCGCGCCGATCACGTCCGCGGCATCACGCGGGTGAACGTGTCGTTGGCCACTCGCATTGCGATGCTGTACGGCCACCACGCGACCCGCTTGAACATGTACAGCGCGCGGATGTCGTTGGAGGTGTAGATCAGATAGCGGTTCTTGCGAACTCCCGCCAGGATCTTGTCGGCTACCACCTCCGGCGCGACGGCATGCCCGGTGAACCGGCCGACCAAGCGTTGCACCCGCGGGTTGTTGCGGTCGACTCCGGCGATCTCCACCGTATTCACGAGCGGGGTGTTGACAGCTCCCGGCACCACCACCGACACGCCGATCCGGTGGCGCGCGAGGTCGAAGCGCAACACCTCGGACAACCCTCGCAGCCCGAATTTGCTTGCGCTGTAAGCGGAATGCCACGGCAACGCCACCAAGCCGGCAGCCGACGACACGTTCACCAGATGCCCGCCGCGACCGGCGGCCACCATCGGCGGCACGAACGTCTCGATCACGTGGATCGGCCCCATGAGGTTGATCGCGATCATCGAGCTCCACTGCTTGTGGGTGAGCTGGTCGACGGTCCCCCATGCCGACACGCCCGCGATGTTCATCACGATGTCCATGCTCGGATGGGCGGTGTGGATGTCGGCGGCGAAGCGGGCGACTTCGTCATAGTCGGAAATGTCTAGCGCGCGGTGCTCGGCCACCGTGGCGCCCAGTGCGCGGGCGTCGGCGACGGTGGTGGCGAGGCCGTCCGCGTCACGGTCGGTGAGGTACAACTCGGCGCCGTCGGCCGCCAACTTCAGTGCGGTCGCCCGGCCGATTCCGCTGGCCGCGCCCGTCAAGAAAACCCGCTTTCCTGCGAACCCCTGCGCCACGGGCGTGACCCTACCGGGTATCGCCCGCACCGCCCCACAGTGCCGCGAGCCACAGCCGTTCGAGCACTCGCAGCCCACGCTGCACGTCGCGGTCAGGGCCCAAGAAGGTGGCGTCGCCGGAGAGCATCAGCGCCGTGGCTGCACCGAGAGTCCGCACCAATGCCGGTATGTCGTCGCTGATCGGCCGCGCCGTACCGGCCGCGCACTCGGCCTCGACGACGCGCACGATCTGGTCGATCACGGTGTCGATCTGACTGTCGAGGATCTCGCGGATCTTGGCGTCGGTATTGCGGGCGTTGTTGCACGCCGTCATCACCGGATCGTTGTGCGCGAAGACCGCGGCGGCGCTGCCGACCATCCGCTCGGCGAACTCGGCCGGCGTCTCGTCGGCGCCCCGCGGCGCGAAGTAGTGCGTGAGCTCCTCGAGCTCATGGGTCGCCTCCGCCAGGATCAGGGCCAGCACGTCGTATTTCGAGTCGAAGTAGAAGTAGAACCCCGACCTGGCGATGCCGGCCCGCTCGCTGATGGCACTGACCGACAAGTCCGCAAAGGACTGCTCCTGCAACAGTTCTCGGACGGCGGTGACGATTGCCTCGCGCTGCCGGTCGCCGCGGCTGCGGCGGGCGGCCGACTGTGCGGGCTCAGCAGTCATGCCTTGCACTGTTCCATCACCGCTGGTCGAGGACAAACTTGACAGCCGTCAAGTATGCCCGTCAGGATGGAGCCGAGTGACCTCGACCACAGATCCGACGGCGGGAGAACGCATGGCGACCATCAGCACCCGGGAGTATTTGATCGATCAGGCGAAGCGCCGGTTCACGCCATCGTTCAACAACTTCCCTGGCATGGGTGCTCTCGAACGCAAACTTCTCCAAACGGATTTCCCGCAGAAAAAGCTTGCCGATCCGCCACCGGGCAGCGGACTGAAGCCGGTCGTGGGCGACGCAGGACTGCCCATCCTCGGCCACATGATCGAAATGCTGCGCGGCGGGCCGGACTACATGCTGCACCTGTACCGGACCAAAGGCCCCGTCGTGTTCGGCGATTCGCCGGTGCTGCCCGGTGTCGCGGCGCTGGGGCCGGACGCCGCGCAGGTCATCTATTCCAACCGCAACAAGGACTACTCGCAGCAGGGCTGGGTTCCGGTGATCGGCCCGTTCTTCCACCGCGGGCTGATGCTGCTCGATTTCGACGAGCACATGTACCACCGGCGGATCATGCAGGAGGCGTTCGTCCGCTCGCGGCTCGTCGGCTACGTCGAGCAGATGGACAAGGTCGTGTCTCAGGTCGTCGTCAGGGACTGGGTGGCCAATGACGCGCGGTTCCTGCTGTATCCGGCGATGAAGGAGCTGACCCTCGACATCGCGTCGATGGTGTTCATGGGCCACGAACCGGGCACCGACAAAGAGCTCGTGACCAAGGTGAACAACGCGTTTGCCGTCACCACCCGCGCAGGCAACGCGATCATCCGCACCAGCGTGCCGCCGTTCAAGTGGTGGCGCGGCCTGCGGGCGCGCCGGCTCCTGGAGGAGTACTTCGAAGAGCGGGTCGCCGAACGCCGCGGCAAGGAAGGCAACGACCTGCTGACCGTGCTGTGCCAAACCGAAGACGAGGACGGCAACCGGTTCTCTGACGAGGACATTGTCAACCACATGATCTTTCTGATGATGGCCGCGCATGACACGTCGACGTCGACCGCGACGACGATGGTCTACAACCTTGCGGCGCACCCGGAATGGCAGGATCGCTGCCGCGACGAATCGGACCGGCTTGGCGACGGGCCGCTGGACATCGACTCTCTGGAGAAGCTGGAGTCGCTGGACCTGGTGATGAATGAGTCGATCCGGTTGGTGACGCCCGTGCAGTGGGCCATGCGCCAGACCGTGCGGGACACCGACCTGCTGGGCTACTACATTCCCGAGGGCACTCAGGTCATCGCGTACCCGGGGATGAATCACCGGCTGCCCGAGATCTGGACGGACCCGCTCAAGTTCGATCCAGAGCGCTTCACCGAACCGCGCAACGAGCACAAGCGGCACCGCTACGCATTCACCCCGTTCGGCGGTGGCGCGCACAAGTGCATCGGCATGGTGTTCGGCCAGCTGGAGATCAAGACGATCTTGCACCGGCTGCTGCGCCACTACCGGCTCGAGCTGCCACGGCCCGATTACAAGGCTCGCTGGGATTACGCGGGCATGCCGGTGCCGATGGACGGCATGCCGATCGTGCTACGGCCGCTCGCCGGCCGGTGATTTCAGCGCTTGTCGCTCTTCGCGCAAGCGCTCATCGACGCCGCCAGGTGAATTTCTTCGCGTCGACGTCGAGCTCGGTGTACCACGCCACTGACATCAACCGATTGGCGCACGCGATGATCGCGCGCAGCGCCGACTCGGTCTTGTCCTCCGCCCAGCCCATTGCCCATTGGACGTGCTGGCCGTCGGTGCCTTGGATGAACGTGGCGGTGTGGGTCCCGGACTCGAGCTGGTGGAAGCGCAGCATGTCGATGAAGATCCCGCAGTCGAACAACATCGAGATCAATGCGTCGACAGCCCCGGTGGACGCGACGGTGGTGGTCTCGATGCGGTCGCCGATCGCGAACGTCGCCTGATAGGTCCGCGGCTGAGGTCCGAGCCGGGTGGCGGGCTTGTCGGCATCCGCGCAGGTGAACGAACCGAGTCGCAGCGGGCCGGAGACGGGACTGTAGGTGGCGGTGAACGTCTCCCACGACATGTGCTCGGCGTCCTCGCGAAGCCCGCGCGGCAGGGGAACGCGGAAGCGGCTCGACGGTGAGTCGCAGGGGTGAGCCGCGGTGTTGGTGCTCGGTGAAGGTGTCATGGGTGCCGGTCCTCGGGTCGAAGGAAGATGACCGACGTAGTAGCTCGACCCACAGCGGGGGGTCGGTCTGAATCAGACCCCGCTGCGGGCTGCTACTACGAGAAGCCTAGGCACGTCGCCGACAATAGACGCTGCTGCGCAGTCGGTGCAACCGAATCAGCTGGTAGCTAGCGAATCGATGGCATCCTGCAGCATCTTCGTGACCTCGTCGGCGACCGGTTGCAGATCGGCGAGGTGTCCGGTCTTGGCGCACGACGGCCTCGTCGGCAAACCTACGAGGCTAGAAGATCGCGGCCCGAGGCGATCTGATTGCCCAGAGTCACAAGGTGAATGGCGGCTGCGTGCAGGTACTCGCCGGCCTCGCGGGTGGCCTGCCCTTCGAGATAGCGCACCCAGGTCCCTTCGATCACCGTGCCGAGCTTGAAGCACGCCAGCGCCAGATACCAGGGCAGGTAATCGGTGCGACGGCCGCCGGCCGCGTGGTAGGCCTCGAGCAGCTCGCGACGGCTGGCCAAACCGCCGAGCGCAGCCAGCGCCTTGCCACTGCCCAGCGGGTCGGCGTCGCTGGGCCAGCACACCAGCATCCAGCCGAGGTCCAACAGCGGATCGCCGACCGTGCACATCTCCCAGTCGACGAACGCCGCCACCTCTGGCCGGTCGCGACGCAACAACACGTTGTTCAGGTGAGCGTCGCCATGCATGACGCCCGGCGCGGAATCCGGTGGTTGGTTGTCCTCTAGCCAATCCGCGAGCCGATCGACACCGGGCAGCGCATCGTGCGGGTAATTGGCCTGCTGACGGTAGGCCTCGACGAAGCCGCGAAATTGCGGAACTTGGCGCGCCACAAAGGATCCCGGTCGTTTGAGCGCGGCCAGCGGGCTGCCTTCCCACGGCACCTGGCCGAGGGTGGCCAGACCCGCCGCGTAATGCAGGCCGACGTCGTGGCGAAACTCCGGCTTGTCGACGTAGGCCGGGGCCACCTCAGTGCCGGGGTTGAACCCGTCGACGTAGGCCATGAGGTAGAACACCACCCCCAGTACGTCCAAATCTTCACAGCCACAGACGAATTCGGGATGCGGTACGCCAGTGCCCGCGAGCGTGCGGAGCACCGCGATCTCGCGCTGCATGGTCTTGTTACTGGTCGGCCGCGGATGCGCCGGCGGGCGGCGCAACACCATCCGGCGTCCGTCGACGCGCAGTCCGACCACAATGTTCTGTGTGCCCCCGGCAAGCGGTGTCACGTCGGTGACCTCTGACCCGATGCCCTGCTCGCGTATCCAGTCCCGCAGCACCGCGAGGTCGTCGTCGGTAAGCGATTCCGCCATCGCACGATCGTAAGCACCCTAGGAGCCGCGGGGCGGGAAGCGTCATTGTGCGCAGGCGCAGCGCGGTCCTATCGTGAGGATCATCGGGGCGACGGAGTGGGCGATGCACGAGATGGCCATCACTGAGAGCGTGGTCGACACCGTCTGCGAACACGCCGGAGGCCGGCGCGTGCGCAGCGTCCGCGTGCAAGTCGGCGCGCTGTGCGCCGTGGTTCCCGACTCCATGCAGTTCTGTTTCGGCTTGGCCACTGAAGGCACCGTGGCCGAAGGAGCCCGGCTGGATCTCGATCTGCAGCCAGGGTTGGCGCGGTGCCGCACCTGCGGCGCCGAATTCGGCGTCGACGACCTGATCTTGCTGTGCGGATGCGGCAGCGCCGACGTCGAGGTGCTCGCCGGACGCGATCTGCGCATTCTCTCGATGGAAGTGAGCTGACATGTGCGCTACCTGTGGATGCGGCGACGACGGTGCAGTCATCACCGTCGCCGGCGAGACCGGCCACCACCACCCGCACAGCCATGACCATCACCACGATCACCCCCATGAGCATGGGCCGGCGACGCAAACCGTCTCGCTCGAACAGAAAGTACTAGCCAAGAACGACGAACTCGCCGAGCGGAACCGAAAGTGGTTGGCACAGCGCAATATT
Organism: Mycobacterium sp. NGS39; assembly: GCF_059812765.1. Classification (NCBI taxonomy): domain Bacteria; kingdom Bacillati; phylum Actinomycetota; class Actinomycetes; order Mycobacteriales; family Mycobacteriaceae; genus Mycobacterium; species Mycobacterium sp. NGS39. Next base: position 124,745 of record NZ_JCALDH010000003.1, on the reverse strand, counting down.
GCTGCCTTCAACCTCACCAGCTCCCCCGGCGCCGGCAAGACCACCCTCCTCGAGCGCACCATTCGCGAGCTGTCGGGCCGGCGACCGGTCGCCGTGATCGAGGGCGACCAGGAGACGTTGCTGGACGCCGAACGCATCCGCGCTACCGGCTGCCGCGTGGTTCAGGTCAACACCGGCGCCGGGTGTCACCTCGACGCGGAGATGACCCGGCGTGCGCTGGAAAGCCTGGCACCCGAACCCAACTCGGTGGTGTTCATCGAGAACGTCGGCAATCTGGTCTGCCCGGCTCTGTTCGACCTCGGCGAGCAAACCAAAGTCGTGGTCATTTCGGTGACCGAAGGCGCCGACAAACCGCTGAAGTATCCCCATATGTTCTCTGCCGCCGGACTTGTCCTGATCAACAAGACCGACTTACTCCCCTATGTCGATTTCGATCTTGATGTCTGCGCATCGCATGCGCGGTCGATCAACCCGAATGTCGACATCATCCCGGTGTCGGCCACAACGGGTGACGGCACCTCTGCTTGGTATGCGTGGATTGACGCTCACGCAAACAACTCTTGCGAAACTGGACGTTGACAAGTCTTTGCGCCGGGAGTAGACCCAGAAACTAGCGCCACGCAAGTGGGCCGATGGTCGACTCCTGTGGTGCAGGGACACAGGTCGTCCCGGAAAGAGCTGCTAAATGCCAACTGAGGCAGCAGTCCAAGCAGAAGAGACCTTGATCCATGTCTTGTGGATCAACGCCGGTCTGAGTTGTGACGGCGATTCCGTGGCGTTGACTGCCGCCACCCAACCCAGTGTCGAAGAAATTGCTCTCGGCGCGCTTCCCGGGCTACCAAAGGTCGCCGTCCATTGGCCCCTGATCGATTTCGAATGCGGGCCGAACGGGGGCGCCGACGACTTCCTCGAATGGTTCTTCAAAGCCGACCGCGGCGATTTGGAACCGTTCGTGCTCGTCGTCGAGGGCTCCATTCCGAACGAGCAGCTGCACGACGAAGGCTACTGGTGCGGATTCGGCAACAATCCGGCCACCGGTCAACCGATGACCACCAGCGAATGGCTCGACCGGCTGGCGCCGAAGGCCACCGCAGTGGTCGCTGTCGGCACCTGCGCGACCTACGGAGGCATCCATGCGATGGCCGGTAACCCCACCGGCGCCATGGGAGTGCCCGACTACCTGGGGTGGGACTGGAAGAGCAAAGCGGGCATCCCGATCGTCTGTGTCCCCGGTTGCCCCATCCATCCCGACAACCTCTCCGAGACACTGACATACCTGCTCTACATGGCCACAGGTCAGGCGCCGATGATTCCGCTCGACGATGCGCTGCGGCCTAAGTGGTTGTTCGGCCAGAGCGTCCACGAGGGGTGCGATCGGGCCGGATATTACGAGCAGGGCGATTTCGCGACCGAGTACGGATCCCCGAAATGCATTGTGAAGCTCGGATGTTGGGGTCCGGTGGTGAAGTGCAACGTGCCCAAGCGCGGCTGGATCAACGGTATCGGCGGTTGCCCGAACGTCGGCGGCATCTGCATCGGCTGCACCATGCCGGGCTTCCCGGACAAGTTCATGCCGTTCATGGACGAACCCCCGGGCGGCAAGTTGTCGTCCACCGCGTCGACGATGTACGGCTCGGTGATCCGCAGCCTGCGTCACATCACCGGCCGCACTGTCGACAAAGAGCCGAAGTGGCGGCATCCGGGAACCAAGCTGGAAACGGGAGCAACCCGCACCTGGTAGGTGCCGGTTGTGTTCTGCGCTCTCCGAGCGGTTTTCGCTTCTTCGAGCAGCGCCACACGCATCAACGAGAGAGAAGTCCGATGACAACGATCACCCCCGAACCGACACAGGCGAAGCGTGAACCCGGCCAACTGGTCGAGATGGCGTGGGATCCGATCACCCGGATCGTGGGCAGCCTGGGCATCTACACCAAGATCGACTTCGAGAACAAAGAAGTGGTGGAATGCCATTCGACATCGTCGATCTTCCGCGGCTACTCGCTGTTCATGAAGGGCAAGGACCCGCGCGACGCGCACTTCATCACCAGCCGCATCTGCGGGATCTGTGGTGACAACCACTGCACCTGCTCCTGCTACACGCAGCAGATGGCGTACGGCGTCCAGCCGCCCCACTTGGCGGAGTGGCTGGTCAATCTTGGCGAGGCCGCGGAATACATGTTCGACCACAACATTTTCCAGGAAAATCTGGTCGGCGTGGACTACTGCGAGAAGATGGTCGCGGAGACCAATCCCGGTGTACTGGCCAAGGCCGAGAACACTGCCGCACCGCATGCAGACATGCACGGCTACAAGACCATTGCCGACATCATGCGCGCGCTGAACCCGTTCACCGGCGAGTTCTACCGGCAGGCACTGCAAGTCAGCCGATGGACACGAGAGATGTTCTGCCTCATGGAAGGCCGCCACGTTCACCCGTCGACGCTGTACCCGGGTGGCGTCGGCACCACCGCCACCATCCAGCTGATGACCGACTACATGACGCGGCTGATGCGCTACGTGGAGTTCATGAAAAGCGTGGTGCCGATGCACGACGACCTGTTCGACTTCTTCTACGAGGCGCTGCCGGGATACGAGAAGGTCGGCCTGCGTCGAACCCTGCTCGGCTGCTGGGGGTCGTTCCAGGATCCCGAGCACTGCAACTTCTCCTACAAGGACATGGAGAACTGGGGCCGCAAGATGTTCGTCACGCCGGGCGTGGTGGTGGACGGCAAGCTCGTCACCACCTCGCTGGTCGACATCAACCTCGGCATTCGAATCCTGTTGGGGCACAGCTACTATGACGACTGGACCGACCAGGAGATGTTCGTCAAGACCGATCCGCTGGGCAATCCGGTGGACCGGCGCCACCCATGGAACCAACACACCAATCCCAAGCCGCAGAAGCGCGACTTCGACGGCAACTACAGCTGGGTGATGGCGCCGCGCTGGTTCGACGGTAAAGATCATCTCGCCCTCGACACCGGCGGCGGGCCGCTGGCCCGCTTGTGGTCGACGGCACTGGCCGGGCTGGTCGACATCGGCTACATCAAGTCGACCGGCCACAGCGTGAAGATCAACCTTCCCAAGACGGCGCTGAAAGGCCCGGTCGAGCTGGAGTGGAAGGTGCCGCAGCACGGCAGCAACACCATCGAACGCAACCGGGCCCGCACCTACTTCCAGGCCTATGCTGCGGCGGCCGCCCTGCACTTCGCCGAGAAGGCGTTGGTGGAGATCCGTGCCGGGCGCACCAAGACCTGGGAGAAGTTCGACGTGCCCGACGAGGGCATCGGGTGCGGCTTTACCGAGGCGGTTCGCGGTGTGCTGAGCCACCACATGGTGATTCGCGACGGCAAGATCGCCAACTACCACCCATATCCGCCCACCCCGTGGAACGCGAACCCACGCGACAGCTACGGCACCCCGGGGCCGTACGAGGATGCCGTGCAAGGCCAGCCGATCTTCGAGGAGAACGACAGGGAGCATTTCAAGGGCATCGACATCATGCGCACGGTCCGCAGCTTCGATCCGTGCCTGCCCTGCGGTGTGCACATGTATCTGGGCAAGGGCAAGACGCTCGAGAGACTGCACTCTCCGACCCAGTCCGTGACCGGGGAGTGACGTATGGCCGATCGCCGGCGCGAGGAGCAAGTGTGACCGAGCCGGAAGGGTTTGAGCCAGAGGCGCACTGGCGCACGGCCGGCGATCGGATTCAGAATTTGCTCGAGGCCAGCGCAGCCGCGGGCCCGGTGGCGCAGCAGCGTACCGAGCAACTGGTCCGTGAGGTCACCGATCTCTACGGCGCCGGTCTGGAAAGGGTGATGCGGCTCGTCGTGTCCGCGAATCCCGAATTGGCAGAAGCCTTCGCAGCGGACCCACTGATTGCCAGCCTGCTTCTGGTGCACAACCTTCACCCGCATCCGGTCCAGCGGCGGGTGGCTGATGCCCTCGACAGCGTGAGGCCGTATCTGGGCAGTCACGGTGGCGACGTGGATCTGATCGAGGTCACGGGTCAGGTCGTGCGGCTGCAGTTCACCGGCAGCTGCCGCACCTGTCCGTCCTCCTCGGTGACCCTGGAGCTGGCGGTCGAGGAGGCGATTCGCGCTGCCGCTCCCGAGATCGAGTCGATCGAAGTCGTCGCGGCCGAACCCAAACCGCCGCAGCCGATTCCCGCCGACTCGCTGATGAGCCGTGTCCACACCAAACCCGTCTGGCATCGGGTGCCCGACGTCGCCACGCTGGCCCCGGGTGAGGTGGGCGGCTTCCGGGTCGACGGCGCAGTGGTGCTGGCGTGCCGCGTCGACGACACCCTGTTCGCCTACCGCGACCGCTGCGGATGCTGTGGCGAATCGCTGGCCGGCGCGGCGCTGCACCGGGTGATGGGTTCGACGGCACCGGTGCTGCGATGTCCGCGCTGTCACGCTCACTTCGACGTGGTTCACGCCGGGCGCTGTGTCGACGGGAACGGCCACGCTGATGCGCACCTCGAGCCGATTCCGTTGCTGCAACGCGATGGTGTGCTGTCGATGGCTTTACAGGGCGCCCCCTGATGGACGGCGCGTATGACGTGCTGGCCCGTATCCGGGCAAACCGCGGGTCTACGCAGCCGGCCGGCGAGCGATGCGAGATGTGTGCCGATCCGATCGCCGACGAACACCAGCACGTCGTCAATGTCGAAGGCAGACAACTGCTGTGCGTGTGTCGCGGATGTTATCTGCTGTTCACCGACACCAACGCCGACCTGCGTTACAGGGCGATACCGGACCGAGTTCTGAGCTTCGGCGATTTCGGGATCGACCGGAGGCAGTGGGACACGTTGCAGATCCCGGTCGGTCTGGCATTCTTCTTCCGCAACTCGGCGCTCGGCCGGGTGGTCGCGTTCTACCCCGGGCCCGCCGGTGCGACGGAGTCAGAGTTGGACCTCGCTGCCTGGAGCGCCATTCGCGACGCGGACCCGCGTGTGGACATGCTCGCCGACGACACCGAGGCGCTGATCGTTCGGGTACCGGCCGACGAAAGCCGTTCGCCGGACTGCTATCTGGTGCCGATCGATGTCTGCTACGAGTTCGTCGGCCGGATGCGGATGCTGTGGCACGGCTTCGACGGCGGCCGAGAAGTCCGCGATTACATTGCCGGATTCTTCGACGAACTCGCCACCCGAAGCAAGGTGGTAGAGCGATGACAGACCTGACGTTTGGCGTTGTCGACGTGTCGCCGCAGCCGTACGCGGTGACACCGGTGCTGACGGCGCGCGTCGCGGTTACCGCAGTCGGCGACGACCCCTTGCATGCGGTCGCGCTGCGCTGCCAGGTTCGGATCGACCCGTTGCGGCGCCGGTACTCCGACGAAGAAGCGGCCGGGTTGCTGGATCTGTTCGGGCCGCGGGAGCGGTGGAGCTCCACACAGCGAACGTTCGTGTGGCTGCACTGCGCCGTGATGGTGCCGGGTTTCACCGGCACCACCCAGATCGACCTGCCGCTGCAATGCACCTACGATTTCGAGGTCGCCGCGGCCAAGTACATGCACGCGTTGCGGGACGGCACCATCCCGCTTCAGTTCCTGTTCAGCGGAACAGTGTTCACCCAGGGCGCGCGCGGCTTCGCGGTGCGGCAGGTGCCGTGGGACAAAGAGGACCGATACGACCTGCCGGTGGCGGCGTGGCGCACGCTGATGGACCAGCACTACCCGAATACCGGCTGGCTGCGGCTGAACCGCGCCACGCTGGCGGCGTTGTCCGCGTACAAGACCGAGCGGGGTCTGCTCGGCTACGACGACGCCGTCACTGCGCTTCTGGACGCGGCGTGCCACAAGGAGCTGCGATGAACCGCGGCTGGGACCACGTTCGCGCCGTCGCCGACGCGGTGCTCTACGAGGGCTATCTGCTGTACCCGTACCGGGCCGGCTCACCAAAGAACCAGTCACGCTGGCAATTCGGTGTGCTCGGACCGCCTGGCGCCGAACAGAAGGGCATCGGCGAGAACGACACGATGTCGGGCCAGGTGCTCGTCGACGGTGACACCGCCGAGTTGACGGTGGTGTTGCGGTTCCTTCAGCTGCAGCGGCGCACTGCGCAGAAGAACAGCGCTGCCGGCGGGTTCGAGCCCGTCGACCAGCTGACCGCCGGTGACCGGACATGGCTCACGTGGGACGAGGCGGTAGAACGGGAGTTGGTTTTTGGACCGTTCACTGTCGCGGATCTGGAAGTCCTGCAACAGATTCCGATAGAAGTGGCCGGCGGCACCGACGTCGAACCCGTCGACGGCGGCCGCCTGGTCCGTAGCCGCAGACAGCTTGCCGGTGAATTCGCGCTGACTGCGGACTGGGACGACGGGCTCGTGCGCGTCAGCCTGGCCGTGCGCAACACCGGTGCGGCGCCGGGCGACAAGGACGATGCCGTCGCCGCCTCGTTCATCGGCACGCACGTCATCGCAGAGGTGGGCAACGGCGCCTTCGTGTCGCTGCTCGACCCGCCACCGGGCGCTGCCGACGCCGCCGCGCGATGTCACCAGCACCGCTGTTTCCCGGTGCTCGCCGGTCCACCCGACGCCCGTGATCTGATGCTGGTTTCGCCGATCATCCTCTACGACCACCCGCAGATCGCCGAGCAGAGCGAAGGCGCGCTCTACGACTCCACCGAGATCGACGAGATCCTCACGTTGCGCGTGATGACCATGACCGACGAGGAGAAGGCGCAGGCCCGGGCGACCGATCCGCTCGCCGCCCAGATCATCGACCGGTGTGACTCGATGTCGCCCGAGGCGATGCTCAATCTGCATGGCATTCTGCGTGATCCGCACGCCGCGGACAGCCCCCCGGCCCTGATACCCGAGGTTCCCGACGGCGTGGACTGGTGGGACCCGGTGGCCGACACCGCGGTTCAGCCGGAGATCGACGCGGTGCTGGTCGACGGGGTCCGGGTGGCCGCCGGCTCTCGGGTGCGTCTGCACCCGTCACGGCGCGCCGACGCTCAGGACATCTTCTTCAGCGGGAAGACCGCACGCGTCACCTCGGTCCACGAGGACGTGGACGGCAACCAGCACGTCGCTGTCGTGGTCGACGACGACCCGGCCGCCGATTTGCACGAGTGGTACGGCCGCTACCTGTACTTCGCCCCTGATGAAGTCGAGCCGCTCGAAAGGAGTTCGAAATGGATGTAGTGGGTTGGGTGGCGATCGGCGTGGTCGCCGCCGTCATCGTCGCGGGCGTCGTGGTCGGCGTGACCTCCATACCGGATGCACGGCGCTACATGAAGATTCGCCGGATGTAGGGCGGAAGTGACATCACGTCCCGGATTCTGGTAGCAGGCATCGGCAACATCTTCCTCGGCGACGACGGGTTCGGCCCCGAGGTGGTGCGGCGCGGGCGGGCACGCATCGCCGCCATTGGCGCGCGAGTGGTCGACTACGGCATCGGCGGCATGCACCTGGCCTACGACCTGCTCGAGAACTGGGACGGCCTGGTCCTCGTCGACGCGGTGCCCAACCGGGGCTCGCCGGGCACCGTACACCTCTTCGAGGTGGACCACGAATCCACCTGCAGCACACCGGTTTTGGATGCCCACAGCATGGACCCCGGTGCGGTCTTCGCGAGCGTGGCCGCATTGGGCGGCAAACCGCCCTACACCGTGGTGGTGGGCTGCGAGGTCGAAAACGTCGACGAAGGCATCGGGCTGTCCGATTCGGTGCGCAGGGCCGTGAACGGCGCCGTCGACGACGTGCTGCAGGTGGTCTCGGCGATGGCGGCGCGCATCTGCGCGGGAGGCGGTTGAGATGTGCCTGGGCATTCCCGGTCAGGTGGTCCGTCTGCTCGAGGGTTACGGCGGCCAACTCGCACTCGTCGACGTCGCCGGCGAGCAACGCAAGGTCAACATCGGCATGCTGCCCGAGGAGACGTTCGAGCCGGGCGACTGGGTGATCATCCACATGGGCTTCGCCGTCGAAAAGACCGACCGCGCAGGAGCTGACGCCGCGATGACAGGCCTGAAGCTGATGGGCCGCGATCCGGAGACAGCGCCGTGACCGACCGGCGCCGACTGCGGGTCAGCGTGCGAGGGGTGGTGCAAGGCGTGGGCTTCCGGCCATTCGTCTACACCACTGCGGCGGCATTCGGCCTGTCCGGGTGCGTGCGCAACGACAGCTCTGGCGCGCTGATCGAAGTAGAAGGCGACCCCGCCGGTCTCGAGCAGTTCTTGTCCCGACTGCGCGACTCGCCGCCACCGTTGGCGCTCGTCGAGTCCCTTGAGACTGAAGAAATTTCGCCCGTCGGCGGTACCGGCTTCGCGATTGCCGACACCTCCCGGTCGAACAGCGGCCGCACGCTGGTCTCCCCCGACGTCGCGATGTGCGCGGACTGCGCGGCAGAATTGCGTGACCCGACCAACCGCCGGTACCGGCACCCGTTCGTCAACTGCACCAACTGCGGACCGCGGTTCACGATCATCGGCGGCCTCCCCTACGACCGCGCCACCACGACGATGTCGACGTTCGACATGTGCGCCGACTGCGCCCGCGAATACGCCGATCCAGCCGACCGCCGCTTCCATGCCCAACCGGTGTGTTGCCCGAATTGTGGCCCCGCCCTGCGCTACGTGAAGCCGGGACGGGACATGCTGTACCGCGAGGACGCACTGAGCGCGGCGCGCACGCTGTTGCGTGACGGCGGTGTGCTCGCCGTGAAAGGGGTCGGCGGTTACCACCTCGCCTGTGATGCCCGCGACCAGACCGCGGTGACGGAATTGCGACGCCGGAAGCGCCGCGGCGACAAGCCGTTTGCCGTGATGGTGGCCGACCTGGCCGGTGCGAGGCGCATCGCCGTGGTCGACGAAACGGCTCAGCGCATGCTCACCGGGCCGCAGCGGCCGATTGTGCTGCTCCCTCGCTTGGCTTCGGCGCGGGTAGCCGAATCCGTCGCACCGCACAACCCCGACCTCGGCGTGATGGTGGCCTATACGCCGCTGCACGTCCTGCTGTTCGGGCTGGACGGCGACCAGCCGGGACCCGACGTGCTGGTGATGACGTCGGGAAACCTTGGCGGAGAACCGATTTGCTATCACGACGACGATGCGCTGACCCGGTTGGCGCACCTGGCCGACGGCTGGCTGACGCACGACCGCGCGATCCTGGTTCCGTGTGACGACTCGGTCGTCCGGATGGTCGACGGATCGGAGCTGCCGATCCGGCGCTCACGCGGTTACGCCCCTCTGCCGGTCGCGTTGCCGCTGCCCGTACCCCCGACACTGGCGGTCGGCGCGGACTTGAAGAACACGATGGCTGTGGCCGACGGTCGCTACGCCTGGCTGAGTCAGCACATCGGCGACATGGACGACCTGGCCACCCTGTCGGCGTTCGACGACGCCCAGCAGCACCTGCGCGCACTCACCGGCGTGCAGCCCCAAGTGCTGGTGGCTGACGCACATCCGCTGTACCGGTCGACGGGCTGGGCGCACCGTAACGCCGACGGGCGGCCCGTCCGCACGGTGCAACATCACCACGCCCACATCGCGGCCGTGATGGCCGAGCACGGGTGCGACGGTTCCGAGCAAGTGCTCGGGTTCGCTTTCGACGGCACGGGTTACGGCTCGGACGAAGCGGTGTGGGGCGGCGAGGTCATGCTCGCGAACTACAAGGGATACGAGCGCTTGGCGCACCTGAAATATGTACCGCTGGCCGGCGGTGACGTCAGCGTGCTGCGCCCGTACCGGATGGCACTGGCCCACCTGTGGTCGGCCGGCATCGACTGGGATCCCGACCTGCCGCCGGTCGCGGCGTGTCCGCCCGAGGAACGAAAGCTGTTGACCCACCAGTTCGCCACCGGCCGGGGCTGCGTGCCGACGTCGAGCATGGGGCGGCTCTTCGACGCGGTGTCGGCACTGACCGGGGTGCGCCAGGTGGTTGCCTACGAGGCGCAGGCAGCCATTGAGCTGGAGGGCCTTGCACGCGGTGGCGCATGCGGCGCAAAGGTGTACACGTTCGGTATTGAGCGCCGCGGCCCGGTCGATCTGATCGACCCCGCTCCCGTGCTGGCTGCGGCGGTCGGCGACTGGCGCGCCGGTGTGAGCGCAGCCGTGATCGGTGCCCGGTTCCACCACACGGTCGCCCACCTGATCGTCGACTTGGCGGCTCGGCATGCCGAGGCGTCGCAAACGATCGCCCTGTCGGGCGGGGTGTTCCAGAATGCCCTGCTGCTGCACTCGACGCTACAGTGCTTGCGCCACAAAGGTTTTCGAGTGATCAGCCACCGCCGGGTGCCGCCGAACGACGGCGGGCTTGCGTTGGGCCAGCTCTTGGTGGGGAATTCGGCATGAGCACGGTGACTCGAGGGCAGGAATTGTTCGCCCAGTACGCCTATCCGCCGAACGAGCTCGGCTTCTGCGGGCCCGCCGGGACCGGCGATGCGGGCGAACTCGGCGCACACGCACGCGAATTCGACGGCGCCTGGCCCTACCTGGCCGCGATCGCCGACGCAGTCGGCGGCACCGAGGCATTGCATGAAGACGTCGTTCGAAGCTACTGGACGGGCGGCCGCGCGTTGGACAAGGTGGACCCGAGCGAGCTGCTCCGTCGCCTCCGAAGCGCATTCCAGGGGCAGGTGACCGGTCTGCTCGACGTGATCCAGCCGTGCGCCGACGTGCTGGCGCACCACAGCTTTCACGTCTTCGTCGTCTATCCGTGGGTGCGCTTCCTGGATCGCGACCCAGACACCGCGCTGACCGTGCTGCAGGACTGCCGGATCCGCTGGGGCACGGTGCAGTCGGTGTCCGATGACCATGTGACGATCGCGACGCAGCCACTGCAGTTCACTGCGGGCCGACTGTCTCTCGGCGAGACGCGCACCGAAGACGTCCGGTGGAAGAAGGGCGATCTGCGGCTGGCGCCGATGCCCGCGCCTGGTGACCTCGTGTCGGCGCACTGGAACTGGATGTGCGCAACCCTGAGCGACGACGAAGCCGCCGCGCTAGCGGCCGCCACCCAAGCCACGCTGGATCTGGTGAACATTGCCCGTGCCGAACGCCTGCCGGTCGCAGCGAAACAAGAGCAGACTGGTGGGCAGCGCAGGCCCGCGCACCCCGGAGGCTCACGATGACAACCACCGCGCAACTGGGCGGCTCGTACGTCGACACCGACCTCTCCGCTGACTTGGCCGCTGCGGCATTGGATCTGGCGCGCCGATTCCACGACGGCGCCACGCTGTGGGTGATCTCGCCTGAATGGGAGCCGCACGCCCATCACGTCGCCGTCGAGTTCGTCCACCCGGTGATCATGGGTAAGCGGGCGCTGCCGTCGGTCGCCCTCGTCGACCCCGACCCGGTGGCGCAGGCGCGGGTGGCCAGCCAGCCCGGCGACCTGTTGATCGCCATTGCGGCCGCCGATCAGCCCGCCGTCCTCGACGCCATGCGGCGCGCGCAGGCGTGGGGCGTTACCACGCTGTGGGTCGGGTCCGGACCGCGACCGCCAGCCGGGGCGGCCAACCACATCCTGTGGATCGACTCCGACGACCCGATGGTGCCGGCGACCGGAACGTTCGTGCTGCTATATCACTTGTTGTGGGAGCTCACCCACGTCTGCTTCGAGCACCCGGGCCTGCTGAAGCCCTCCCACACCGACGAAGTCTGCGTGACATGCGGCGACGAGGGCCGGATCGCTGAAATTCTTCTGGCGCCAGCAGATGACACCGGTCAGGCGCTGGTGCGCACCGCCAACGGCGAGGAGTGGGTGGACGTCACGATCCTCGGTGACGTCGCCACCAATGACCTCGTGTTGGTGCACGCGGGAGCCGCAATCGCCCGTCTCGGCGATGAGCGCTCGAGCGAAGAGCAGACAACCGGCCGCGAGGTGACCAGATGACCGAAAGCACCGGATTTCTCTACCCATTCATCGAGTCGGAGGAGACCGACGCCAAGAGCCTGCTCGACGACCTCGCTGCGTCGGCACGCGGCAAGGCCGCGGAAAGTGCTCGGCTGCAACGAGAGTCGCTCGACGAGTACGGCGACGCGCTGGCGGCCGCCGGAGCGCAGATGGCCGAGCGCTTCCGCCGCGGCGGGCGGCTCTACACGCTCGGAAACGGCGGCAGCTCCACCGATGCGGCGACGCTGGCGTCACTGTTCAGCCGTCCCGCGCGGGGCCGCCCAGTCGCCGCGTGGTCATTGGCCGCCGACGAGGCCGTGGTGACCGCACTCGGCAACGACGTCGGATTCGAGCTGATCTTCAAGCGCCAGATCATCGCTCATGCCCGCGATAAAGACGTGGCGATCGCGTTGTCGACGTCCGGCAACTCTGAGGATCTGATGACGGCGATCACGGAGGCCAACCAGCGTGGTTTGCTGACCATTGGGTTCTCCGGCCACGACGGCGGCAGGATGGCCGTAGCCGACGACCTCGACTTCTGTTTCACGGTGCATTCGCAGAGCATCCATCGCATCCAGGAAAGCCATGCGATGCTCGGCTATCGGCTCTGGTCGGTGGCACAGGACCGGATGGCTCAGCCCCGCAACGGAGTTCACCCGTGACCACCAACGCGATGAGCGCCGCCGAGCGCGAAGACCGGGTGCTGGAACGCATCGACAAGTTCCGGCAGCGCCGTCCGCGCCTGCTCGACGACGTGGTGACACTCGCGCATGGCGCGGGTGGCAAGTCGTCGGCCGCACTCGTCGACGCAGTGTTCGTCGAGGCGTTCCGCAACGCCGAACTCGAGCAACTGGGCGACGCCGCGCTGCTGCGCACTACATCGGGCGAGCGGCTGGCGTTCTCCACCGACTCGTATGTCGTTGCGCCGCGGCGCTTTCCGGGTGGCTCGATCGGCCACGTCGCCGTGCACGGGACCATCAACGATCTTGCGGTGGCGGGTGCCCGGCCGCAATGGCTGTCGGCGGCCTTCGTGATCGAGGAAGGCTTTCCCATCAGCGAGCTACGCGAGGTCGTCGCGGACATGAGCGAATCGGCGGCCCGAGCCGGTGTGCAGATCGTCACTGGCGACACCAAGGTGGTGGGTAAGGGTGCTGCCGACGGGCTCTACATCTGCACCGCTGGCGTCGGCGTGATCCCGGACGGCCGGCATCTGGGACGCGAGCGTGTGCAGCCCGGCGACAAGGTGGTGTTGTCGGGCACCATCGGCGAGCACGGCATGGCGGTGATGCTTGCTCGCGGTGACCTGGCCATCGACGCCGACATCGCGTCGGACACCGCACCGGTGCACGAGCTGGTGGAGCTTCTGCTCGAGGCGGCCCCGCGGACCCGGTGGATGCGCGACGCCACCCGCGGCGGCGTCGGCACCGTCTGCAACGAGCTCGTCAAGGACTCGCCGTTCGCGCTGATCCTCGACGAGGCGAGCCTTCCGGTGCAGCCGCAAGTCCTCGGTGCGTGCGACATGCTCGGTATCGACCCGCTGTATGTCGCCAACGAAGGCAAGTTCGTCGCGGTCGTGCCGGCCGAGGAGGCGGACGTGGCGATCACCGCGCTGCGATCCCACCCGCAGGGCGCCGACGCGGCGGTGGTCGGCGAGATCGTGGCCGAACCTCACGGCATCGTCGCGCTGCGGACATCGTTTGGCGGCAGCCGAATCGTCGACATGCTCGTCGGCGATCCGCTGCCGCGAATCTGTTGAGACTGAGGAGTTTTCACGATGTGTCTGGGGATACCGGGTCAGGTGGTCGACATCGTCGACGCCGAACAATCGCTGGCGAAGGTGGACGTCAATGGTGTGCGGCGCAATATCAGTGTGCGGCTGCTCACCGACGACAACCTGCGCGTCGGTGACTGGGTGCTGGTGCACGTGGGGTTCGCGATGGCCAAGATCGACGAACGCGAGGCCGAGATCACGCTGAATCAGCTCAAGCACATGGGCGCCGACTACGACAACGAGATCCAAGCCTTCAATTCATCCGAAATCGCTTGAGGGAGCTGAGCAATGAGATTCGTCGACGAATTCCGCGATCCGGCAGCAGCTCGCGCCCTCGTCAAGTCGATCACCGAGCTCGCCGGTGGCGACCACTTCAAGTTCATGGAGGTCTGCGGCGGCCACACGCACACCATCTACCGTCACGGGATCGAGCATCTGCTGCCGGAATCGGTTGAGCTGGTGCATGGTCCCGGTTGCCCGGTGTGTGTGATCCCGATGGGTCGGGTGGACGACGCGATGTGGCTTGCCGAGCAACCCGGAATCATCTTCACCACGTTCGGCGACATGATGCGCGTCCCGGGCTCCAGAGGCAACCTGATCGAGGCGAAGGCGCGCGGCGCGGATGTGCGGTTCGTGTACTCCCCGCTCGACGCGTTGAAGGTGGCGCTGGACAATCCCGACCGCCACGTGGTGCTCTTCGCCGTCGGATTCGAAACCACTGCCCCGTCTACAGCTGTGACCCTGGTCCGGGCCCGGTCGCTCGGTGTCCGCAACTTCTCGGTGTTCTGCAACCATGTCACGATCGTGCCGCCGATCAAGGCGATCCTGGAGTCACCTGACCTGCGGCTGTCCGGATTCTTGGGTCCCGGCCATGTCTCGACGGTGGTGGGGCTGCGGCCGTACCGGTTCGTGCCGGACGTGTACGGAAAACCCATGGTGGTAGCGGGCTTTGAGCCGCTGGACATTCTGGCGTCGGTGCACATGCTGCTGCGCCAGATTCGCGACGGGCGATGCGAGGTCGAGAACCAGTACACCCGGGTGGTGCGTCCGGAGGGCAACACTCAGGCGTTGAAATTGATGGCGCAGACGTTCGAGCTGCGGCCTCACTTCGAATGGCGCGGACTGGGATTCATTTCGCAGAGCGCGCTCAAAATCCACCGCGACTACGCCGAATTCGACGCCGAGCAGGCGTTCGACATGCCGGGTGTGCGGGTCGCCGACCCGAAGGCGTGCCAGTGCGGGGAGGTGCTCAAGGGCGTCATAAAGCCGTGGGAGTGCAAGGTATTCGGCACCGCGTGTACCCCTGAGACGCCGATCGGCACGTGCATGGTGTCACCGGAGGGAGCCTGCGCGGCGTACTACAACTTCGGTCGGCTGCACCGGGAGACGGCTCAACTGCTGGGCCAGCGCTGAGCGCGACCGCACCATGACCGCGTCAGCGCTTGCGCGCCGTCACGGGCGCGACGATGCTGCCCGCATGGCGCACGAGGATCCGGTTGCTGTGCTGCAACGCTGGGCGGACGCCGGTGCGGTGTGGCGGGTGATCGAGCACCGCGGAGGCGAGGTCACGGTGGGATTGTTCCGATGCGACGGCGGTGAGGAGGTGGACCGCATCAGGTCGACGGATCCGCGGCTGTTGCGCTTCCTGGAGAACCGCAGCAGCAGCGAGGATTGATCCGCGGTCACATCAGCCGCGCGGAGCGCGCGAGGTTGACGATCCCGGTGCGTGAACTCAATTGACTGACGATGTCCTCGAGGCGGCTCAGCGGAAGGTCGATCTGCCATTCCGGAAGCAAGCCGTACAGCAGCACGAACCCAGGTCGCACGTCGACTTTGGTGACAAGCAGCCCGTTGGGCAGATCGGGCAGTTCGACGGGGTAGATCGGCAGCCGCCCTGGCAAGCCCATCCGCCGACCGCCGACCACCAATGCCTGCGGCTGCAGCCACAACGCAGTGCCGACGATGCGGATGTCCACTTCGAGGTGGCCCCACCCGGGCCGGCGGGTCCAGCACAGCCGCACCACCCCGTCGTCGCCGACCTTGGCGGCGAACTGCGGGGTCGCTTGCGCGACAAGCTCCTCGAGCACCTCGGCAGGCAGTTTCAGGGCCAGCTCCACCGGTGCCGCCACGATCTCCGACGTCGCGCCCGGCCGGAAGTGCACGTTGCTCAGCACGGCCATCGCCTGGTCGAACCGGTACTCCCGCCATGCGACGTCCTCGGCCACCACCAGCACGTCGCCGATCTGGCCGACCGCCAGGCCACGCGCCTCGAGCCGGAAGTCGAATTCGGTGACGGTCAGCGTGAGGTCGTCGCCGTCGACCCGCACCGTGAGGTCACGGCCGACAACCAGCCGGCGCAGCGTCTGGAACAACGTGCGGTAGGCGATCGCCGCACCGGTCGAGATGGTGGGTACCGCAGCTGAAGACCACAGCGTCGCCAACCGCTCGCGGGAACGGAACGGATCCCAGTCGGGCAGCGGGTTGAATCGCGGCACCCGACCAGCATCCCCCATGCCCACCGCGCCCGTCGTCCAGGATCGCACCGCTGACGGCGGGTGAGAGGCTGGACCCCATGCTGCTCGTCGACGTCGCCACCGCATCGGCCGACGTCGCTGCGCAGTCGTCGCGGCTGGCGAAGACCACACGCCTCGCCGAGTTGTTGGCCGCCGCGGCGGCCGACGGCAACGCGCGGCAGGTCGCCGTGGTGGTGTCGTGGCTGTCAGGCGAACTCCCGCAGCGACAGATCGGCGTCGGGTGGGCCGCGCTGCGCGCGCTTCCCCCGCCGGCCGACGAGCCGACCCTCACGGTCGCCGAGGTGGACGCGGCGTTCACCGCGATCGGTGCGCTGTCAGGCGCCGGGTCACAAAAGCAGCGGGCCGCACTCGTCGGAGCGCTGTTCTCGGCGGCGACCTCCGGCGAGCAGACCTTCCTGCGCCGCCTCTTGCGGGGAGAGCTGCGGCAGGGCGCACTGGCCGGGGTGATGGCCGACGCAGTCGCGCGGGCCGGCGGCATTGCCCCCGCACAGGTGCGGCGGGCGGCGATGCTCGCCGGTGACCTGCCGGCGGTGGCGGCTGCGGCGTTGACCGGTGGAGCGGCCGCTCTCGGCCAGTTCACGCTGCGGGTCGGCCGCCCGGTCGGGCCGATGCTGGCGCAGACAGCCGCTGGCGTCGGCGACGCTCTCGAAAAGCTCGGCGGCACAGCCATTTTCGAGGCCAAGCTGGACGGCGCCCGGTTGCAGATCCACCGCGACAGCGACTCCGTCGCGCTTTACACCCGCAGCCTCGACGACGTCACCGCTCGGCTGCCTGAAGTCGTCGACGCCGCGCTGGCGCTGCCGGTGCGGTCGCTGATCGCCGACGGCGAGGCCATCGCGGTGCGGCCCGACGGCCGGCCGCACCGGTTCCAGGTCACCGCTTCACGGTTCGGGCGCGCCGGCGCCGCCGGGGCGCAACGGCTTTCGGTGTTCTTCTTCGACGTGTTGCACTGCGACGGCGACGACTTGCTGGACCTTGCGGCCATCGACCGGCTGGCCGCTCTCGACGCGGTCGTGCCGGCCGCACAACGGGTCGACCGGCTGATCACCGCAGATGCCGCCGAAGCGGCCCGGTTTCTGGACGCCACGCTGGCCGCCGGCCACGAAGGCGTGATGGCGAAGTCGCCGACCGCGCCGTACGAGGCAGGCCGCCGCGGCGCGGGCTGGCTCAAGGTCAAGCCGGTGCACACACTCGACTTGGTGGTGCTTGCCGTCGAGTGGGGCTCCGGGCGACGCACCGGCAAGCTGTCCAACATCCACCTCGGCGCCCGCGACCCGGCGACCGGCGGGTTCGTGATGTTGGGCAAGACGTTCAAGGGCATGACGGACGCCGTGCTGGACTGGCAGACCCAGCGGTTCCTCGAGCTTGCCGACGGCCCGACCGACGGCTACGTGGTCAGACTTCGGCCCGAGCAGGTGGTCGAGATCGCGTTCGACGGTGTGCAGATCTCCAGCCGCTACCCCGGCGGGGCGGCCTTGCGGTTCGCGCGTGTGCTGCGTTACCGCGACGACAAGACCCCCGCCGAAGCCGACACCATCGACACCGTGCGGCAGTTCGCCGACCGCTGAGCCCGCGACGCCCCGGCGACGCGGTAACCAGCGCGGGAAAGTTCGAGAAGGGTCCACGCGGAATACCGTTTCGGCGCGAGAGGCGTGCCAAGATCAGCGCATGGCCTCACCGACCGCCACTTCTCTGGAGCTCACCGAGGAAACCGACGGCGACATCACCTACATCCGCACCGATCCGCAGCTGCCGCCCGTCGCGGTCGTCGACCGCTCCCCGATCACCACCCGCCACAAGATCGTCTTCGGCGTCATCGCGCTGCTCGGCGCCGTGGCGTGGGCGATCATCGCGTTCGTCCGAGGTGAGGCGGTCAACGCCGTCTGGTTCGTCATCGCCGCCATCTGCACCTATGTCGTCGCATTCCGGTTCTACGCCCGGCTGGTCGAGATGCAGATCGTCCGGCCCCGCGACGAACAGGCCACCCCGGCCGAGGTGTTCGAAAACGCCACCGACTACATGCCGACCGACCGGCGGGTGCTGTTCGGCCACCACTTCGCGGCGATCGCAGGTGCGGGGCCGCTGGTCGGGCCCGTGCTGGCGATGCAGATGGGCTATCTGCCCGGCACGATCTGGATCATCGTGGGCGCGGTGTTCGCCGGCTGCGTCCAGGACTACCTGGTGCTGTGGGTGTCCACTCGGCGGCGCGGCCGGTCACTGGGCCAGATGATCCGCGACGAGGTCGGCGCCATCGGCGGGACGGCCGCGATCTTGGCGGTGATCGCGATCATGATCATCCTGCTGGCAGTGCTGGCGCTGGTGGTGGTCAACGCGCTCGCGCAGAGCCCGTGGGGCGTGTTCTCGATCGCGATGACGATCCCGATCGCGATCTTCATGGGCCTTTATCTGCGCTTCCTGCGTCCCGGCCGGGTCTCCGAGGTCACGTTGATCGGCGTGGTTCTGCTTTTGGTCGCGGTGATCGCCGGCAACTGGGTAGCCGAAACTTCTTGGGGCGCAGACTGGTTCGGCCTGTCGAAGGTCACCTTGAGCTGGTGCATCATCATCTACGGGTTTGCGGCGTCGGTGCTGCCGGTCTGGTTGCTGCTGGCTCCGCGCGACTACCTGTCGACATTCATGAAGGTGGGCACCATCGCGCTGCTGGCGGTGGGGATTCTGATCGCCCGGCCGGCGATCCAGGCGCCGGCGGTCTCCGAGTTCGCACACAGCGGCACCGGACCGGTCTTCGCCGGCTCGCTGTTTCCCTTCCTGTTCATCACCATCGCCTGCGGTGCGTTGTCGGGTTTTCACGCACTGATCTCCTCGGGCACCACACCGAAGATGCTCGAGAAGCAAGGCCAGATGCGGCTGATCGGCTACGGCGGCATGCTCACCGAATCGTTCGTCGGCGTCATGGCTTTGGTGACCGCCGCGATCTTGAATCAGCATCTGTACTTCGTGCTCAACGCCCCAGAAGGTAAGACCGGCGCGACGGCCGAGTCCGCGGCCGCGTACGTCAACATGCTGCCGCTGGGCGGCGAGCCGATCACTGCGGCACAGATCAAGCAGTCGGCCGCTGCGGTGGGCGAGGCGTCGATCGTCTCTCGCACCGGTGGCGCGCCGACACTGGCCATCGGCATGTCGGATGTGCTGCATCGGGCATTCGGCGGTCCTGCGCTGCAAGCGTTTTGGTACCACTTCGCGATCATGTTCGAGGCCCTGTTCATCCTCACCACGGTCGACGCCGGCACCCGGGTGGCGCGGTTCATGCTTTCCGACGCGCTCGGCAACCTCGGTGGCCCGCTGCGCAACTTCCGCAATCCGAGCTGGCGACCGGGGGCCTGGGCGTGCAGCGTGGTCGTGGTCGCGTTATGGGGCAGTGTGCTTTTGATGGGCGTCACTGATCCCCTGGGCGGTATCAACACCCTGTTTCCGCTGTTCGGCATCGCCAACCAGCTGCTGGCCGCGATCGCGCTGACGCTGGTGTCGGTGGTCGTGGTCAAGAAGGGCTATCTGAAATGGCTGTGGATACCGGCAATTCCGCTGCTGTGGGATTTGGCGGTGACGCTGACCGCATCGTGGCAGAAGATCTTCTCCGCTGCTCCCGCGGTCGGTTACTGGGAGCTGCATGCGCGCTGCCAGGATGCCTTGGACGCGGGAAAGTTGTGCTCGACGGCCAAGAACGCCCACCAGATGCACGCAATCATTCGCAACACGTACATCCAGGGCACGCTGTCGGTCGTGTTCGCGGCGCTGGTCGTCGTCGTCTTCGTCACCGGCGTGGTCATGATCGTGCGGGTGCTTCGCGGAGGCGGCACGCCGCTGACCGAGGATGCGCCGGTGGCGTCACGGCTATTCGCCCCGTCGGGCCTCATCCCGACCGCGGCAGAACGGGAGGTGCAACGACAATGGGACGAGTTGGCCGATTCGCCCGCCGAGTCCGTTGGTACGTCGGCACATTGATGGGCGATACCCACTACGCCCGCTACGTACAGCACCGTCGTCGCAGGCATCCCGGCGAGTTGGTGCTCACGGAACGCGAATATTGGAAGGCGCGGCATGCTGCGGCCGACGCTGATCCGGGCGCGCGCTGCTGCTGACTTACAGCGGATGGAATCGCTACGCGTGTAACTGTCGCGGACATGCGATCCGCGCGTTCGCCGTCCCCGACAAACGCTGAAATACCACTCCGACAAGGCATTACCTCCTCTATGGCGCCTACGTCGACTGTCGGGAACGCGCCGCGGCCGCTGTCGGCACTCCACCGGCGAATCCGATCGCCGTTACATTGACTTCGTGAGCGCTGCGGCATGGGGCAAACGTGCAGACACGATCGTGCACGGGGAGTCGCCCTTCAACGCCGAAGCCAGCCGCTCGGCGTTGGCGTCAGGCGACATCACGGCGATCGACACGTTCTACACCCGCAATCACGGCCCGGTGCCCCAGCTCAGCACTGCCGACTGGCGCCTGGCCGTCCACGGTCTGGTTGACAGGCCACTGACACTGAACTTCGACGACCTCACGAGTAGATTCGCGGCCCACACCGTAGTGGCGACGTTGCAGTGCGCCGGAAACCGCCGTGCCGGCTTCAACGAGATCCGGCCCATCGCAGGAGAAGACCCGTGGGGGCCGGGAGCAACGTCGACCGCCCAGTGGCGCGGCGCGCGGCTCGCCGACGTCCTCGATGCGGCGGGTGTCCATCGCGGCGAGAATCTGCACGTCGCCTTCACCGCGCCGGATGTGTCGGACCTTGCCACACCGCCGCAGCAGTACGGCAGTTCCATCCCGCTGGCCAAAGCGCTGTCGAGCGAGGTGCTGCTCAGCTGGAATATGAACGGCGAGCCGCTGCCGCCGCTGCACGGCGGCCCCGTGCGAATAGTGGTGCCGGGCTACATCGGAGCACGCAGCGTCAAGTGGGTTACGGACATCGCTGTCCGAAATGGGCCCTCGGACAACTACTTTCAGAGCACCGCATATCACCTCATGCCTGCCGACGTCGACCCCGACACCGCTGGACCGCACACCGGGTTCCCATTGTCGTCGGTGGCGTTGAATTGCGACATCCTGGTACCCGACGACGGCGCGACAGTGTCAGCCGGCCCGTTGACCATCAGAGGGTATGCATTCGCCGGCGATGACCGCCAGATCACCCGTGTGGACGTGTCGCTCAATGGTGGCCGCAGCTGGTGCCAAGCCGAGCTGGGTCGTGAGCTCAGCCCCTGGGCGTGGCGACGCTGGGAGCTGACGGTGGAGGTGCCGCAAGGACCGGTTACCGTCACCGCCCGCGCCTGGGACAGCACAGGCGCGACGCAGCCGGAATCCGCTGCGGCACTGTGGAATCCGAAAGGTTATGCGAACAATTCGTGGGCACGCGTGCGCATCGACGCACAGTGACAAGACTCGGGTCGTGACACATGTTTGACGTTCGAGTGATCGAAACCTCAGGACTGGGTGATCGCAGTTATCTGGTGACCGACGGTGCCGTCGCGGTCGCCATCGACCCGCAACGCGACATCGACCGGGTCCTGCAGCTCGCCGGCGATATCCCGATCACCCATGTCTTGGAGACCCACATCCACAACGACTACGTGACGGGCGGGCTGGCCCTGGCGAACGCTGTGGGCGCCGAATACGTCATTCCGAAAGGCGAAGACGTCGCGTTCGCACACCGCGCAGCTGGAGAAGGCGACGTCATCAGCACCGGGACGATCCGGCTGCAGGTGTTGCTCACTCCGGGGCACACCCACCACCACGTCAGCTATGTCCTGCGCCGCCCCGACGGTGAAGCGGTCGGCGTGTTCACCGGCGGGTCGATGTTGTTCGGCAGCACCGGGCGAACCGACCTGCTGGGCGACGAGCACACCGTCGATTTGGCGCGCCGGCAATACAATTCGGTCCGGCGGCTGGCGGAGGAACTTCCCCCGACTGCTCACGTCTATCCGACTCACGGGTTCGGCAGCTTCTGCTCGGCAACACCGGCCGACGCAGACGCGTCCACGATCGGCGAGCAGCGGCACACCAACCCCGCGCTCACGAAGGACGAGAAGACCTACGTCGACGAACTCGTCGCCGGCTTGTCGGCATATCCGGCCTACTACGCGCATATGAACGTGATCAACAAGGCCGGCCCCGCCGCAGCTGAGTTGTCGCCACCACGGCGCGTCGATCCAGACGAGCTTCGCAGCCGAATCGACGCGGGCGAATGGGTGGTGGACCTGAGGAACCGAACCGCATTCGCAGCGGGCCACCTCGCCGGCAGCTACGGTTTCGAACTTTCCGGCTCCTTCGTCAGCTACCTGGGCTGGCTGTACACCTGGGGAGCGCCGCTGACCTTGATCGGCGACAACTCCCAGCAGATCGCCGACGCCCAGCGGGAGTTGTCGCGCATCGGTGTCGATCAGCTCGTCGGCGGCGCCACTGGCGACATCCGTGCGCTGGCCGGCGGCGGCAGACTCCGAAGCTACCGGGTTGCAGACTTCGCAGAACTGGCCGACGAACTGGATGGTGTCGGTCTGGTGGTGCTCGACGTGCGTCAGGCCGGCGAATTCGACAAGGGCCACGTCCGCGGCGCGGTCAACATCGCCCTCCATGAACTACCTCACCGCCTTTCAGACATTTCACCTGACCACGAATGGTGGGTCCATTGCGCCAGCGGCTACCGCGCCTCGGTGGCTGCCGCGCTGCTCGACCGCCACGATCGCCGCGTCGTGCTGGTCGACGACACATACGCCAACGCCGAGAAGCTCGGCATCACAACGCAATTCGAGGGGACCACCTCGGCCTAACCGTTAAGGAGACCAACATGACCGCCCCGAGCATCACCTCCCCCGCGCTGCGCGAAGCGCTCGAATCCTCCGCACCATTACGCGTTCTGGACGTTCGCACCCCGAGCGAATTCGAAACCGCGCACATCCCAGGGTCGTACAACGTGCCACTCCATGTGCTGGACAAGCATCTGGATGAGATCGCGGCACAGCTGGCAGATGACGACGACGTTGTGCTGGTCTGCCGATCCGGTCAACGATCGACCAAAGCTCACCAGCTGCTGCGAAGTGCGGGGCTGACCGGCGCTCAGGTGCTGGAGAATGGTGTCCTCGATTGGGAAAATCGGGGGTTCGCAGTCGATCGCGGCGTCCAGCGGTGGGACTTGGAACGTCAGGTGCGTCTGGTCGCCGGCTCGGTGGTCCTGTCGGCAATCCTCGGGAGCATCGTTGTGCCACAGGTGAAGTGGGTGGCGGCTGCGATCGGGGGCGGCTTGACCTATGCCGCGCTCAGCAACACCTGCCCGATGGCGACGGCCCTGGCCAAGCTGCCCTACAACCGTGGCCCGCGGCCCGACATCAAGGCACTGCTGACCCAGCTGGCCGATACCCGGTCCGCGAAGGTCAGCTGATTTTTCGCCGCCCTTCGCCTCTACGACGGCGGATAGGCGGGCGGCGGATAGGCACCTCGCAAAACCCACGGCAGCCAGTTCATCCCGTACTCGATCTCGTCGCTGGCGTCGTAGTCGGGACTCGGGTCGAGCGGGACATTGCCGCTCCCAGCAACTGGTGAGCCGCCCGGGCCAGCTGGTGCGGGCTGCCCGTAGACCGCCACCACGACGGTGCGGTCCAGGCTGTTCTCCGACCAGACGCCGATCTGGGTGTTGGCGCAATTCGACATGATCGCGAAGGCGACCGGGTCGTGGTACCACTGGTTGAGGATCTCGACACCGTTGATGGCCAGTGCGGGATTGACAGCGACGGTTTCGGCAACTTGGCCCCGGAATCCTGCGGCATCAGCCCGGGATTGCGCCGTGGATCCGTCAGAACCCCTCTCGCCCTGCAGGTCTCGGTTGTTGAGCACGTCGACGGCATGCCACTGCGCGGCAAGCTGCAGCTGCGGGTTCACTCCCACGTCGTTGGTGCAGCCGGCCTGGTGCTGGATGGTGTAGACATTGGCGACCACGCCGTCGTTGAGCCGCTTGTTGTCGGCGTGCGCAAAGGGGGCCACGGCACTACCGCTGAACAGCACTGCGGCAACCGCGATCGGGATTGTTCGGCGGCTCATGACGGCTGCGGCCGGTAATCCGCGGCGGAGTTGCGTAGCTGCCAGATCATGGCAGGGCACAGCTCGTTGACCGCCTGGCCGATCAGGTAGGACGCCTGGAACTCGTCGGACGTGGCGAAGTCGCTCTTGACGTCGCCCACCATCTGCGCGTAGGCACGACCCGCGGCCACTTTGTCACATATGCCGTGCCCGTAGGCCAGTGCGGCGTCGGCATCGGGAAAGTTGTAGCCCGGACGCACCGTCACGTTGACCAGATATGCCACCGCATCCGCTTTTGCGGGTGGGGCGACCGCGATACCGAAGGCCAACAGGCCGGTCACGGCGGACGTCACACCGGTTCGAATTGCGAGATGAGCCATCGACCGTGGACCTTGTCGAGAGTGACGCGCACGCAGGAGGTGGTCTGCGTGGGCGAGTCGTGGCCGATGGTGGTGGTCTGGTTGACGAAGACCAGGACAACGGCATGGTCTTGGGTCGCAGAGACCGAGGCCGCGGCGGGCACGGTAGCGGCCGCAGAGATGTGCTGCTGCTTGGCGCCGGGAGCCACGACGGACGTGACCAGCTGTGTGTACTGGTCACGAAAGCCGCCGGTGAGTCGGTCAGCGGCGGCCGACAAAGCCGGCTCCACGTTCTCCGGCCGGTACGAAAGAAGGGCGACCGTGCTGTCTTTGGCGGTACGCACGGCCTCATCAGCAGCCGAATTCGCTTGTCTCGCTGACCCATCCAGCCACTTCAGGTAGCCGGCACCCACGGCCAGCAGCAACGCCGCCACAGGCAGCACACC
This sequence comes from Mycobacterium sp. NGS39, assembly GCF_059812765.1. Classification (NCBI taxonomy): domain Bacteria; kingdom Bacillati; phylum Actinomycetota; class Actinomycetes; order Mycobacteriales; family Mycobacteriaceae; genus Mycobacterium; species Mycobacterium sp. NGS39. The sequence goes on along the minus strand of NZ_JCALDH010000003.1, from coordinate 99,770 downwards.
GTAGCCGAAGATTCGCCGCCAGCGAACGTGTACGCGTCGCGCGGTCGGCTCCTCGGCCCCGTCGCCGACGTCCGGTTCGTCGACGGCGCCTGTCGATTCACCGCCACCGCCCCCCTCGCCGGTGCCCGCTTCGGCATCGCCCGGCGGCGGATGCTTGTCGTCCACGTCGGGCGGTGGAGTCTCGATGAACGCGTCGGTGTCAATGGACATGGTCCGGCTCTCTTTCTGTGCGGTAGCGGCTGCGGTGGTGGTCACGGCACGAACGCCACATTCGATACCTTGGCGCCGTCAGGCGTCTTCTCGACGCTGATCCGCAATCGCCACCGACGCGGGTCTTGTTCTGGCGCAGCCGCGATCGACGTCTTCACCGACACCGCGACCAGCACTTGAGCCTGGTCGCCGGTTTCGGATTCCACGGCGGCTTCGGCGACAGTGCCTTCTGACTTCGAGCGGACCTGTCTGACGACGTCGACGAACGGTTGCGATCGTTTTTGGAAGTCGTCTCGGAAGGTGCCGGTCGCCGAATCGAGGATCCGCTGCACGTCGGCGTCCACTTCGGTGTAGCTGATAGTGGTCAGGTTGACGGCTGCTTGACGAGCGGCTTGCACGAACAGGTTGCGCTGGGCCTGTGCCTGACGGTCCTGATAGTTGCGGTATGCCCACCAGCCGGTCACGCTGCCCAGCGCCGCCACCACGACCAGCAGCGCAGCGAAAGCTGCCTTGGTACCCGAAAGCCTCTTGGCCGCAACGGGTTCAGCACCACGAGACCTGTCATCGTCGGGGGCGTCATCGGGGGCGTCATCGGGGGCGTCGGGGTCGACTAGTTGCCGGGCGGTATCAACATGCTCTGCCATGTCTTGCCTTTCGCGCTGCCAGCCAGGTCGGACTGGGTGTAGGTGTGGCCGTCTGGGCCCACGTAGGTGCCGGTGGACGGGTCGTAGGGGACGAATGCGACGGGCGGAGTTGGCGCCGCCGCAGGCGCAGGTGTTGCGCTAGGCGGGTACTGCGGAATGCCTTGGCCCGACAGGGTTGCGTTGGGATCGCCCTTCCAGTTGTAGCCGTCGTTCAGTGGCACGTAGGGCTCGTCGCTTTCGCACAACTCGACGGTCGGCGCGCGTTTGGCCGGGTTGCTCTCACATGGGACGTTGCGCACCCCGCGCACATTCAGATCGGAGTCCTGCGGGATCCGGCAGTACAGTTCGCCGGCGGGCCGGTCCGGGTAGTCCTGATCCGACGGCGACCGCTGCTGCCGGACAGGAAGGAATCCGGTGTTGCAGGGCGGTGGCAGGTTCAGGTTCAGGTTGAAGTCCAGATAGACGCCGCGGTAGGGCTGCTTGGTGTTGGAGTTCGCCAGCGCGATCGCCGACATGACGGCGGTCCCCTGCGGGAAGAGCACTAGCAGCTGCTCGATGTCGTTGCGGTACGTCACCGCGATGTCCCCGAGGCTGACCAGGTTCGCCAACAGCACCGGCAACGAGGGCGCGATCCTATCGAGAAGCGCTTTGCCTTCCTGCAGCGCCGGGGCTCCGACATCGAGCAGATCCGCGAACGCGGCGTCGTGCGCGCTCAACTGCCCGGTGATGGATGCCATCCTCTGCGCCCAGGTCTGGATCGAATCAGCGGTCTGCACTTGGGAATTCAGCACCGGGGGCGACTGGTCGATCAGCTTGCCGAGTGGTTCGACGGTCTTGCCGCCGTCGGTGGCCAGCGCCGTCGACCCGTCGACGATGCGTGACAGTTCCGGTCCTAGCCCACCGACGGCTTTGGCCGCTTCGTCGACGACGGTGCGCAGGTTGTCCTGCGGAATCGCTTGCAGTGCTGTGTTGGTGGCGTCGAGCAGCCGTCCGATGTCGGGCGGAACCTGCACCTTGGCCACCGGGATGACGTCGCCGTCGCGCAATTTCGGACTCGCGTCGTGGGTCCCTGGTTGCGGCGTCAGTTCCAGGAACTGTTCACCGATGGCAGAACGGCTGTGCACTGCGGCCGACACATTCGACGGGATCGCGACGGCTGAGTCGAGCGTGAGCACCGCGCGAACCCCGTCGCGGGTGAGGTCGACGGATTCCACCCGGCCGACTTCGGTGCCGCGGTAGTTGACCACCGAGGTCGGGTACAGCCCTCCAGACGTGGGAAGTTCGGCCGTCACGGTGTACCGCCCGACTCCCAGCAGGGCGGGGACGTGGAGGAAGCCGAATGCCATGACGCCGACGGCGACGATGGTGATGGCGGCGAGTATCATCAGTTGGATCCACACCCCGCGTGACAAGCGCAGCATGCTAGTAGCCCCCGAAGTGCTGGTCCCGGTGAACAAGCTGCTGTCGAGCCGGCTCAAAGTCAGGTCGATGACCAGGGTGATGTTGGCGAAGTCGCCGCGAAACCAGTTCGCGAGAGTGCTTTTCACCCACGGGTACGTCGAGAGGAAGTCGAGCCCTTTGGTGAGAGCGGGGCCGGCGTTGGCCAGTTCGCGCAACACGGGTGCAATGTTGCGCAGGTTCGCCACCAGCGATTGCTTGGTTTGGTCCACGGTCGACGCGGCGATGGCGCTGAACTTTCCGACCGCGTCGATCGCCTCCACCAGTTTGGTGCGGGAGTCGGACAGCACGCCAAGCGCGCGAGGAATCGTGGTGAGTGCCTTGTCGACGGTTTGGTTCTTCGCGGCTACCTGGCCGGCGAGCGAGTTGAGGTTTTCGGTGGCGGTGATGATGTCGTCGGTCTGGGTGTTCAGCTGAGCGATGAACGTATCCAGTTGACTCAGAAGGCTTTTCATGTCATTTTCTCGGCCGGCCAGCGCAGTCGCGAACGTCCGGTTGATCTCCTGCAGCTGAGCCAGTCCGCCGCCGTTGAGCAGAACCGACACCGACGCCAGTGTCTGTTCGGTGGTCGGATAAGTGGCGGCCCGTGCCAGCGGGATCACCGAACCGTCCTTCAGGTCGCCGCGCGGCGGCTCGTCGGTGGGCGGCGCCAGTTCGATGTGCATGGAACCCAACAGGCTGGTCTGTCCCACCTTGGCGGTGCTGTTGGCCGGAAGGTGGACGTCGCGGTTGATGCGCATGGTGACCAGCGCATGCCAGTCCTGCACCTCGATTTTGGTGACGTTGCCGACGTTGACGTCGGCGACGCGCACCCGGGTGTTCTGCTGGATGGTCACGACGTCGGGCAGTTGCGCCTGGATGGTGTAGGAGCCGTCGCCGGTGCCCGTCGTTCCCGGCAGGCTCAATGAATTAAGGCCCCGCCATTGGCATCCAGGGATAGCGGCCAAGGACGCGACGAGTAAGGCCGCCGCTGCGCTGCGTCTCATGGCGATCCTCCCGGCACCATGAGGCCGCGCAGTCCTTGGCTGGGGTCGGTGGACTGGGCGGTTCCAGGTCCCGGCGAACCCGCGGGCAACGCCGCTTCGCCCGGCAACGGCGCGGCCGGCTGGGGCGGATAGGTCTCGTTGGCGGTCGCCGGTGGCAGATGGGGATTGAGCCAGTCTTCGCTGTAGGTGATCTCGTTGGGCCGCGCCGCCGCACCGACGAACGGGTTCACACCAAGAGGCGGGAAATTGTACTGGCGGTTCTTGATGATCGGCGCCAAGTACTGCACGCACAACTTGGCCGACTGCTGCCAGTTCTCTCGAGACGCGGCTTGGATTGCGCTGCAGATGAATTGGACCGTGTTGGCGAAGTTGACCGGGGCGAGGATTCCGGTGACCGCGCTCTGGGCGGGTTGGTAGATGTTCATGAAGTTCTGAAACACAGTCGGCGCGATGTGCAGGATCTGCTTGACATCACCGCGGCTGTCGTTGAGCGCGGTGGTGATCGCGTTGAGGTGATCGAACGTCTCACCGAGCGCCTCCCGGTTTTCGGCGACGAAGCCGCGCAGGTTGTTCACCGCGCTGTCCAGACTCTGTGTCGCCGCCGACCACTCGTCCGGCGTGTCCGAAAGCACGGTCGTGATGTCGGCCAGGTTTCTGTTGAATGACGCCAGTAGTTCGCTGCTCGAGGACAGCGCCGACACCAGCAGCTGCAAGTTGCGCACCGTGCTGAAGATGTCTGTGCTGTGGTCGCCCAACGCCGAAACCGCTTGCGACAGTTTGATGACGGTGTCCCGGGCGGTGTCACCCTGTCCACGCAAGTTGGCCGCGGCGCTGTTGACGAATTCGCCGACAGCGCTGGGCCCGCCGGGGGTGGTCGGCTGCAAGGAGTCGGTCAGTTTTTCCAGCTGCTGGCGCAGATCGTCCCACTCGACGGGGACAGCGGTGCGGTTCAACGGAATCGTCGCGCCGTCGGCGAGTTTCGCCCCGCCGGAGTAGGCCGGGACAAGCTGGATCGCTCGCGCCGTGACCAGTGACGGCGACAGAATCGCCGCCCGCGCGTCTGCCGGTACGGGGTAGCTCGAGTCCACTGACAATGTCACCTTCGCCGCGGCAGGCTGCGGTTCTATCTTCTCCACGGTTCCCACCGCTATCCCGAGGATGCGAACCTCGTCGCCGGTGTAGAGGCCGTTGGTGTTGGCGAAGTAGGCGACGAAGACATTCCGGCTCACCCGCTTCCACCATGGCGTGGTGACCATGCTGACCCCGATCGCGAGAACGGCGACCAGGGTGAGCGCGGTTGCGATCCGCAGGACCCGCAGGCGTCTGGTGCGTTGCAGATGAGTCGAGGACTCTGTGGGCACGGCTACTGCCCTCCGCTAGGGGGCACTTCGCCTGGCGCAGGGACGAATACCGGGGTCGGTGGCGGGGCAGGCGCCGGTGCCGCGGGCGGTCCCGGAGGCGGGCCGCCGGGCGCCGGCGCCGGCAGAGGCTCGCGGTACGGGTAGCGCGGATCACCAGGGTTACCCGTGATCGCTTCGGGCAGAGTGACATTCGGCTCCCCGCCTTGTCCGGTGCGGGGGTAGGGCACGGGCAGCGCGGGTGTGCCCGGTTGACCGGTCGGCGGGTCCACAAGTTGCGACGGCAGCAGCACATTGGGGTCCAGGCCCAGATCAGAGAACGCCGCGTCGATGAAGGGCTGCGCGAACTGGCCGGGTGCGAGGTTGACCAGCGACGCCTTGAAAAACGGCCCGGAACCGAGCACTTCGCCGAATGACATCGCATAGCGGCGCAGTAGATACAGTGTGCGCTGTAGTTCCTTCTTGCGGTTGTCGAGAATGCCCAGCACGCCGTTGAGTTTGTCGGCCGCAGGCTTGAGCTGTGTCCTGTTGTCGTTCACCAGTGCGGAAATCTGTTGCGATGCGGCCGCGACGTTCGTCATCAACGCGTCGACGGACTCTCGTTGCGAAAGCAGCTCGGCCAGTAGAGCGTTGGCATTGGCCACCAGGTCGGCGATCTGGTCGCTGCGCTTCGCCAGCACCGCGGTGACCTTGTTAGCATCGGCGAGCAGACCACGCAGCTTGGCGTCGCGGTTGTTGAGCGTGTCGGAGAACCGCGCTACCCCCTCGAGCGCGTTCTTCAATTCCGGCGGAGTGTTTCTGAAGGTGTCTGCCAATGTGGTGAGCGCCGAGGACAGTTGCGTGGTGTCCAAGCCGCTGATGACCGTGGTCAGGTCACCCAACGCGGTCGGCAAATCATAGGGCGAAGTGGTTCGTTGAAGCGGGATGGCACCGGCGAGCTTGCCGTCGCCGCGCGGAGTGAGTTCGAGCATCTTGGTGCCCAGCACCGTCTCGGTCTTGATTGCGGCTTCCGTCCGGTCGCCGAGTTCGACGTCGTCGTCGACGGTGAAGGTCACGAGGACCTTCGTGCCGTCCAGCACAACGTCGGAGACCTTGCCGACGGACAGCCCGGACACCCGCACATCGCTGCCGGACTTGATGCCTCCCGCTTCGGCGAAGTAGGCGGAGTAGTCTTTCGTGCCCTTGATGAACGGGATCTTGTCGTAGGAAAAGACCGCGACGATCAAGGCGGCCAGGATCGAGATGCCCACCACACCGACGGCGAGCCGGTTGCGCTCAGCCAGCGGTTTGATGGCCGGCAGGGTCAGCTTGCCGCCGAGTGGTTTTCGCAATGAGGTCATTTGGGCGTGCACCGTCCGCTCGGTTGCTCGGCGAGTTTGACGTAGACCGGCTGGCCGCCTTTTCCGTTCACTTTCAGGATCGCGTCGCAGAGATAGAAGCCGAAGTAGTCGCCATAAAGGCCGTTGCGGGCCAGCACCTGATACCCGTCAGGCAGTGTCTTGACCAGATCGTCGACGTAGTCCCGGTCGGCCATGACCTGTCCGGCGAATCGGTCGGTCTGCGCGACGGTGTCTTTGATCGGTTCGCGCGCCGCCGCCAGCAAGTCGGCGACCGAGGCCGTCGCAGCGTTGATGTACGCCACGCCGTTGGTGATGTCTGTCTTGCGGTCGGCCAGGGCTTTCACGAGTTGGCTCAGCTTGTCCAGGCCCTGCGAGAACTGATCATCGCGGGTGGCGAAAGTGTGCAGCACCGTGTTTAGATTCGTGATCACCTGGCCGATCAACTCGTCGCGGCCGGCCAGGGTGGTGGTCAGCGCCGAGGTCTGCGCCAGCACGGACGCGATGGTGCCGCCTTGGCCCTGGAAGACCTTCAGCAATTCGCCGGACAGCGCGTTGACCTGTTGGGGGTCCAGCGCACGGAACAGTGGCCGGAACCCGCCGATGAGAGCGTCGACGTCAAGTGCAGGCGACGTGTGCGATAGCGGAATTGCTTGTCCCGGTTGCAGTTTGCGCGTCGAGCCGGGTCCGTCGTCGAGGGACAGATAGCGGTCGCCGACCAGATTCTCGTAGCGCACCGCCGCCCTTGTCCCCTCGGTGAGCGTCAAGCCGGTGTCGATCGCGAAGTCGACGGTCACGGTGCCGTCTTTGTGCAGCGCGAGGCCCTTGACTTTGCCGACTTCCACCCCCGCGATCCGAACGAAGTTGCCGCCCTTGAGACCAGACACATTCGTGAACACCGCACGGTAGGAGGCGCGGTGGCCGAACCGGAATTGCCCGAACACTGTGACGAGGATGAACATGAAGATCAGGCACAACACGGTGAACAGCGCCACGCGCGTGACAGCGCGAATGGTTGTGCCTCTCATGGCTTTCCTTGCTTTCTCGGTGACGGGCTGGTCGAGTGAACCGTCAGGGCGATGGCGGTGGGGGCGTTTCGGGCGGCGGCGGATAGAGCGGCGCTCCGTCCGGCGCTAACTCCGGCGCGCCGTACGGAGGTGCACCCGGATACGGCGGCGGCGGTCCTGGCGCCGGGCCGCTGGGATAGCGGATGCTCGGCGGTTCCGGCACCGCTCGGGTGACCGGGAAGTAGTTGGCCCAGCCGGGAAATCCGATGCCGGGATTGGGCCTCACGTCCAACCCGGTGCCGAATCCTGTGTCGGTGACCAGATACTTCACCGGGAAGTTCTTGCTGACATCGGGCAGCGAACCGCAACCGGGCTTGCCCCCGGGGCCTCCTTTGGCGTTGACCCTGGGCAGATTGTCGGGATAGCGGTACGGGTCATCGCCGAACAGCAACGCGGCATCCATGATCACAGATTTGCCATTGCCGCCCAGCGCGTCTCTGCCGCCATGGTCGAGGAACCACTGCGCGCCCTGGAACAGGCAGGCGTAGGTGGGCGAGTATTTGAACAACAGGTCGGTGGTGGGCACCATGATGTTGACGGCATCGACCAGATTCGGCTGGTTGGCCCCGATTGTGTCGATGCCCGACCGGGAGAAGCCGATTGCCGCCAGCAGCAACTCGTCGAGTTGCTTGTCGTGCGTGCTGATCGTCGTGCTCGTCGTCGTGAACGAGTCGAGAATCGACAGAATGTCCTGCGCTGCAATCGAATACGCCTGCGCAGTCTGACCGAACAATCGCCAGTCTTGCTGCACCGTGGGCATGCGCGGGTTCACCGCCTGCAGTACGGCGTTCGCATCGGTGATCGCCTCGCCGATGCGATCACCTTTGCCTCGCACCGATTGCGCGACGGCCGACAGCACCGCGTTGAGTTTCGCCGGGTCGACCGAATGGACCACCGACTGCAGGTTCTCGAACACCGTGTTGACTTCGACGGTCACGTTGCGCGAGTGCAGCACGGCTCCCGGCTCGAGGCGCTGGGCACTGGCGCCGGTCGCCGGCACTACCAGGTCCACGTACTTGGCGCCGAACGCCGTGCTCGCCTTGATCTCCGCCTCGAGGTTGCCCGGTAGGTACCGAAAGTTTCTTCGGTCGATCTTGAGGTTCAGCTTGGAGACGTTGGTCCCGGCTGAATTCGGCTGCGCACCAACAGAAACCACCTCGCCGACCTGGACACCGCGCAACTTGACCTTCGCGCCGTCTTCCATCACCAGTCCGGCCCTGTCGGACACCACTGTGAGCGGGACGGTTTGGCGTAGCGTTCCGGAGAACTGAAAAGCGGTGAGCGTCGACAGCGCTGTGATCACCAAGAGCAGCACAGGCGCCCACCAAATCGGATCGATACGTTCCCGCCGGGGCGAGTTCGTCTTCTGCTCGCTCATCCCGTCACCCCGACAGATGAAAGTTTCCGGACTGCCCGTACACGGACAGCGTGATGGTCAGCAGGATGAAAACGCCCGCGGTGATCGACGTGCGCACCGCACGGCCGACGGCTTCGCCGACCCCGGCAGGACCTCCGGTCGCGGTGTACCCGTAGTAGGTGTGCACCGCCATCACGGCGGCAGCCATGGCCAGCGCCTCCGCGAACGACCAGAAGAGGTCTATCGGGTGCAAAAACGTCGAGAAGTAGTGGTCGTAGACACCACGGGACTGGCCGTAGACGATCGTCGTTCCGAATCGTGTCGCCAGAAACGACATCAGCACCGAAATCGTGTAGATCGGGATGACCGCGATCACCCCCGCCACGATTCGGGTTGAGGCGAGGTAGGTGATCGGCCGGATGCCCATGACCTCGAGGGCGTCGATTTCTTCGTTGATGCGCATTGCGCCGATCTGGGCGGTCGCGCCGGCACCGATCGTGGCGGCCAGAGCGACCCCGGCGGTGGCCGGCGCGATGAATCGCACGTTGAGGAAAGCGCCCAGGAAACCGGTGAGGGCTTCGATGCCGACATTGGACAGCGTGTTGTAGCCCTGTGCGGCGATCAACGCGCCCGTGCACAGCGTGAGGAAACCGATGATCGCGACGGTGCCGCCGATGACGGCCAGGGCTCCGCTGCCCATACCCATGACCGCGACCAGCCTCAGCACCTCGGTCGGGTAGCGCCGGACCGCGTCGGCGACGGCGCCAAGCGCCTGGCCGTAGAACGCCGTCTGCTCGCCCAGCCTGCGGGTGCCGGCGACGAGGCCGTTCAGGAACTCGGCGCCCGGTGCGGACTCCTCGACCGCCGTCATGCGCGGCCCCGGACCGTCCTCGGCCAACGCAACGTGGTCACGGCGCGACCTTCACGCCGAACGCGGTGGCCAGAATGTTGATGAAGAACAGCGCCATGAACGCGAACACCACGGTCTCGTTGACGGCGTTGCCGACCGCCGTCGGGCCGCCGCCGACGTGCAGGCCCTTGTAGCACGCGATCAGACCGGCCGACAGTCCGAACAGCAGCGCCTTGACCAAAGACACGATCACCTGGGGCAACCCGGTGAGCAGGGTCATGCCCGCGACGAACGCACCCGGCGTCACATGCTGGACGAAGACTACGAAGAAGTAGCTGCCGAACAGCCCGACCACGGCGACCACCGAGTAGAGCATCATCGCGACGAACGTCGCGGCGATGACCCTCGGCAACACAAGTGCTTGGACAGGGTCGACGCCGATGACCTTCATCGCGTCGATCTCCTCCCGAATCGTCCGGGCGCCCAGATCAGCGCACATCGCGGTGGCTGCGGCGCCGGACACCACGATCGCGGTCACCACCGGGCCGACCTGCGTCACCGACGCCAGCGCCGCGCCGGCACCGGACAGATCGCCGGCGCCGACCTCCAGCAGCACGATGTTGAGCGTGAAGACGATGAGCACCGTGTACGGGATCGACAGCACGAGCGTGGGAACGATCGAGACCCTGGCCACGAACCAGATCTGATCCAGCAGCTCGCGCCATGCAAAGGGTCGACGGAACGTCGCGGCCAGAGTCTCGCCCGCGAGCACTACGAAGTCGCCGATCGCAACGGCCGGCTTCGACCACACCACCGTCGTCATGGTCGCTGCGCGACAATTCTCGGCGCCGGCTTACTTTCTCGCCGATATGCGCCCACAAAAGGCGACCGCCGCGGCATCATCGCCGCGGCGCGCGGAACTTCATATACGGGTTCCAATTGCATTCCTATCATCGCCAGCGTGCGCAGGACGTTAGGAGTGCCGCGGTTCACTGTCAACGCCGCTAGCTGCGCAATCGTCCGCGTCAATTACTTGAATTGCTGGTCGCAGCAACACTTTTGGGTTCGGCTCATTTCGATTTAATCGTGCCGACCTGAAATGTTGCTGAAAACACCAATTTCATACCCTCGACTGCAGTCGAATTGGGTCGACTTTCTGAACTCGCGCCGGTGGCCAGAACCGACTCCGGCGCCCACCTGGCGTGGCCCACGGCAGCTCCCCGGTTACCAAGTCGTGTTCAGGCGGCGACGTGGGTGTCTCTCGCGAGTATCTAGACTTCGGAAACGCGCGGCCGAAACGCCTGGTCGGCTGCACCTGGTATCCGGCTGGCTGAAAGGCTCATGTCTTGAGCGTGGACGTGGAGACAGCATCCGCACGGTTTTCGCGGCTGCCCGACGTCCTCCGTCGACGCAGGGAACTCGAATCGTCGCTGGACGACGACGCCGCGGCCCGGCAGCGGCGCCTCACGCTGATACGGCGCGCGGCGGTCACCACATGGGCCGTCGTCGTGGTCTACCGCACCTTGACCGCGGGCTTGGCCTTCAACCGCGAACTGATCCTGCTCTACATCGCGACCGGTCTCATCGCGGCCAGCATCGGTCGCCGCAAGATGCTGATGGTGATCCGCGACTGGCTGCCGTTTGCGGTGGTGCTGCTGGTCTACGACGTGAGCCGCGGCGCGGCGAAACTCGTGGGCACACCCACCCTCTGGCAATGGCAGGTGGACGCGGACAAGTGGCTGTTCTTCGGCAAAGTGCCCACGGTCTGGTTGCAGGAGCACATCAAGTTGGCGGCGCCGCCGTGGTGGGAGGTCGCCGTCAGCACCGTGTACATGTCGTTTTTCATCCTTCCCTACGTGGTGGCCGGGGCGCTGTGGCTGCGTTCACGGGAGGACTGGAAGGCGTTCGTGCGCCGTTTCGTCGCGTTGTCGTTCACCGCGCTGGCGATCTACATCGTGTTGCCCGCCGCGCCGCCGTGGGCGGCCGCCCGGTGCACGGCTGCCGACGTGGCGGGCGGCCCGTCGTATCCGGCGTGCATGTTCGGCTCCCCCGCGGGCGTGCCCGACGGCGGGCTGCTGGGACCGATGCAGATGACTCAGCCGGGCGCGAATCAGTTCGTCGAGCGGATCTCCACCCGGGGATGGGAGACGCTGCACCTCCACGTCGCCCGCGACCTGGTGAACAGCGGCCAGGTCAGCGTCAACATGGTCGCTGCCATTCCGTCGTTGCACGCCGCGCTTTCGGCGATGATCGCGGCGTTCTTGTGGACTCGGGTGCAACGCCGGTGGCGTCCGATTCTGGCGGCATATGTGTTGATGATGGCCTTCACACTGGTGTACTCGGCCGAGCACTACGTCATCGACATCCTGCTCGGCTGGGGGCTGGCCGCCGTGGTGGCGTTGGGGATCGGCCGCTTCGAGTCGCGCCGGTCCGTGGCCGCGGAGATCACCACACTGCCCCACTACGATCAGCGCCATGACGAAGCCGCTGACTGTGAAGCAGTCTCGTGACATTCCCGTCGACGCCCAGCGGGCCTTCGCCGGCACCCTGCCGTTGCCACTGCCGACATTGTTTCAGCGCTGGTACGGGCCGATCCCGCCGATCAGCAAGGTGACCGAGCAAACCGGCGGCTGGGACGGCGCCGGTCAGACGCGCACGGTGTGGCTGACCGGTGGTGGCAGCATGCGCGAGGAGCTCACCCACGTGGAACCGCCGCACGCCTTTCGCTACGTGCTGCGCGACATCAAAGGTCCGCTGTCCCCGTTGGTCAGCAAGGTGGACGGCGAGTGGCTGTTCAACCCGACTGGCGACGGCACCACTGTGACCTGGCGGTGGACGATCCATCCGCGCTCACGGCTCGGTGCGCCGGCGCTGCCGGTGTTCGGCTGGTTGTGGCGCGGCTACGCCCGGCAGTCGCTGGCAGAGCTCGAGCGTCAGCTGACCCGCACCGATCACCACTGAGCCGTCTGTCGGGTCGCGATCAGGACTGCCACGAAGACCAGCGGCTCACCGCGATGCTGATCACCGGACCGGTCAGCGAAATGCGTTGGTACTGGGGGTACTTGCGGCGCAGCAGGTCATATCCGGTGGCCATCTCCTCACCCCGGTCATGAATTTGCGCGAGCCCGTCGACGCGCACCCACCACAGCTGGTTCCAGTCGTCGTCGTAGTGGTCGACGAGCAGGCTGACGCGCGGGTTCTGCTCGATATTGCGCAGCCGGCGCAGGCGGTGGGTGGTCTTCCGCTTGGTGTCCACCGCGGTGTACACGACGTCGTGGGCGACCGCGAACACGACAGGCACGACATGAGGCACACCGTCGGACGAGGCGGTGGCGAGGCAGGCCACCTGCGCGTCGGTGAATCGTTGGCGGGCATCGAATTCGTCGGTCATCGAGGAACAGTATCTGTATCCCAAAGCGCGGTGACCAGCGCTGAACATCGGCCTACGCTGTCCGTATGGCCGAGGTCGCGACGCGGTCGCGCATCAGTTCATGGCTGTACGCCTTGCGCACTACGAACCCGCCCCCAGACGGCCGTGTCGACGCGGTGACCCGATGGATCGTCGTCACCCGCGCCGCGGTGCTGCCGATGACGCTGTTCGCCGGTCTGGTGGCGGCGCTGCTGGCGGTCGGCGAGCCGGGGCTTGATTGGCGCTGGCTGGTGCTCGCGGTGGTGGGCATCCTGTTGGCGCACACCGCCAACAACTTGATGAACGATCTGTTCGACACGAAAGCGGGCACCGACAGCGAGAACTATCCCCGCGCGCTGTATGCACCGCATCCCGTGCTGTCCGGTCTGGTGAGCCGGCGCACCCTGGTATCGGCGATCCTGGCGGTCAATCTCGCGGACCTGGCAATTTTAGTGGTGCTGACACTGGTGCGCGGCTGGCCCGTCCTCGCGTTCGCGCTCGCCGGGTTCGTGCTGAGCGTCGCATACACCGCGCCTCCGCTTCGGTTGAAGAAGCGCGGACTCGGCGAGCCCGACGTCTTGGTCGTGTGGGGCCCGTTGATGGTCTGCGGCACTTACTATTCGGCGGTCGGTCACGTCGGGTGGGACGTGCTGCTGGCGTCGCTGCCGTACGGGCTGCTGTGCACAACGGTGTTGATGGGCAAGCACATTGACAAGATCCCCTACGACGCGCCGCTGGGCATTCGCACGGTGCCGGTTCTTCTCGGCGAGTCGCGCGCCCGGGTCACGACGCTGGCGATGATGGTCGGCTTCTACGTGTTGGTCGGCGTGTGTGTGGCGGTAGGTGCGATGCCGTGGCCGGCGCTGGTGGTGGTGCTGGCGCTGCCCCGGCTGGTGAAGGTCTGGCCGTACTTCCGCAAGCCCCCGCCGGCGGAGCCGCCGCCGAAGTTTCCGGTGTGGCCGTTGTGGTACGCCGCGCTGGCGTGGCTGCACGTGCGGCTGGCGGGCGCACTGCTTGTCGCCGGCTTAGCGATCGGCGCGGTGCTGCGGGTGATCTGACTCGCGTTCGGGGTTGTCGACCGCCTCGTCGATTCTCTTCTGCGACTTCTTGGCGTCTGCTGCGAGTTCTTCGATCGATTCGTCGCCTTCTTCGGCGCGCATGAGCGCTTCTCCCCTCGTTGGCTGTTCGTTGACGGCTACCCACTTTCGGCGAGCAGCACTCGGCTATACCTAGAGTTGCCCCGGGAGGTCGCCGATGACATTGACTGAAAACCTGCGCAACGGATCGTTGGGGGCTGTACACCGCCTTGTCGACCTGTACCGGCGCACCGGCGCCGACGTGCCCTTCGGCGACCCTCTGCCGTCCCACGGAACGGAGATGGAGGGCTGGTTTTGGCGGGTCACCGACGCGGCTTCCGGTCGCGTGGCCGTGGCGCTGTGCAGCGTCAACCGTCATCCGGACGGCGACTGGGCGACCGTCGCGGTGGCTTTGCATCCCGGCGGCCTGGTGCGATCGGCGGCGTTGGACGACGCGCACGCGCCGCGGTCGCATTTCGCGGTCCGAGCCGGCACCGATCCGGCCCGCACCCTGAGCGCGTCGGCGGAACGGCTTCGCATCGATCTCGACGACGTTCACCTCGATCTGCGGTTCGAAAACCCATTCCCTTGGCCCAAGGCTTTCGCCGGAGGCGGAGTCTTCTCCTCGGTTCCCTTCCTCAACCAGTACTGGCATCCGTACCGGCTCGGTGGATCCGCTAGCGGCACCGTCGAATTCAGCGGCGAGATTTGGCGATTCGACGATGCCCGGTGGTATTCCGAACGCAATTGGGGCGCGGGTTTCCCGGAACGCTGGTGGTGGGGACAAGCCCACGACTTCGACGGTGCCGACGTCTGTGTCGCGTTCTCGGGCGGGCGTCTGCGGCTCGGCCCCCTCGGACGCGACGTCGGCGGAGTGGTAGTGCGCTTGGGCCAGAAGGTGATCCGCGTGACCCCGCCCGAGCTTGTGCAGTGGGACGTCGGCGACGGGCGGTGGGAAGTTCGCGCCAGGGGTCTGCGCTATCAGGTCGACCTGGACGGCGACGGAACAGCCCTCGATCCGCATGTCCTGCCGGTGCCCCTGCCCGCGGAGCGCCGCAACGTCGACACCGATTTCGAACACCTTGCCGGTCGACTAAGTTGCCGCATAAGGGAATTCGGCCGGGTCATTTTCGAGGGCACTTGCAGCATGGCGGGCTTGGAGGTCGGCAGCCTGCCCGGCCACCCACTGCCGTGACCACTCGCACGTCGGCAGATGACTGGCTGAAGGCAGGGTATGCGCTTCTGGCCGAGGAGGGGCGAAACGCACTCAAGCTCGACCGGCTCTGCGCACGCATGGGCGTGACAAAGGGCAGCTTCTACTGGCACTTCGCCGACATGGCCGCCTACCGCAGCGCGCTGATCGAATCCTGGGCGCAGCTGCGCGACGAAGATCGCCGTGCGATCGCCCGGATGCGTGATGTCGCGCCGCGCGAACGGCTGTCCCGGATGATGTCGTCCCTCGTCAGCCAGCGGCACTGGACGCTGGAGCGAGCGATGCGTGAGTGGGCGCGCTCGGACAAGACGGTGGCGGCAGCTGTGCGTTCGGCTGACCGGCGGCTGCTGCGCGCAGTGCGGGAGGCGTTCTGCGACTGTGGCTTTGACGCCGGCGATGCTCAGCTACGAGCCGACACGGTGTTCGCCGCAGGCATCGGGTTCCTGCATCTGTCCGGCGCCACCCCCAAGAGGCAATCCGCCCAACAGCGTGAGCGGTTCCTCGACTTCATGCTGCGGCCGTGACGGCCGACCATACCAAAAGGTATGGTACGGTGCCGGGATGACGGCCGGCGCCATCACCGACGAATTCGTGTCCCGGCTGGCCCAGCGCGCGCAGCAGGCCGAGCAGCTAAGGCATTTGCCCGCGGCCACCGTCGCAGAACTCACCGAGTCGGGCTTCACCGAACTCCTCCGACCGGCGCGTTACGGCGGCCAGCAGGCAGCGTTTTCGCAGATATTCGGTCCCGTGCGGCGGATGGCACACGGGTGCGTCTCGACGGCGTGGACGGCGGCGTTCTACGCGCTGCACAACTGGCTTCTGGCGTTATTCGACGAGCGGGCACAGGAAGAGGCGTTCGCGAGCGAGCCTTTCCTGGCGCCGGCGGCGCTGGCCCCCACCGGCCGAGGCGTCCCCGTCGACGGCGGCGTGCGGCTGCGCGGCCGCTGGTCCTGGGCCACCGGCGTCATGCACGGCAACTGGGTCATGGTCGGAGCGCTGTGCGGACCCGACGACGCGATCTATCCGGCACTGGCCCTGCTTCCCGCGGAGCAAGTGGGCGTCGTCGACGTGTGGCACACCGACGGGATGCGGGCCACCGGGTCCAACGACGTCGTCGTCGACGACGTCGTTGTGCCCGCGCATCGGCTTGTCAAAGTCGTCGACATCTATCGCGGCACTGCGCCCGGCGCTGCGCTGCACGACGCGGTGCTCTACCGATGGCCGATGGTGCCGGCGCTCGCCCTGGTGGCCGCGATGCCCGCGCTGGGGGCCGCCGAGCGCGTCACCGAGCTGTATGCGGAACGGCTCGGCGAGCGCGTCATCGCGTACGAGGGCACTCGGCAGCAGGACAAGCCGGCCGCTCAAGCCCGGTTGGCCGACGCCCGGGTTCGGCTGCGTGCGCTGCACGGACTGCTGGACGGCACGACGCATCAGATCGAGACGATCCTGGCCACCGGGGACCGCGTGCCGCGCTCGATCCGCGCCGACGCCCGGCTGGCGGCTGCACACATCGTGCGGGAATCGCGTGCAGTGATCTCTGGACTGCTCGAATCGTCAGGTGCCAGTGCGCATTTCGTCAGCAATCCGCTGCAGCGGTTCAAGCGTGACGTCGACGTCCTCAGCGGCCACGTGATCTTCGACTACGACGTCAGCCGAGAACTGGCCGGTGCGTTGGCCATTGGCCTGAAAGTCTCGCCGACCGCGATGGTCTGATCGCCGACGGCGGCCGGGTCAGTCCCTATCGTCTTCCTTGTCTTTGTCGCGCTTGTCTTTGTCCTCGTCGTCTTTGTCGTCGTCGTCTTTCTCGCGATCCTTATCCTCGTCTTTGTCACGGTCCTTGTCCTTGTCACGGTCCTTGTCTTTGTCGCGGCCGCTCTTGTCGTCGTCGCGAACTTCGATCGTGGCCCAATGACCTGGCGACACCAGGACCGTCCACTTGCCGGCCTCTCGCCCCATCTTCAGAACGCCGTCTTCGACGGCCCACTTGGTGGAGTCGTCGTAATCGTCTTCTTGTCCATCGCGGTATGTGAGTTTGAACGCCATGGCCGCAGCGTGCCCGCAACCCGGCAAAGAGAAACAAGTGGGCGCCGATTTGTGCCCTCGGCGGATCCGATTTGTGCGCTCAGTGGCGCGGACTTCCTCCTGGAACCGCCGGGGACCAGTAGGCGAGCATCTCGGCGAAGGTCTCGAACGCCGCGGCAGAGACGCCGTACGTCGCCTCCAAGTGGATGCTCAGCGGGAAACCGAGCTCCGCGACCCCGTCGATCACCCGCTTGTAGAGGTCGACGAGCAGTTGGCGTTTTGTCGCCGGGTCACTGCCCGCCAGCTTCTTGACGAACTCCTGCTCGTCGGCCACCGCAGCGTTTCCGGGGTCCTGGATCAGCCAGTCGATCAGGCCGACCCGGGCCTCCACTTTCGGCACGAAGCCGAACGACAGCAGGATCTCGGGCCGGTGGTCGCAGCTCTTCGCGAACTCGCGGAGAAAGCCGACGATCGCGTCGGAATACAGCAGCTGCGTCATGCCGAACGTGGCGCCTTGATTGCATTTGAAGGTGAACCGGCCCTGCTCGCCCTCGCGGGTGGGAATGAGGATCACGCCCCGGTTGGGTACGAGCTCCCGGTAGATCGACAGGGCGTCGGTGGGCGCGACGCCTGAGCCCTCACCGTCTTGCATGGTGCGTGGGACGCCGACGAAGACAATGCCCTCGAAACCCGCCGAGCAAAGCTGCGCCACGCGCTCGCGCAGCGTGGGCTCGTCCATGAACGCCGTGACCTGCGTGCACAGTCCCTTCACCGTCGGCAGCTCCGGCTTGATGATCGACCAGAAGTCGAGCACGTCGAGCTTCGGCTTCATCTCGACGGGCCGGTCGTCGTCTTCGGCGATCATCCCGGGAATCATCACGTGCCGGATCCGGCCCTCCAGGCCGGACTCGGCGGAAAACTGCAGCACTTTGTGCGCATCCTCAATCGCCTGCTGCCGACCTCGCTCCACATTGGGTGGTACGAGCTCGAGCGCGACGGTGTTGAGCGTCACCAGCTGCTCCTCATTCGACGGCCCGGAATCGGTGCATCACCCTACAGAACTTGCCGAGGGGTGCGTCGTGGGGTGACTAGACGGCGTTGCCGGCGAACCATGCGCTGGCCACCGTGCGGATCTGCGGCGGCGCAAACCGCTCCCCCGGACTACCGAGTTGTCCGACTTTGACCGTCCACAGTGGTTGCGACCGGTCGATGCACGTGCCGGGGCCTGCGCTGGGCAACCACAGCACTGCGAGATTCGAGGTCGCGTCGCCGCAGCCGTAGACGCCGACGTAGCCGTCGTCGCGGCCGCCCCACGCGCCGCCGTTGCGCAGCAGGCAGCGGGTGCGGTCAGTGAGAAGCAGCGCGAACGGATCGGTGACAGCCGGTGGCGCTACGTGTGGGAGCGGACCGTCGTAGGTCACCCGGTGCAGCCGCTTGCTCCACGGATCGTCGATGCACAGCAGCGATCCGGGCGTCGACGGCCAGCAGGTTCCGGCGCCGGCGGCGCTTGGGGAGCACGAGTAGATGTCGTCGGCCAGCGCCGACGGAGACGGCGCAGTGCAGTCGGTGACCGCGGTGACGTTTCCCTGAGCCGGCGCCTCCTGGTAGCCGTTGATCGGCTCGCCCGCCGGGCTGACCGCGACGGCGGTGATCACGTCAGTTGCGGCCGGATCAGCTGACGCCGGTGCCGGTGATATCGCGATCGCCGCGGCGGCTAGGGCCGCCCCGACCGCATTGAGTCGCGCGAAGCTGTCCAGCTGGCCACCTCCAAAGACTCATGGTGCGGAACTTGTTGTGGCGCAACCTGATTCAGGAAATGACGCGGTGCACGTCGTCCTTGCTGGCGCCGCCGTCTTGCCCGATCCAGGGGCCGTCGATCGACGGGTCGAGGATGCCTTCCTCCAGCCAGGTGTAGCGGCCGTCGAGCACCGCGCGGGCCAGCGCCCGGTCGGAGTCGTCGCTGTTGTGCCATCGTTCGTCGAAGCGCTGCTCGGTGCGGACCCGGGCCTGACGGCAGAACGCGTCGGCGAGCTCGACCGCGGTGGGGTCTGCGTTGTCGCGCTGCGCCCGCACGCACGCGGCGGTCATCGCGAACAACTCAGCGCCGATGTCGACGATCCGCCCGAGGAAACGCTGCTTGTGCTCGAGCCTGCCCTGCCATCTCGACATCGCGTAGAAGGTGCTGCGGGCAAGCCGCCGGCTGGCCCGCTCGACGTAGCGCAGATGCGCTGCCAGCGGGCCGAACTCGGGGTAGGACGTGGGCAGCTGCCCCTTGCCGGCGACCAGGGTGGGCAGCCAGCGCGCGTAGAACTTTCCCGCTTGGGCGGCTGCTCGGGCCTTGCGCCGCACGTCGGCTTGCGGGTCGATGATGTCACCGGCCGCCGACAAGTGCGCGTCCACGGCTTCGCGGGCGATGAGCAGATGCATGATCTCGGTGGAGCCTTCGAAGATGCGGTTGATCCGCAGGTCGCGCAGGATCTGTTCCGCGGGCACGCCACGCTCGCCGCGGGCGGCCAGCGACGCGGCGGTCTCGTAACCGCGGCCGCCGCGGATCTGCACCAGCTCGTCGGCGATCAGCCAGGCCATCTCGGAGCCGTAGAGCTTGGCCAGCGCGGCCTCGATCCGGATGTCGGCGCCGCCGGCATCGGCGAGCTCGCTGGCCAGATCGAGCATCGCCTCCAACCCGTAGGCGGTGGCCGCGATGAACGCCACCTTGCCGGCCACGGCTTCGTGTTCACCGACCGGCCGCCCCCACTGCACGCGCTCGCGCGACCATTCCCGGGCGATCTTCAGGCACCACTTCGCCGAGCCGGTGCACACCGCGGGCAGCGAAAGGCGTCCGACGTTGAGCGTGGACAGCGCGATCTTGAGGCCTTCGCCTTCCCGGCCGATTCTGTTGGCCGCCGGGACCCGCACATCCGTCAGCCGGGTGAACCCGTTCTCGATGCCGCGTAGTCCCATGAATGCGTTGCGGTTTTGCACCACGATGCCGGGCGCGTCGGCCTCGACCACAAACGCGGTGATGCCGCCTCGGTGCCCGTCGCTCTTGGGCACCTGCGCCATCACCACCAGGAGGTCGGCGATCACCCCGTTGGTGGTCCACAGCTTGACACCGTTGAGGACGTAGTCGTCGCCGTCGGGCGTGGCGGTGGCGTGTAGCCGGGCCGGGTCGCTGCCGACGTCCGGTTCGGTCAGCAGAAACGCGCTGATTTCGCGGGTACACCGGGGCAGCCAGGTGCGCTTCTGCTCTTCGGTGCCGAACATCTTGATCGGCTGCGGCACCCCGATCGACTGGTGCGCGGACAGCAGCGCGCCCAGCGACGGATGCACGGACCCGACGAGCGCAAGCGCCTTGTTGTAGTAGACCTGCGACAGACCGACGCCGCCGTATTCGGTACCGATCTTCATGCCGAACGCACCGAGATCCTTCAAGCCGCGGATGACGTTGTCCGGGATCTGCGCGTCGCGTTCGATCACGGCGGCGTCGATCTCGGATTCGCAGAAGGCGCGCAGCTTTGCCAGGAACGCCTCCCCGCGCTCGACGGCTTCCGGGGCACCGCTGGGGTGCGGATGAACCAGGTCCAGCCGCAAGCGGCCCAAGAACAGCTCCTTGCCGAAACTCGGGTGCTCCCATCGCGCCTCACGCGCCTGCTCGGCGACTTGTCGGGCTTGCTGCTCGCTGACTTCCTTCGTCACGGTCATGTCGACCTCCACAGAAGCTGGGCTGTTACTCGACAGTAACCCCGCTCACGCAGAGGTGCCGCACATTGCCCGGACTGGCGAAAACCGACGTCAGGCAGCGCGAACAGGGACATTCGACCAACCGCAGACGTTGGTCATGTGCACCCGACGCAGTCCTGTTGTAGCCGAACTTGCGCTCACGGTGGATGTCGAACCGATCCGGATCCGGGAACACTCTCTCGTCACGATTCGCGGCTCCGTTGATCAGCACGACGGTGCTGCCGGCCGGAATCGTGGTGCCGTGCAACGTCACGTCGCGCATCGTGTACCGCACGTTGTACTGCGACGGCCCCTCGTAGCGGAGCAACTCCTCGAATGCCGCCGCAATCTTGCTGCGGTCGTTTCGTAGTTCTTGCCACTGGTCGGGGTTCTCAGCGAAGACCACCACCGCGTTGCCGACGAGCTTCGTCACCGTTTCGGCGCCCGCACCGCCCAACATGTTGGCGAAACCCGCGATCTCGACGTCATCCAGACGCCTCACCTCGCCGTCCTGGACGACTTCCGTCTCGATCAGCCGACTGATCATGTCGTCGCGAGGCTCGGCTCGGCGCTGCTGAATCAGGTTGTAATAGTAGGTCCCCGATTTGATCATCGAGTCGATACCTTCCCGGGACGGATTCATCGATCCCGGCGCGCGTTCCAGTCCTTTGTCCAGCCAGATGCGAAGTTGCTGGCGGTCTTCGGGCGGGACGCCCAGCATTGCGGTGATGATCTCGACCGGAAACAGAGCCGAGAAATCCGCGACGGCATCGAACGACTCGGGATTCAACGTCTTCACGACGTCGTAGATCTTTTCCCGGATCATCGGTTCAAGTGCTGCGACGGCGCGCGGCGTGAACACCCGGTTCACCAGCTTGCGCATCACCTCGTGCTCGGGCGGATCCATCATGATGATCAGCCGGCCCTCCGGCATCTTCAGATCCGTGGCCTTGACCATGTCGAGCGTGACGCCCTTGGCCGACGAGTACGTCTCGAAGTCCTTGTACGCCGGCGCGACGTCTTCGTAGCGGGTCAGCGCGTAGAAGTCGTATTTCTCGCTGTAGTACACCGGCGCTTCGTCACGCATCCGGCGGTACGTCGCGTAGGGAGAATTGAAGAAGTCGTCAGAGTAAGGATCGAATTCGACCGGCTTCTGCGACACGGTCGCAGTCGACGCGGTCACAGCGCGATTCCCATTTCGGACAGCACAACGGCGCTTTCACGACTCTTCATGGGCTCTCTTCTCGACGTCGGCATATGACATTCAAGCCGACGACGGCCGCACACACGTCGAGATCGTGAGAGTCGTTGTGTGCCTGTGGCAGTGGACTCTTAGCCGCGCTGCTAGTGCTTCACCTTGGCGGCGATCTGGGCGGCGATCTTCACCGCGGTGTCTGCCGGGTTGGGGCTGCAGGTGTTGACGTCAACGACCACGTTGTTGCGGGCTGCCAGAGCCCGCCCACACGCCCAGCCGGGGGCTTTCGCGTTCTGTTGACTCGCGGTGATGCTCAAGATGCCGTTGGCGTTGGATATCGGTCCCGCCTGCCATTCAGAGCCGGACTGAAGGTGCTTGTAGGTATGGCAAGCCGGCCACTGCTGGACCGATGCGGTGAAGAACGCGGTGGCTTCTTTGGCGCTCGGGAAAAGCACCACCGCCTGCTCGGCGAAATGCGTGAAGTTGTCGCCCTCTTGCAGCGTCTGGTCACGCACAGCGGTGAAGCCACTGCCCGCGTACGTCTGCGCCTGCGCCGCCCCGTCGATCGCGAGGCATTCTTTAGGCTCCATCAAGGCGCTGTCGTCGGACATCTCGAAACGAGTGTTCGACACCACCATTTCCGTTGCGCCCATGGCGGCGTTGATTTCCTCGGGACTGAGCAGCAACCCGGGCAGGTCGGTATCGGCGAGCGGAGGTGCGGCGACGGTCGTCGTCGTTGGTTTGCTGCTCGACGTCTTGCTGCCCTCGTTGCTGTTGCCACAGGCTGCGGCGAGGACACATGCGACGGCGACGGTGACTACAGCTGTCAGATGGCGCATGCGTTCATCCTCCACATGGTCTTGCGCTGTCGCTCAACGAAGTTCGCTTGACAAGGTGCGGCCTGCGGCGTGGCGGACAAGGGGGCTGGTATGGCAATGACCGGGCCCTTCCAATCATGGCGTCAGCTGCGGCAAAACCTACAGTTGCAGGCCACGGCCTGGAAATACCCGAAATTGTCGACACGCCGAGGTTTCTGATCGCTAACAATTCGGTTGTGCCTTGGAGCCGACGCTCGCACGGTCCGCCGAACCGTGGTCTGGTGGAGGTGATGTCGTTCTCTGCGGTTTCGACGCGTCGCCTGGCCATCGCCGCGGCGGCGGGTTCGGCCCTGCTCACCATCGCACTCCCAATGGCTCACGCTGCGCCTGCCAGCGACGGGCAGGGTTACGTCGACTCGACTGCGCGGTGCACCGCACCGGACACTGCCGTGGTTTTCGGAAGCACGGATTCGTCGCGGGTGGCGATCTGCAAGACCCCGGGCGGCCAGTATCAGTACCGCGGTGTCCGTGTGCGCGACGGCGCGAAGGTGATTCTGGCTGCTTCGGAGTCCGGTGACGGGGGGTTCGTCGCCAAGAACGACGGCGTGGATTATTTCGTGACCGCGAACTCGTTGTCGGTCACCGTCGACAACAGGGTGATCCGTGAGGAGAAGATGGTCGACTTCCACCGCCCGGGAGCGCCCGCTTCGCCGGCGGCTCCGACGACACCGGCTCCGACGACGCCGTCCGGGCCGCCCTTGCCGGCCGAGGTCGGCTACGGCAAACGCTGACACCGCACGGTGTGCGCGGCGGACGAGCGGGCGTTCGCATGCAGTGGAAAATCCTTGTGAATTCGCAACATTGGGCGCTGCGCTGTCGCACAATCTGGGAGATGACCACCCCGTCGAACCAAGAGGAATGGACCAACCGCCCGCGTCGTGTGGCCATGACGGATCACGACTTGGGCCGTTGGCAGGCGTACCGCCTGAGTCGAAGTTTCGCCGGCGTGGGCGTCGAGATCCCTGCCGCGCGGCTCCGCCAGATCGCGGCCGGCGCGGCCGTCAGCACCGACGAATTCGTCGATGTCAATTTCGCGCTCGCAGCCAGGCACCTGATCCGCGAGGAACGCCACGCGCACAACCAACGCCGCCGTCGTTTCTGTGCGCGATGCCTGATGTTCCTGGCGCTCGTCGCCGTCGCAATGAACTTGCTGATCTGCATGGGCTGGGCACTGTTCACCTTCATCGAACAGCCGACGTCGTTCTAGGATTTCGGCGCGCGAAACGACGCTCAGCGTAGTGACGCTCACCGTTGAAAACGCGCCGAAATCGCAGCAGCAGCTTTAATTGCCCGGGTCCCCCAATCGGACGATCCGCATGTACTCCATCGCATAGGTCGATCGGTCGACTGACGAACCGGTGCGCCGCTGGCACCGTTCACCTAAGAGCAAATCCGAGTGCGATGACGGAAGTGGTGAGACGATCCTCATGAGAAAACAACCGGGGCACGAATCGGAACAGTTGGAGACGCAGTGAAAGCGCTGTTTCTCGTATTGGGCGTCGCGCTACTCGCGGTTGGAGTAGGCGTCGGCTCCCATCAATTGACGGTCACCGAGAATGGCTCAGCAAAATCGTGCGGCATCGCCTATCAGCCGCAGGCTGCAGAGGTGGCCACAGCGACTGGCAGTGAGCTCTCGGCAAGCGACGACCTGGCGACCCGGTGCGACGACATCGGTCGTGTCTGGCAGGCGAGCGCGCTCGGGTTCACCGCTTTGGGCATCGTCAGCATCATCGGTGGTCTGTTCATCGGCGGTGAGGCGGGCCGCAGGGCCGAGAACTGAACTGAGTGGAGCTGATGCGGCGTTACTCGAACCTTGACAGTCCGTCAAAAACAGTTCATATGCTGCGTGAATCTGGCGTACTCACCCCTGACGGGCTCGTTCAGGCGCCGAGCACACCTCGTATTGGGACTGATCCACCCGAGCCGTTCAAGCTCTCCCAGCGGCTCAAACCGGACGTCATAGCCCAAATCATCGCCCGCTATAAAGCAGGCGAACCCTCAACCGCCATCGCCACCACCTTCAACATCAGCAAGGGCAGTGTCATCCGGCTCCTTCGCGATGCTGGCGTGCCGATTCGCAAGCAAGGCCTCACCGATGATCAGATCGCTCTGGCTGCTCATCTCTACGCCTCCGGTCGTTCGTTGGCCCAGATCGGTGCGCACTTTGGCGTCGACCACGGCACCGTCTGGCGCCAGCTGCGCAAGCGTGGCGTGAAGATGCGCGACTCACACGGACGGGAGCGATAGCCTCTGCCCCTGCTCAATTGTCATGCGCACGATCATGGAGATCGTTTTGATTCTCGGGAGCGCGGCCAGCCTCGGCGAGCATGTCGCGGCGGCGATCCGCCTCTACCCAGTGAGGGACGTCGACAACGCCGGAGTCCTCAAGGAGCAGGCCTTCGATGATCTCCTTTGCCTTGATCGCCTGCTGTTTGTTCAAGCCTCTTATTTTCAGCTCGTGCTGAGTGTTCTTACCGATGATGCGGAGGCCTCCGAAGAAGACAGTGTCCACATAGACGACCCTGCCAATGTCGCGTACGGGAAGTGTCTCGACATACGACACGAGGAACTGGTTGCAGATGACCGATATCGTCTTCTCTTGAATCACCAGCTCGTCCGGGAACAGGTCGGCCAGTCGAGAAGCCCGTAGTCGGAATAGTTCTCGGTTATGGCGCCCTGCCGACGGTAGAGTGCTCGATTCCGTCTTGCCTGCGCCTATCGCTGCCGGGTAGGGCAACGTACGGTCAGAATGAAGTGTTGCATTTGTCATAGACCACCTCCCTCCTATCTCAATTGCTTGCGGTCAGGCCGCTTTAGACGAATGCTTGGCATTCGGTCGGACTAACTGGATGCCTTGCTTACTGGTGTGGGTAGCCAATATGCGCGAGCCCTCGCTGACCTTGCCGCTCAGTATCTCGGTCGCCAGGCGGTTCTCAACTTCTGTCTTGATGCGGCGCTTCAGCTCGCGTGCGCCGTATTCCGGCTGATAGCCGATCTCGGCAAGATGTTCGACCGCAGCATCGTCAAATTCAAGTTCGATGTGCTGGGCGCGGGCAGTCCGTTTGACGCGTTCCAGCTGCAGCTTGACGATGTCTTTGATCTGCTCCTTATTCAGCGGCTCGAAGACGATGATTTCGTCCAGCCGGTTGAGGAACTCTGGGCGGAAGTGATTGCGAAGTTCCTGCAGCACATCGTTCTTCACATCGGCATGCGGTTCGCGCTGCCACTTCTTGACCGCGAGGTCCTGGCTGATAATGGCCGCGCCGACGTTGGAGGTCGCGATGATGATCGTGTTGGTGAAGTCGACGACCCGGCCTTTGCCATCTGTCAGACGGCCGTCGTCGAAGACCTGCAGCAGGACATTGTGGACATCAGGATGCGCCTTCTCGATCTCGTCGAGTAGCAGCACGGTGTACGGCCGGCGGCGGACGCGTTCGGTCAGCTGGCCACCCTCGTCATAGCCGACATACCCCGGTGGCGAGCCGATGAGCCGCGCGACGCTGTGGCGCTCCATGTATTCACTCATGTCGATACGCGTCACGGCGTCTTCATCACCAAAGACGACCCAGGCCAACGCTTTTGCCAGCTCCGTCTTGCCGACACCCGTAGGGCCAAGGAACAGGAACGTCGCGATCGGCTTGTTGCCCTCGCTCAACCCGGCACGGTTGAGCCTGATCGCGTTGGAAACGGCAGTAATAGCCTCGTCCTGTCCGATGACGCGCTCATGCAGCCGCTCTTCCATCTTGAGCAGCTTGTCTTTTTCTTCCTGCGTCAGCTCAGTTACCGGAATACCGGTGATGGCGCCGACAATCTGTGCGATATGCTCGGCGAGCACTTCGCGCGACGTCACGCCTTTCTTGCGTCGCCACTCATCCGTCAGCTTGTCTTTCTCGTCCGTCTTGTCCTTGACCTGACGGTCAAGTTTCTTGGCGTCCTCGTACTGCTTGTGGCTGGACGCGTACTCCTGCTCGCGTTTCAGCCGCGCTATCTCGTCCTCTTTTTCCTTGATGTCAGACGTGAACGTGTCGGCGCCGATACGGACACGCGACGCCGCCTGGTCGATCAGGTCGATCGCCTTGTCAGGCAGGAACCGGCCGGAGATATAGCGGTCGGATAATGTGGCTGCCGCGACGATCGCCTCGTCGGTGATCCTGATTTTGTGGTGCGCTTCGTACTTGTCGCGCAGGCCGCGAAGGAT
This sequence comes from Mycobacterium sp. NGS39, assembly GCF_059812765.1. NCBI lineage: Bacteria > Bacillati > Actinomycetota > Actinomycetes > Mycobacteriales > Mycobacteriaceae > Mycobacterium > Mycobacterium sp. NGS39. The sequence goes on along the minus strand of NZ_JCALDH010000003.1, from coordinate 72,792 downwards.
CTCGATCGTCTGCTCGACGGTCGGCTCGGGCACAAACACTGGTTGGAAGCGGCGCTCCAGCGCGGCGTCCTTCTCAATATATTTCTGGTATTCGTTCAGCGTCGTCGCGCCGACAAGGTGCAATTCGCCGCGGGCGAGGGCAGGCTTTAGGACGTTCGATACGTCCAGGCCGCCTTCGCCGCCACCCTGGCCGGCACCGACGATGGTGTGCAGCTCGTCGACGAATACGACCAGCTCGTCGTTGTGTTCGACGATCTCATCGACGACCGCTTTGACGCGCTCCTCGAACTCGCCGCGGTACTTGCTGCCCGCGACCAGCGCGTTGAGGTTCAGTTCCACGACGCGCTTATCTTTCAGGACCTCCGGCACCTTGCCGCGGTCGATGCGCTGCGCCAAGCCCTCGACAATCGCCGTCTTGCCGACGCCAGGCTCGCCGATCAGTACCGGATTGTTCTTGGTGCGCCGCGCGAGTATCTCGATCGTCGTTTCAATCTCGTCGGCACGGCCGATGACCGGATCAAGCTTGCCCTCACGGGCCAGCTTGGAGAGATCGCGTGAGAACTTGTCCAGCTGCGGCGTATTGGTCTTCGTATCGACGCGGCCTTCCTCGGCGCCTTTGCCGACGACTTTGACGGTTTTTTGCCGAAGCGCCTGCGGTGTCAGGCCATACTTCCTCAGGACTTCGCTGGCCATACCTTCGTCCTCTTCGGCCAGCGCGATCAACAGATGTTCGGGTCCGATGTAGCCATGGCCCAGTTCGCGGGCAACTTGAAACGCGCTTTCCAGCACCGCCTTGACCCTTGGCGACACGGTGACTTCCACCTGGCCTTCTTCGGGCTCCTTCTCGTCACCCTTAGGCGCATTGGCCTCGATGTAGCCCTTCAGGTCAGCTTGTTTCAACTTGAACTGTTTCAAAATTTCCGCCGTGACATCGCTGTCGGCGAGGGCATAGAGCAAATGCTCGGTGTCGACTTCACGCCGACCGAATTTGACCGTCGTTTCAGCGGCTTGTTGGATGATCTCCTTAGCGTGTTCGGACAAATATTTCTCGAGGTTTGTCGCCTCGCGGTCCCGAGGAATCGGATAGCCCATATCGGAACTGAGTCGTCCGAAATCGCTTGGGAGGTCATCAAACATGTCGAGCAGGCTGCTGCTGCCAAACAGCGAATCGAAAGGAGAGTGAGTCTGGCGACCGCGCACGCGAGCATAGTCCTGGTCGCATACCTCAATTACCTGTTGGTTTCCGTTTCGACTGGTCGTCGCGGTAATGGTATGCGTTGCAGGACGACGCTGACAAATGTCGCAAATGCCGTTAGCCATAGCTCACCTCCTTTCGCTTTAGCTGATTATTTGTGCACCACTCTGCGGGTGCTCCAGGCGTCGGTGTATGCCACTAACTCCTGTAGCAGATTCGCTCCTAAAGCGTAGACCAGAATGGCGAACAACGCTGTAAATTCGATCACACATACGCCGTCGAGAACTGGCGCCGGAAACGCGCCCTGAAAAGGAGCCAGTAGCGGCGCGGTAACACCGTAGGCCCAATGGACAAACGGCGCAGCCGCATTCGCACCGAATAGTTTTAAGACCACCCTTACCATTAGTAGCCCTTCGATGAGGCCGAACAGGAAGTTGATGAAACTGGATAGGATAAGTGTCATCTTCATGGACGTAACTCCTTGAAGCGACCCCGGCACGGGCTGCTATGGCCAGTGCCGGGTCGCCAGAAATCTACTTATCTTCCGGCTTAGCTTCGGTAAGTGAAGCCAGCTTGGCCTTCCCTTTCTTCGCAGCGATAGGAATCCGCTTCGCCGCGTGCTTTTCGGCCATCGGCACGGTGACCTTCAAGATGCCGTTGTCCAGTTCGGCCGCGATGCTGTCGCTGTTGCTGCCCTCAGGCAGAACGACGCGCCGCGCAAAGCTACGGCTCATTTCGCGGACCATATAGCTGCGGTCCTTGTCTTTGTGTTCTTCTTTTTCGTTGCGTTCGCCGCTGATCTCCAGAACGCCGTTTTCAACGGACATCTGGATATCGTCCGGTTGGTAACCCGGCACTTCCATATCGATGCGCATCGTCTTGCCGTCATCGCTGTAGGAAATGTCGGTCAAAGGCTGGCGAACTACTGCGCTCGGCCAACGAACGCTATCAAAGAAATCATCAAAGAAATTATCAAATAGGCGATTGCTAAGCCCCAACGCGGGACTACGCAAAGCTAAACTTTTCATAGCTCACCTCCTTTCTCCGTGCTGCGCACGGCACATTGGAAGCTGCTATACATGGAGTGACGCTGCCATAGGGATTCGGCTAACAGTGCGTCTCCTAACTCCAGATGGCAACCCCTCGTACCATGCGGAGTAACGGTTGTGAATTAAATGATTAATACAAGTCACCGCATCTTTGCGGTGGTAGATGCGAAGCCAATGGACTCACACATCTACCTAATTTTTATATAGCAAAACTAGCACTCTAGTGTCAAGAGTGCTAATGTTGTAATTTCAATTACAGGGCCACTGGACGAGACTTGAGTCTCCAACAAGGGTTGCGGGTTCAAGATCGGCACAAGTAATCTCATGTATCGATACAACACAAAAAGGCCCAGATATTGCTATCTCGACCTCTCTGGAATGGTTCGAGTAAGAACCTTAAGGTATCGAATTGGTGGAACTGCTGAGACGTTACTCAAAACTTGATGCGTTCCAGAGATCCGTCCATATTTTAACAAAATCGCTGGTCAGAAGCGATAACGGCGACTTCTACATACCATCACCATGGCCGCAATCTGCTCCAACCCAGCCGTTCAAGCTGAGCCAACGGCTAAAAGCGGACACTGTCGCTCAGATCATCCAGCGCTATGCGGCAGGCGAGCCATCGACTACGTTGGCGGCAGCCTTCGGGATCAGCAAGGGCAGTGTCCTCCGACTGCTCCGGGATGCCGGTGTTCTCATACGCAACCAACCCCTGACCGACGACCAGATCAACGAAGCCGCCGATCTGTACGAAGCAGGGCAGTCACTAGCGCAGATAGGCGTGCATCTTGGGGTAGATCACGGAACGGTCTGGCGCCAACTTCGTAAGTGGGGAGTCAAGATGCGCGATACTCATGGGCGGGAAAAGAAAAAGCCCGATTAACGCATCGGGCAGGCGGCTCGTTTGTGCGTCGAGCGCACGTTCGCATGGGTTGATAAGTAGACATCCGGTTATTAAAACGCCAGTGTGGTCTGGCTACTTAACGGATTGCTGAATCAGTAAGAATTTTCACTGAAGCTTCCGTCGCGTTGCTGCAATATACAGATATATGCTTAGAAACGCGGAGCCTTATGTACCCCCTTATCCGCTTTGTCCCACAGAAAGAAGCGACGGTGGTTGTCGCATTACATCCGACAATTTTGATCTTGTGGTCGATGATGTGAGGAGCGGCGAGACCATCGACGTTGTCGGGGTGTGGTACACCGAAGATCCTGATGACCACAGAAGCGTTGCGACAGGAACGTGGCAAATCCCAGCAGAATCGGCATTTGCTCAACTAGCTAGAGCGATCGATCCGCAAAAGCGTGATCGTACACACGAAGACCTGATCAATAAGCGAGCGGGCGAGATTTTCTGTAAGCGGGTAATGGAATGCCGGGGAATATTAGACGATGGTGAATGTTGGGCTCTCGGCAGTAGGGCCGTTCATGAAGTAGTCGAGCAGATTGCGCGCGAGGTAGACCTTCCAAGGCTCTAAGTCGACAACCATACTTCGCCTCAGTCAGTCATTAAACTTTAGTGACCTCTTGTAGTCGGCGCCAATACCAACTTCATACGGTCAGCGCACTTCCACTTTTTGAGGCACGCAAGTGGCCGCCCCGGTCTAGTCGATATAACGCCAATCCCGAAATAACGCCAATCGCAATTAATCCTATCCAGACGAGCTCGCCCACATCAATTCTTTGCGCCGCCTCCATGACCGCTCCTGTAACGAGGTTACCGAGGAGAATGCCAACACCGACGATCGTGCTGTAAAAGCCGTAATAGGTTGCCGCTAAGCGTTCCTCGGATAGCGACATTACGGTATCCATCTCGAATGGAAACACGGCGACAGAACCGACTGCGAGTAATGCCGCACACACCAGTAGCGCGGTGATCGCGGGGATCGAGCCGAACCGCTGACTGTTTGGAACAAGTGCAAGGGGCGTGAAGGATGATGCAAGGATGGCCATGCCGATCACGAGGCTGCGGCCTGATCCCCACCGCTTCGCGAACCAACGGGCGATGTGCAGTTGTCCTGCTACCGCGACGACACCGCTAATCATGAAAATCGCTGTAATCAACCAAGATTCTGGAATCAACATCCGCGCCTGCAGTGGAAGTGCCAGGTAAACCTGAAACGATAGAACGTAAGAACCGATCATTGCGGCGGCGAACCAGAGAAACGGTCGGTGAGCGAGGATCTGCCGCCAGTCATGCATAATCGCCGTCCGCTCGCCGACGGAGGTGGTGACACGGGCGGGAAGCCCCAGGATCTGCGCGACGGTCAGTATCGCGAAGACCACGGCGGCACCCAGAGCGGTGGCGCGAAAGTCGAAGTTCATCAACGCGAGTCCGGCCAGCGGACCGAGCAGAATGCCTCCCTGATAGAAAATGTTGAACATCGCGAATGCTTCCACGCGCCGGCTACCGGCATCGGCGGCCAAATAGGCGCGGACCGCTGGATTGAACAGCGCACCCGCGAAACCTGTTGCTGCGGATGCAACGAGCAGAACTGGTAGCGATTCGGCGAGGGCCATCAGAGCGAAACCCCCGGTGCGCAACAGGCACCCCGCCACAATCAGTCGCTTGTAGCCGAGGCGATCAGCGAGAGTGCCGCCGACAATGAACATGCCCTGCTGTGAGAAGTTCCGTAGACCGAGAACAAGTCCCACGGCCCATGCGGCAAGGCCGAGTGGGCCGGCCAGATAACCAGCCAGATATGGCATGAGCATGTAGAAGCCGAGGTTGATGCCGAACTGATTGATCATCAGCAGTCGACTCGCTGCGTCGAAGCTGCGGAACTGGCGAAGCAAATTCATCGGCGCACCATCTGCTTCGGATTGAGCACGACTTCACAACGCGTCCATGACCGCACCACCTGCTCCCTTGGGTGCGTTATGACGGCAGGCTCGCGAGGCGGCTCGTGGTCCAAAAGGCCGTGCGCGCGGCAGTAATCGTCGTTATAGATCGTGTCGAAATAGCGCTGCGGCCCGTCAGGAAACACGGCTGCGACCGTCGCGCCTCGCGATTGGGTGCGAGCGGCCCATCCCGCAACCAACGCCACTGCGCCGACGCTCCACCCACCACTCGAGTAGTGTGTCGCAGCCAAAGTCCGGCAGGCCCACACCGCTTCCTCTGGCGCAACCCAGTGCGCCTCATCGAAAGCGGCATAGTCCACATTGCCGGGATAGATGCTTGATCCAAGCCCGCGCATCAGGCGCGGTGATGCAGGTTGCCCGAAGATCGTGGAGCCCACGGTGTCAACGCCGATCAGTCTCATTTGTGGATTGGCCTTCCGAACCACTCTGGCGATGCCTGCAGAGTGGCCACCAGTGCCCACCGAGCACACCAGCACATCGACGCTGCCGAGTTGAGCGATCAGCTCGCGACCAAGCGGTTCATAAGCGTCGACGTTGTCGGGATTGTTGTACTGGTCGGGATACCACGCTTGCGGATCACTGGCTAGCAACTCGGCAACACGATCGCGGCGCGCTTGTTGCCATCCTCCGCGAGGATGCGGTTCGCGGACGAGATCTACTTCGGCACCGTACGCGGCTAGCATGTGCCGCATCATCGGCTCCATGCCGGGGTCAGTGACCAGGGTGAGCGGGTGACGGTACACCGTCGCGGCTAACGCGAGGCCCAAGCCCAGTGTGCCGCTGGTGGATTCGATGATGCGTGCGCCGGGCCGTAAGTCACCGCGGGCTCGTCCACGCTCCACCATGTGCATCGCTGGACGGTCCTTCATGCCGCCTGGGTTGAACCCTTCCAACTTGGCCCAGAAACCGTGGCCGTCCGAGGCAAAGGGCTCCGAAATCCAGAGGACGGGAGTGTGTCCCACCATCGCACCTGGGCGGCGAGAGCGGCCAGGAACACATCGGTTAACGCGGTGGACTTCTGAAGCGTGCGGGTACAAGACATGATCCATTAATTCATCGCTTTGCATTGAAGCCGCACAGTTTATGCGCACGGCAGATTGACTTGGACAACAGCCACCAGCAGGTTGTGTTGAGACACGACCTGCTTGCCGCTGTCCTGTCAGTGACGAGCGATACAGAACTGGCTGAGCAGCCTTCGCCCTGTAAGAGGTACCAGCATGTCGCCGGGCGGTCCTCGCATGACAGGCGACAGAATTTGTGAAAGCGACGTGGCGCACATGGCCAGCGGGGCGACGAGGAACAACGCGACCAACGCGGTCACCGTTCGTGGGATGATTGCGGCAGTGAAGGCCCGAGGAGCCGCCGGCGCAGCATCGTTTTCGATGTGGTCGTGTGCCGTGACAACGGCGGAGCCGTCGTTCGGCGAGAGTGAAAGCGCGTGCGGGTGGTGAGGCATCGCCGGTTCTGACCACAGACTTGCGAACTCAGCGGTGACGATCAGTAGCCACGCCGCGGCGGCCAGCGCAAGGATTGCGCCAGCCGAACCTGATCGAGCGGTCTGAGACATCACGACACCTCGACTGTAACAACGCGACGGCTGATCGAGCGGTGCTCATTCGATCGAAGCGATCCCGTTATTGACCTGGAATCGCTGTGGTATCGCATCAGGCGCACGATCGGTCGCGTCCGCTTTACAGCGGCCCGCGGAGGCCCTTCATCGCGTCGATCTCGGGGCGCTGGACGTCCACAGCGAAGAGGGTCATTGCCATCGCCGCACGCCCGGCTGGACCTAGTGGTCATGATCAAACAAAACAAGCGTGTCAGCCACATTGCCGTCGACGAAATAAGCGCGGCATGTGAAGCGGTCATGGATCGTAGTACCAACCTCATTGCGCGCATCTACAACACCGGAAACTTCCCATACCGAGATTTGAGACATAGGAACCCCTTTGAGGGGTTCGTCAAGCTTCAGCGGGAACAGATCACGGCTGTCGGCATCCAAATTGCTGGCTTGCGCCTTGACGCTCGACAAGCTTGCGGTTGACGGTGAGGCCAGCTTGCGGAAGACCTCGGATTTGCAATGGTCCCGCGCCGCTTGTTGTTTCGATTCGCCGCTGCCAGAAGTGCCTGTGACAATAACGATTACGCCCACGGCTATCGCTATCAACGCCGCTATCGCAAAGAACCACATGCCCCAGTAGCGCCTCGAATGCCTCTTCACTGAATGGACCACGATTTACCTTCTGACGTCGTGCTGATGATGGCCTTCCTCTAGGGAGTTAGGCGCTCTGTAATGGTGGAGCTCGATCCGGCCGGGACTGCCTGACGACTAGTCCTGATGGGTAACAACCAGCTGGCCTGTCATCGTTGGGTGGTAGGCGCAATGGAACGGATAAGCTCCCGACTGTTGCGGTGCGGTAAAGGTTGCACGCGAATTGCCCGCTACCTCGATGTTGAAGTCGCCGTCCGCATCGGACGTGATCGTGTGTTCGGTTGAATCCCTATTGAAGACGGTGACTTCGGCACCAGGTGGCAGCGTCCCTGGGACTTGATACCCGAAGTTTTCGATCGTGATCGTCACCGCGCCGGGCCGAGTACTCGCCGTTGCGGGTAATGTACCAACGGCCGATGATCCATTCGCCGCAGATGACTCATGATCATTCCCCCAACCGCATGCGGCGACGGCCAGGGCAACGAGGGATAAGAAGGCCCACGCCCACCGCAATCGACGATGTTTCGACATGACTTCTCCTCAATTCTTACGCGGTGCAACCGCAGCCGACAGTCGCCCTCCTACTGGGCACATTAGTAGAGGCATCGGGTTGCAAGCAGTTCTGCGTTGCGCTGCCGCGTGCGAGAATCCATTTGACTACCCGAGAGGTCTCATTCCGTTTAATGACGGTGCTGACGGGGGTCGTGCGGTTCATGACTTCCATGGCCGGGCGTGTGATGGTGATGCCCGTGACCATCATGGTTCATGTCGGGCGAGCCACCCATCATCCGCAGCATCGGAATGCCTCCTGTACGGATGAATCGGATCAGCAGTATCGCCGTGAGGATCAGAAACGCGATGTTGAGCCACGTGGTGTAGTTCCAAGTGATGCCCTGTTCCATCACCATCGCACTGCGGTGCGCCGGGATCAGGCGAGCGGCGCCGAAGATGATTTCAACCAGATATCCCGCGCCCACCATGGCCGCATAGAACGTGCCGAACAGGACCAGCGTCATCTTGGCGCCGTAATACTTCCGGTAGATATTGAGAATTGGCAGTATCAGTAGATCGGCAAAAATGAAGGAGACAACACCGCCGAAGCTAATGCCGCCGTTCCACAACACCGCCGCGAGTGGCACGTTGCCGATCGAGCAGACGAACGAGACGATCGACACGGCGGGGCCGACGATGGGCCCCCATACCGCCGACAAGGTTGGATGATCTGTCAGGAAGAAGCTCTGCCAGAAGGAATTCGGCACCCAGGCAGCCACAGCACCGGCGATGAGCAGGCCGACGATGACATCCCGCAGGATGGCGGCCCATTCCATCACGTAGACGTGCGAGACGGCGGTAAATCCATTCCCGGACAACAGTCGTCGCAGAAACGGTCCCTCGGTCGCGACGGCCATGTCCATGGCGGCATGGCCTTCCATCGATCCGGCGATGCCGCGTTCGGCCTGATGACGCGCAGCGTCGATTAGCCTCGAACGCACAAAGATTCGGAATAGCACAGCCAGCAGCACGATCATGATTGGGCCGCCGACAAATTCGGCTGCGGTGAATTGCCAGCCCATTAGCAGCGCGAGGATTATGCCAAGTTCGATCACCAGGTTGGTGGAGGCGATCTCGAAGGCCATCGCCGCTGTGAAGTTGGCCCCTTTGCGAAACAGCGAGCGCGCCAAGGCAACAGCAGCATAGGAGCATGACGAAGATGCTGCGCCCAGACCTGCCGCTACAGCGAGTGTTCTAGGTCGATCATCGCCGAGCAGTCGTACGATCGTCGACTTACGCACCACCGCCTGGACCACGGCAGAGAGGGCGAATCCGAGAATCAACGCCCACAGGATCTCCCAGGCCATTGACCCCGCAACGGCCAGGGCGTGCCAGATCGCATTCACAGTGCCAACTCCTTCTGGTTCGGAAGGCTTGTGCCGACGACGACAATTGCCGATATCAAGGCCGATAGCAGCACCGATCCGGCAGTCAGCTCCGGTGACCAGCGCACGCCATCAGTAAATTCGAGAGCCATAAGCTGCGCCGACCACACCACCAGCGGGACGATCACGGCGATTGTGACTGCGAGTGCCGACCGCGACATACGTCGGTACGCGACCACGATGACAACATCGACGAAGAAACCACCCACTGCGGCTGCCGCCATGATCCACGGGCGGTCGAAGTTGTGCACCGTCTGAGCGAGCAGCGCTAGTGCGGTGACACCTACCATTCCGGTGCCGAATGGCACACGGCGACGCACGACTAGAAATACCAGCGGTACAACCAAGAGGAAGCTTGTAAGAACAAGGGCGGCCAGACCAGCGACGGCCGGAATTTCGGTTGCGTAGTGCTCCGGAGTTCCCTCGGGGAACCGCTCCACCCGCCTCAGGGGCGCGTCGGTGGTGAATCCAGAGACGTAGTTTAAAGCGAATCCTGTCACGCCGGCGATGGCGCCGATGCTGAGAAGCGCGGGCAACGGCCACACGTCTCGTCGCCCGGTCTTGGCGGTCGCAGCAACGATGGGGCCACTGAAGAGCAGCACGGCGCCGCAGAACAACACCAGATGTGTCGGACTCAGCAGTGCGTCGAGCCCCGCTTCAACGCCGAAAACGCTGTGCCACAGGAGGTCCCCGACACCCCCGAGGAAAAACACCACCGCCCCGACCAGTGAATAGCCGTATCCGCGCGGTTGCCGCAGCACCGCCGACACGATTGACTGACCGGATTCGCGGCGGCGTTCACCCATCATCACAAGCAACGCAATGGCAACAGCCAACCCCAAGTACATCAAGAGGTGCCACCAGGTAAAGAACGAGTCTGGCAACTCCTCGAAGTGTGCGCGACCATCCAGGTGAACCGCTGCCACGATCCATACACCGACCGCAGCCATAGCGGCATCCTCGCGGCAAGTGCTATCCGGGCCGGTTGTCGCGGCGCCGACCGGCGCGTCATCCCTTGTAGCGCTCATAGGAACCTCTCCTTGAGGTCTGCGGTCAGGAGGTTGATCGCCGTTGCAGTACCTCTATATACCCCCAGGGGGTATATAGAAAGGGTGTCCGAGCGCGTCAGGAAGGATGTTGTGAGCGGCTTCTTCATTTCATTTAACAGTGACAGTAAAATCGAAAGTACTGACAGTGCTATTCGCTTGGGTTTGAAGATATAGCTTGTACTGGCCGCTTTCCGGGAATGTCACCATAAACGGGATATAGCCACTCTGATTGCTCGAATCATTCGACATCGGGTGGGCATGAATAAAGTCTAGATCCGGCCCTAAGATCACCATATGGCCCAAATTGCCAAGATAGGGTTGCAAGTTCTTGAATGGCGCGCCGTCTTTGGTTAGCTCTACATAAATCGTCTCATCTTGTCGTGCATAAAAGGTAGGGTGCTGTTTCGCGTAGTTCGGCCCATCATTGGCCGGCGCGGCCGTGATGGTCGCAGTAAGCCCGCCCTGAATGCTAGCAAGATTATCGATGCCGAGCGGCTCGTCGGGGACCTTATCGGCATCGCCTACGGAGACGTCGACATAGGGCGCTTCTGCTTCGTCCATACCCATGGCATCTTTCGGTGCATTTACCGGTACAAAATTCGCATACAATCGGTACTGGCCATCGGTCGGAAACTGGAAGTTAGCCATAGTGAACACGCCAGTGGACGGGTCATATTCGGGATGGACATGTTGAAAGTAATGGCGGTCCTTTCGCACCACTACCAAGTGCATGAGCTTTGTGCTATCAATTGCAAAATCTTTGAATACTTTGCCCTGGTGTTCGATGTCAAGGCGCAGTGTTGTGGGTTGGTTGCTCTTGTAGGACTGCCCAGACATCAAATTATTGGTGTAGCGCGACGAAGTGCCGCTCGACGTCATACTGCCGTGGTCCATACCGGGCATCGTCGTCTTACCGCCATTGTCCGTGAAGTAAAGTAGCCCGCCTGCCGCAAGACCAACTACAATTATAGGGGTCGCAATCAGTGCTAATCGTTTCATAATCGTATCTCCTGTCAATTCACGTGTCTCATTAAATTATATACCCCCTAGGGGTATGGGCCAGGGCGGGCCGGTACGCGCCCGACCCGATGCCGCCAACGCATGGATAGGGCGTCCCTTCGCCTTATTGTGGCAAGTCAAGACATTGCACGTAATCGCGAGATTCCACGAGACCGGGGCCAGCTCGCCTTGGCCGCCTACCAGGTATGCGTACATTCACGTTGTGCTGCGCCATCTGGCGTGCGTCCCCGCGGTTCGCTCAGGTAAGAGCGCTGCCCTTAAGCCATTGTTCCCAGGGAATGCTCCAATCACCGTTCTGCCACAGCTGCAATGGCTCGCCTCCGGTGTTACGCACCTCGACGATATCGCCGGGCCGCGAAAACTCGAAGAACCACTTGGCGTTGTCGGTGTTGAGGTTCAGGCAGCCATGGCTGACGTTGGTATTGCCTTGGGCCCACACCGTGCTGTTGAGCTGATGGAGATAGATTCCATCTGTACTGATTCGGGTGGCGTAGTTGATCGCCTCTCGGTAGCCGAGCCTGGAGTTAATCGGCAAACCATAAGTCGCCGAGTCCATGATCACCGGATTGGCCTTATCCATAACCGTGTACACGCCACGCTGAGTCCAGAATGAAATCGTTTTTCCACCGATCGTTTCACTCCCGCCCATGCCCATTGATGTGGGCATGGTGCGGACCAAGACGCCGTTATTAAACACACTTACTTGCTTCGTGGTGTCATCAGCGATCGAAATGTGCGCATCGCCGATCATGAAGCGTACGGAAGTATCTTCTTGGCCGTAGAGGCCATCACCCAGCGGAACCCCGTAGATGTTGGCTGCCGCGGTGACCACCGTCCCGGGAGTGAAGTACTGCTGCGGGCGCCAGTGAGCGTTCTGGTCGTCGAGCCAATACCACGATCCGACCACTGGGGGCTGCGTGTTGACAAATAGTCGCCGTTCAGCAGCGGCCCGATCGGGTATCGGCTCATCGAAGTGAGCCACAACGACGGCGCCTATGCCGTATGTCCCACCCGCTTGCAACGCAGCGCCAGCAGTAGTCGTCAGCGAGACCTTGGTCTGATTGTGCGGTGTCACGGTGGAGAAACTCGACACTCGCGTGGTGATCGTGCCGTCGGTTCCCATAGCGCTAATAGCCATCGTGTAAACACGGCCATAGCCCAGGGGGACACCAGGCTTCCATGCGGCGTTGTCGGGTGTCATGATGCCCGCAATCCGCACACCCTGCTCGTTTCTCATCACCACGTCGATCAACCGGCCAGAGATGGCCATGACGGAAATGGGCTCCAACGGGTCGACGTCGTCGGCGTCTGCGCCTGGTACAACACGTATTTCGGCCAGAGCCCCCGATGGACGTGGGCCATCGATCCCGGCGTTTGGCATTCCGGGCTGGCACGGAGTCTGGCACAGCGGCTCCCACACCAAGACCAGTGCCCCCGCCAATCCGAGGCTCACGAGCGCGGCACCCAGCGCAAACACCTTGAGGCGGTGACTTAGTAGCAAGTTGTCTCCCATAGGGAATAGGTGGAATCCATCGCAAGATGGGACTCTAACTACGTACCAACATAGTAGGCCGTCGGCTGATGACGCCGACCGATCGAGCAGAGACGAGAGCACCTTGCATCTGCTCGGGGGGAGCAGCGCAGCGCTGCACGCTCCCACCAAATCAACGCCGGGGCGCAAAAAAGTTACGGCTTCGAGACTGTTACAGCTGTTTCAGGAGAGAAAGAAGTGATGTACGTTATTGCAACGTACTAAGTAGGTCAGTAGTTGCATGGTCGGCGCACCGCCGACGATCACCGTGTAGTACCCGGTACCCCCGTAGCCGTGTGGCCGCCAAATTCTAGGGAGAATCCGATGAGGCGATGGAAATGGTGCGCCCGCCAACTCGTGGCGGTCACCATCGTCGCCACTGCGCTGGCTACTGCGCCCACCGCTGCCGGTGACGCCACTCAATGGGATCCAAACCTGCCGAAAATGCCAAGCGCCAACGTGCCCGGCGATCCCATCGCCATCGTCAACGCCGTGTTGAATATCACGGCAACCTCGTCGCAGGTAACCGCCGATCTTGGCCGCAACTTCCTTATTCAACTCGGCCTCCTACCTCGAACGAGTGCTTCAGCGGACCCCGGCATCACGAACGGCCGTATTCCACGTGTGTATGGACGGCAAGCTGCCGAATACGTGATCCGCCGTGGACTGTCACAAGTGGGCGTGCCTTATTCGTGGGGTGGCGGCACTGCCGCCGGGCCGTCGCGCGGAATCGACTCAGGAGCTGACACCGTTGGCTTTGACTGCTCCGGCCTGATGCTGTACGCCTTCGCCGGCGTCGGTATCAAGCTGCCACATTACTCGGGCGATCAGTACAACGCCGGCCGCCACATTCCGGCATCACAAATGCGCCGCGGTGATCTGATCTTCTACGGGCCCAATGCAAGTCAGCACGAGACCATGTACCTCGGGAACGGCCAAATGTTGGAAGCGCAACAGACGGGGGTACCAGTGAAGGTTTCACCAGTGCGTACCTCCGGAATGATGCCGTATGTCACCCGGCTGATCGACTATTGACCGCAAAGTACCCATACGCTCGACGGAGATCAGCCCGAATTATTGTGGGCCGCCGGGGTTTTGGTTAGGAATATCAGTGATCGGCAAGTTCGGCGCGGGTCTAGGTGAAGGGGTTGGCGGCAGGCTCGGTATGTCGGCGGCCGGGATGTCATGAATATCGTTGACCGCTGGACCATTTTCACGCCCGCCATAGCTCGTGCCTGGAGACCGCGGGCCGAGCAGGTGGCTGACCGTAACCATGTGATAGCCGTTGGAGATCAGAACCGGCAAGAATTGATAGACCACATCGACAGTGCTGGAGTACGTGTCATGCAGCAGCACAACCGAACCCGGCTTAATTTGTGTCTTCAACATGTAGACCGTTGCCGCGGTGTTGGCATCGTTGATCCAGTCGAAGGGAATTACGTCCCATAGGATTTCGGCCAATCCCTGACGACCGGCCTCTGTCCGGACAGCGTCGTTCGATAGCCCGCCAGCCGGCCGATACAGGGTGGGAGCTCGGCCGGTCGCCGCCTTGATCACCTCGGTGGCCTTACTCAGCTGGCTGGGTATATCGGCGGGCGGGACCGTAGTCATATTGGGGTGTTCCCAGGTGTGGTTTCCGACTTCCATCCCCGCATCGGTAATCCTTTTGGCCGCGGCGGGATCGCGGGCGACCTTGTTGCCGATCAAGAAGAAGGTTGCCCGCGCCCCCTGGGCGGCGAGAACGTGCAGCAGGCGATCGGTGAATGGGGTGGGTCCGTCGTCGAATGTTAGGGCAATGCACTTGTGCTGCATGCAGTTGACGTTGTCCGCGCTGAGCTGGCGGTCCTTACGACCGGCCACCATCATCAGCGCTGCCACCGTCAGTAATACAGCCGCCATCGCACCGATCGACCATCTCATCGATATGCGGCTCACCGCCGTTTTCCCCCTCACCCAGCGCACCGACCGTCGACGACCTAGCCACGGTTTGCTCTACGCTTTTGGCCACGCGATGTCACGTCATGGGCACGCACTGATTGACGACTGCGGGTTAAAGAGAGCCGAGGATGGCCTGCATGGTCGTGATCTCCTGCTGCTGTGAGCTGACGATCGAGTGCGCCAATGCAACGGCCTCCCGGTACTGGCCTGCATCGATTTCATGTTGGGCCATGGTGATCGCACCCTGGTGATGCTGGATCATTTGGGTCAGGAAGAGCTTACTCGCCTCCTTGCCCTGCGAGTTTTGCAGTGCCGTCATGTCCTGTTCCGACATCATCCCCGGCATGCCACCCATGCCTGGCATCCCCGGCATTCCGGGCATCTGGCTCTGGCTCGGCGCGCCGCTTGGGTGCGGCATCATGCTCATGCTTGGCATCGTCGGTGTCGTGGTCACGCCCCACTCGCTTAACCAGCCCTGCATTTTCTGGATCTCGGGTCCTTGCGCCGCTTTAATCTGGTTGGCCAGATTCGCTACACGTGGATCGATACCTTGCTTCCCAAGCACGATGTCGCTCATCTGGATGGCTTGCTGGTGATGAGGAATCATGTGTTGGGCGAACATGACGTCCTGTTGGTTGTGTGCCTCAGGGGATACCGCTGCGGAGGTGCTAGCGCTCGATGTCGCCGAACTGCCCTGATTACTAGTCGAATTGCTACAGGCCGCCACCGTAGTCAGCGCGGCCAGCGCGGCTACGCCGATCGTCAGCGTCATTTTCCTGGTCACAGCCATTCCTTTCTTCTTTCGTTGCGTCAGGATCATCCGGTTCGTTGGCCCATTGCCTACGGGCCGCAGATGAGCGCGCCCGACACGGTTATGGCGATGATGACGAACGGCGCAGCCGCCAAGAACGCGACGGCGGTCCCCAATACCATGGAGGCCCGGGCCTGGGCGCGGCGAATCGGCGGTGCGGTAAGACGTTCAGCGCGCGTAAGAACGGCAATGCCCGAGGCGGCCAAAGCTTCGGCGGGTGCCACGCCAGCGACAACCATGAGACCAGACAGAAGCGCCCAACGACCGTGCCGGCGAGCGGCCACATCATCGGCGCACATTTCCAATAGCCGCGAAATCTCGGCCAAGCCTTGTGTCATCAATTCCAGCTTTGGAAATACTGTTGCCAGACTGCGAAGGGCAGCAACGAGATTGGGATGGTGTCCAGCCAGATGGGCACGTTCGTGGGCTAGTACAGCGTTCAGTTGACGACTATCTAGTCTTGCGAGGGCCGCTGTGGTGAGCACAATCGCGGGCGGTCGACCCGCTACGCAGTAGGCAGCGGGCAGGTCAGTCTCGACAACAACCACATCCTCAACGCTGGTGCGATGACCAACGAGTCGCACAGCTTGCGCGTGCCGATGAGCCCGGAGGCGCAGCTGCGCCTGCGTCCGGACTAGCCGCACGCCGGTGGATGCCGCCGCTACGGATACGCCAGCTGCCAAAGCGAGCGTTACGGTTTGTGCTATTGAGCCGTGATGACCCGTCACCGCGCCGTGCAACCGATCCAAGCAAGACAGCACAAGGTGGTCGGGATGATGCCAGTGGCGTGCGACGTCAACAAAAACCGAACCAATGGCCGCCAACCAGCTCAGCAAGACGCTGCTGATCGCCACGAGCCACGCGGCGATCCCGAAGCGGGGCACTTCGCCGTGTCGAGTCAGCCACCGCAATAACCGAGGGCCAGCCACGAGCACTGTGAAGCTGTAAAGCAGGAGGACCAAAGCGAGAATCACCGTTGGCGCTTTCGTCTCGCCAACCGCCGCAGCGCTGCGCGCAGGCGCTCTGAGTCTTCCCGGTCAATCTGTTCGACGAAGTGGCTGAGCACCAAGTCCGACCGACCACCGCCGTCTAATGCCTCGCGCATGAGACGCGCGCTGTGCTGTTCGCGGGACAGAGTGGGCCAATACCGGTAGGCCTTTCCATCACGCTCGCGTTCGAGCCAACCCTTGCTGTGCAAGTTGTCCATCGTGGACATCACCGTTGTGTAGGCGATGTCGCGTTCAGCGGCGAGCTCGTCGAATACTTCCCGAACGGATGTGGAAGTGTCGGGATCCCGGTTCCAGATGCGGTCCATGATGACCGCCTCCAGCTCCCCGAATCCTCGTACGCGCACCGGAATCCTCCTAGCTATTGGCGTTGCCAAGAGGCCTCACCGCGGCTTCGCACCAAATGGCGTACTGACCATGTACGTAGATGCTATATCGAATGTGAGACTCCGGCGGGTTCGACAGATGCCGCAGTGAGGCACAACGTCGATGAAGCTACGTCATAGCGCCGTTGTGGCCGTAGGTGAGACTGTTCACGCGGCACATTTCTGGGCGACGACGCGCTCCACGATGCCCAGCTTGAATCGTTCAGCCCGCTCTATAGCGAATGGCCGCTTGCGGACTTCAACCACCGGGCGACGCAGGAAGTGCTCGCCGCCAAGGGGAACCGTTAGAAACTCCAACCCACGCTGCACGCCACGGGCCACACGCGACGAGCTGGCGACATGATCCACCAAAATCAGCTTGCCCCCGGGCCGCAGCACCCGGGTCATCTCGTCGAGGGCAATGTCGACGTCAGGGATCGCGCACAACCCAAAAGTGCACACAACGGTGTCAAAGGTGGCATCGTCGAACGGCAAAGCGTGCGCGTCAGCGTGCTGGAAGTCGACTTCGCGATCGAGTTCCCTGGCCCGGGCACGTGCGATCTCGAGCATCTCTGCACTGAAATCGATTCCAGTCAACTGCACGTCCGGCGGATACTTACCCAAGTTAAGCCCGGTGCCCACCGCAACTTCGAGGACGTTGCCAGCGGCGCGCGAACATGCCCATTCTCGTGAGTCACCGAACACAAAGCGGTCAAAGAAACCCATCTCTCGGTCGTAGGAACGGGAGTGCTTATCCCAATAACGCTGCCACCGCTGCGCCCGATCGCGCTCCCGTCTGCCCAACATACCCAACGCTGCCTCTCCTGAATCGATCTCCGCACTCAGATAGTAGGGCCATACCGCCAGAGCAGGAATGGTTTCTCTGCGAGCCGTCTGCTGGAGTTTGTCTCCCGGTGGTCCCGGCGGCTGGCATGTCTCGTATGGCCGGTCGTTGACATGTTGGCGCCACCGCGCTAGGAGATTTTGGGAAAAGGTAAGTGAATCAACAGCAAAAAGCTAATGGCAGCGGCTAGATCCCATCGCTACAACCCGGGTAGGTGCAGTCCGTGCTGCTCAAGTAGGCGAGGCAGCGAGTCCAGATCTAGAACCGTCCCGAAGCGCTGCGCACTGGCCACGATTTCATTCACGTCGGGAGAGCCGCCACGAATGAGTACCGCAAGTTCGCGGAACCAGCCCTCCAATCCGGCGGGTGAAAAGAATTCGAGCGCGGCGGCGTCGGCAGCCGTCGGATTCCAAAATGTATGCTTCACGCGCCGCGGCACCACGACCGCGCCGCCTGGGCCCACCTCCACGGTCTTGCTTCCGACTTGTGCACCGATACGCCCCGAAAGCACATAGATGAACCCATCTTCCAAGGCGTGGGTGTGAAGCGGACCTGCCACCTACATCCTGGAAACGGGCACCCAGTCCTATCGGCTGCGGACCTCCAAGACCTCCGCGCGCCGCAAGCGCGCCGGCTGACCGTTTCATGGTTGAATTCGCCTCGCGCATCACATCGGACGACGCTCATTGGCGTAGGTTGTGCGCATGTCGCGAGCCCCGTCCATCAGGAGTTTGATGGCGGCCACGGCGATCACGACTGCGATCACCGTGGCTAAGGCGGGGTCGAGCCAGTAGAAGCGGTGCATGACGGCGATGACCGCACCGGCGATCGCCACTCCTGCGGCCGCCGCGCCATCGGCCAAGGTGTCCAGCAGCACCGAGCGCATGTGCAGATCCTCCGCGCCCGCCCCTAGGCCAAGGATGGCGGCGCCGAGCAGCATGACGATCGTGGAAATGACACTGACCACCAACACGGGTAGTCCCTGCACCACCGGGGTTCCCTGCCATAGTCGACGCGCTGCCTCGACGACGACCAGCACGCTCACTGCCAGCAGCACGGTCCCGTTGATCAGCGCGACCACCGTGGTGGCCCGGGACCGACGGTCCCCGGTCCGGGCGGACCGGTCCCGCACCGTGACGGCCAGCAGACCCAGAATCAGGCCCACCGAGTCCGCGGCGAAGTCACCGGCAGCGGCGAGCACCCCCAGCGAATGGGCCGACACCCCAATCGCCACGAGACCGAGGATCATCACCATGTTCAGGGCCAAGACGAATCCCAGCCGTCGTCGCTGACTCCATCCCCGCATTAGCGTAATCCTGTGCCGCACAGCGGGTTACCTGCGCATCTCCGGGGTCGTGCCGGCAGCACCAGCACGCTATCGCCGCTGTTCAACAGCAGGGCGCGCCGCGCCACGCGTGACGGCCCTCCCGGATCGCGGCCACCGCAACGATCAACCCGACCAGCGGATCAGCCCACCACCACCCGAACATGCTGTTGACCACCAACCCGACCAACAACACTCCGGACAGATAGGTGCACAACAAGGTCTGCTTGGAATCGGCGACGGCGCTGGCCGAGCCAAGTTCACGTCCCGCTCGGCACTGCACGTAGGACAGCGCCGGCATGGTCACCAGCGACACCGCGGCCAGCACGATCCCGACCGTGGAGTGCTGCGCTGCCTCGGCTCCCAACAGGGAGCGCACGGACTCCACGCTGACATAGACCGCCAACGCGAAGAACGAAGCCGCGATGATCCGCAGCGCCCTGCGTTCTCGGGCCCCAGGGTCCTTGCCGGAGAATTGCCACGCCACCGCCGCTGCCGAGGCCACCTCGATGACCGAGTCCACACCGAACCCGACCAACGCCGTTGACGACGCCACCGTTCCCGCCGCGATGGCGACGATCGCCTCGATCACGTTGTAGCTGATCGTCATCGCGACGAATAACCGCACTCGTCGCGACAACACCGAGACTCGTTGCGGCTCGACGATATTCGCAGCCGGCGAAGTGCAGCACCCGTCAGTACAGCCACCGTCGGCAGGCACCGGAGCCGTGATCGGGATACCAGCCCCACCGTCGATGCGGTCGGTCATCGCCGCGGTCCCGCTTCAGCGGCCGGCAGGTCGTCGTCGATGCACGGTTGCTCCGAGTCCACCGCGAGCACCACCTGAACCAACTCGCTCAAGGCGCGGGCCAGACGCACGTCAGCGAGACCGTAACGGACTTGTCGTCCCTCATAGGTCGCTACCACTAGGCCGCACCGCCGCAGACACGACAGGTGATTGGACACGTTGGATCGCGTCAGACCCAACTGGACGGCGAGCTGGCCTGGGTAGCGCACCCCATCCAACAACGCCACCAAGATGCGGCACCTCGTCGGGTCCGCCAACGCGCGACCCAGCCGAGCCAAGGCCGACTCCCGCGTCTCACATGTCAGCATTCATCGAATAATACAGCGCGCACTGACGGGTCTGCCGTCTGTCACGCTCGCGCCATGGAACCAAGTCAACCGGTGGGGTCGAAATTCGTGACGACTGCCGGGGCCAAACCACTTGACGAAACGCACCCGTCCGCTAGGCAGCTTGAGCATGCGAGCGGATCGGTTGCGCTTCACTTCATTGGTGTCAACAAACCGTCAAGCGTCGGCAAGGCGAGAATTGACCCAACCGCGCCGCGCGCGACACGCCGGGCTGCCCGATTTCCCGGACAGGCCATGCATACGAACTAAACTCGTGTAGTTGGTCTTAAGAGGCTCTGATCAGCGGATTCTTCGCACTGCTCAGTGCCCGCAAGAGCATTAGGGAACTGCAATTGTTCCGTTGCTGCAATGTCGTCGACTTGAGATCCCCGGTGGTGTCGTCAGCGTCGAATAAGATTCCAAGCGTCCAGACCAAGGGTTTGGATACGGAGTCCTCGGTCTGGACCGCTTGGCTGCTCTGGCAGGCAGGCCTTGACGGTAGCACCGGCACTCGTTGGGGACGTCGGCAACCCGCCGATGTCCGACCTTGGACTTCGTTGTGTGGCAGGGATGGTCCGTGCCGCAACCGATGGAAAGGAACCTCAAGTGCCAAGTCAACCGAAGCCCAACGCCCGTCATGTGGTGCCGAATCCGGCTGGCGGATGGGACGTCAAGAAGCCCGGCGCCGCCCGCTCCAGCGCGCACACCGACACGCAAAAGGAAGCGACGCAGCGTGCCACCGAAATCGTGCGCAACAGCGGCGGCGGAGAGGTCCGAGTTCAAGGCCGCGACGGCAAGATTCGGGATTCGAACACCGTGGCGCCTGGCAATGATCCGTATCCGCCGAAGGGTTAGAACGCGTGACGACTCCGCGCGATCTCCGAATCAGCTTGGGCAGTTTCGCCGACTTCGTTACCGCGGCGTCCAGCCAGCGCATCGCAGTCGTCCAGAACGTCGCTGAGCTGCACAGGTCTGAGTACAACCCCGGCCGCGACTTCTACAAGCCGGTGAGGGAAGCCCTCCGCGACGGCATCATGTCCGGTGATGACGCGCAGCGTCTTCGGCGTGTCATCGATGATGCCAGCGTTTCCAAGCAGGACCACTACCAAGCCATTACCGCTGGCTGGGAAACATGGCGACGCCGCAAGAACCTCGAACTTTTCGAGCAGCCGCGCCAGTGGCGAACGCAATCGCTCGAGATCCAAGTGTCGCCGAGGTTCAAATGGTTGCAGCGCGGTGACCGTCGGCACTTGGTATGGATTTATTACAAAGAACGCGAGCTCTCGGCGGATGCTGCCCAGGCGGCCATCCGCATCCTTCAGCGGACGTATTCCGAAGACCTTGGCAGCCCGGCGGCTCTCGATATCCGCCGTGGTCGCCTGCATCAGCCGCGCGGCCGGCGACGACGGGGTTACGATACCTGGCTCGAAGGGGAAGTGGCGGCGTTTCTTTGGATGTACCGTTCGGTCACGGCCGCCGCGTGAGTGCAGGAGGTACCTCCGCGCGTCCAGCGAGGGTTCGATCCGGCGAAGGACGGCGACCCGGCACTGGTTAAGCAAAGCCGCAAGTGGACACAACGGTTCCGATCACATCGCATCTCCGGCCGAGTACTGGAAAGACAGCCGATCAAACCGGCCCTTCGACCTTGACCTGCACGCTATTGATTGGTCTTGCCGTCGTGATGGTGGTCGGTCATGTTGCGGCACTCTCCAGTTACCCGGTGATGAGGCCCGTGGCTGATTGAGCGGCAGTCTGGCGTTCTTGTGGATGTTGTCTGCCGACACGCGGACATCCATTCCGCCGGTTCGCCCTCCACTCAATTAAGCTCTGCGCAAAGCGAGCAGCCGTGGCAGGAGCCGCCAGTGGAGGGTACCGAAATCATCCTCCTAGCCGCGGCGGAGCTTGTCGTGGTACCACGGCCATGTCATCCAACGAATTACAAAACTGCGCATTTTGTCGCTGACAGCGAGTTCTATTCTGCCGTCACCGTACACCCGCCAAGGCAGGCCGCGCACACCAATATACTCAGCGATGACCGAATCGTCAGATGTTTGTCCGGGACCGTACTGGCATTCGACCTTTTCATCGGGCTTTGCGAAGTTGCCACCGGTATGTGGTACCTCACCCTGCGTACGATACTGAAACCTTATCGCCGAAATCGGAACCTCCGACAGGTTGTGAAGTATCCAAGTATTACAGCCTTGATTCTTCACCAAGAGAACGCGTACAGCCTGATCGACGACAGTACCGCCCATATTCAAGAAAAAAGAGGCAACGGTGAAGCAGAAGGTCGCCACGCCAACACCCGCCACGAATATTGCCACGCCTACCGCAGCAGTCATCGCAGACCTTCAAATCGCGGAAGCAAATTCATATCAAACCGGACTCCAAAAAGATTCGCTCGCGCCAATTGCCAGCGCGTACGACAGTGCGAATGTCTTCCTTGCCCGCAACTCACGAACATTGTCATTTGCGTCGTAGTGGATGCAGTCGCAGATAAGAACAGCAAGAGTTTTTGCAATTCTGAGTTGTGCAGATGTCCACTTCTTTATATTCAACCGCTTATAATGCTGCGGCCGTTGGCGAGAACGCTGGTAATCCCGATATGGTACCAATTGATTGACGAGACCGCTGACTGGTGCGTCATCTACAAGGACCCCACCGTACTTCTCGCGTTTACCCGATCCCTTGGAGATGCGGGTCTTTGCCGCGCGATTCATTCTCTTCATCAATTGCTCGGTGAAGAATTGGGCAACGAGATCGCGTTCCCACACCCAGTCAGCGTGTCTCGTGTTGAACTTCTCCACCACGGCCCACCGAGCGGCGTAACTTTCGTTGAGAGCCCATTGCCTCCGGCGCGTCGAGACCTCCGCGTCGCAATCGTTCGCGCGTGCCCTCAACTCGTTCAAGCGGCTCTCAAACTCTGGCAAACGCGGTGTCGGGTCCTTCGCGCCACGCAGCTCGAGGAGAAGCTCATGCATCGCGCGAAGTTCTGCATAGAAGGGTGCAAAGGACGGCGGCAGTGGAGTGGATCCTGCCACTGGGTGCGTCACTTGGGCTCTACCTCCATCTTGACTGGGTTGCGGACATTATCGCATGGGCCTACCTCGGCGCAACGATATACCCATCCGCTATTGAAAAAAGGAGCAAAAGAGATCAAAATGAAACGGTTGAGTGCTATCGGTTTACCGCAATAATGCCAAGCGACTCACAATTAGTAAGGAGGTGACATATGCGATATGAACAGGACACGAAAGGCAAAGAGATTGTTTTGATTGAGACTAATCACGAGGCGTGGGTCGCAGCTCACGCCGTGTCCCAGATGCGCGGCGACCGTCTCTTTGAAAAGCTTCCCTTCAGACGCAAGAACAAAGTGGTTCGGCTCCTCGGGGCATGTGCCGCACTCTCTAACGAAAATCCTTCGATTAAGTTGGATGCTCGGGACTCTCGCCTGGTATTAAAGGCCTTGCGGGAGTTTTCGGATATAGACTCTGCGATTAGCCCCAACGCGCTCGTTTACCCTGAATCTGGCGACTTGATCGAGGTTGCGCAACAAATGCTTGCAGATTACGCCACGCATGTGGCAGCGACTATAAAATGACAATGACCGTGGGTGGCTTGATTACGTCATTCCGATACGCCCCAGACGCAACATCCCGGGAAGTTGCGCGTTTCTCAACTAGGCTAAGAGGCGCTACTACATTCGGTGCTAAATTCCGGTACTACCATCTGCCGCTCGCATTACATGCGACCAATCGGCGCGGGGGCACATCTGTATCCAACCCAAGCGCTTCGCTGACCCAACGACTTGACAGCAGCAAATAGGCTGGCGGGTTCGCACTTGTCGACGGAAAGTGCCGTATGTGAGTCGCTCCTCTACTGGTCGGCGGCTAACTCGTCGTCCGGGGCGGAGCACCCTCGGCGACGACGATCGACACCACGAGGCCAAGCGGGTAGCGGTCCGGGAAGTATTCCCGGCCGTCGTCATCGACCATCTTGAAGTGGGCCTGCGAGTTGCCCGGGAGCGCTTGGGCCTGCATCGGTACGACGATGTCCACTTCCTCCCCTGGCTCCGTGTCAGGAATTCGGACGCGACGCGGTGAGGTCGGTATGCCATGGCCGCTCGGTGTTCCTACCCGTGCCAGCCAGCGCCCGTCCCACGGCACCGTGCCGCTATTGCGGATGCGCCAGACCTTCTCGAACTCGTAGAACGGCGGCATAACGGTGCCGTCGGGGACGGTTACGTCGGCCACGAAGGTCGACGCATCGCCGGGTATCGGATATGGCCAGGAGTCCGTGAGGGGCAAGCGCCGTGGCGGCCGATCGGCCGTGACGAGGGCTTCATAGAGTCCCCACGCCTGGCCGTTGCCTTGGAACTGCTCCTCGTAGAACCCGACGATCTTGGTGCTCGGGCGATCTCGGCCCCTCTCGACATTGCTGAGGTGGCTCTTACTCACTCCGAGCTGACGAGCTGTCTCCCCCAACGACATACCGGCGACCTCGCGCAGATAGTGCAGTTGCTGACCGAGCGCGACGAGCGCCGCATCCGAAGCCATATCACGAGCATCGTTTGGAGTTCGCCAAACATCAAACGCCCTTCCTACCTTCGGTCTCCCGTACCGAATCAGGAAAGGAGCACCGACCATGTCGAACCTGATCCCCCGCCCGAGCACCGAACTGGCCCCACAAATCCCGGAGGGCTTCAGCCGCACCGAGGGCAAGACCCTCATGCGTCTGCAGAACCGCGAACTGACCCACGGCCTCGTCAAGGCGACTCGGGTCCAAGCCGCCGGCATGGTGGCCACGGTCGGCCTCCAGACGACCGCGATGCTGAGCCGCGAGGCCGCCTTCCAAGCTGACGGCGATCCCGCCACGGCGAATCGCCTCAACTTCATTGTCGACCAGTACGCCACCTTCGTCGGCGGCGAGATCGCCCGGTTCGGGCACTGAACCGAGAGGAGTCACCCATGCCTGGATATAGCCAAATCGGCCTCGCAGATAAATGGCGTCCGCGTGTGCCGAAGGGCGACGATCCTGATGCCGCCAGCGCGGTTCTGAACGATGTTCTCGAGGCCATGCGGTCTTGGAGCGACCAGTTGAGCGCCATCGCGAACAAGCAGTTCGACTCCGCTCCGGAGAGCAGCGCTCACGTTGGGGAATTCGACGCGGCGATCTCGCGCGCTTTCTTCGACTGGCTGGAGGAGTGGCCGAAGTGATCGCCGCCGTCTTCCAGTTCTTGGTGGCCTGGCTGGTCACCTGGGCGCTGCTGATGGTCATCTACATCGGACTCCTCGTCACCGTCGAGCAGCTCAGGCAGTGGTGGCGCCGGTATCTGCGCATGCGCCAGCACCGGCGCGCTGTTGCCGACGAGCTGATGCGGATCGACGGAGAGGCCGTTGCCTCAGTCCAGCGGATCAACTCCGCGTTCATGGTCGCTCAGCGGCTCATTCGCGACCAGGCCGACGCGGATCACCGATGGAGGGCATCGTGAACGGTGCCAATCCCGGCCGCTGGATCGACCGCGTGATCGGTTGGTGCTTCGGCATCTTGGCCGCGACGGTCGCGCTCTGGTGCGCGGTCAAGGTGCTCGAAGCCATCTGGCCGACGCTGGTCGTCATCGTCGGCATCACGGCGATATTAGCTCTAATTATTCGTCTCGTTGTTTATTTCACATCAAGGAAATGGTGACAAAAATGTGCGCTTCTACCTCTATTGACAAAAACCAAATATGTTGCGAGGCAACAAAATACTATTGACTATTGAATCAATTCAATACATAATATCGCCACGGCTTTGAATTGATTCAATAGCCGATCCGAATAGCCATCAATTCCGAAAGGAGGATACCTATGTCTAAAACAGGAAGACCCAACTACCGTCGCGGTCCGCGCGGCAGCCGGAAAGCCGAGCGGTACATCAGCGTTCGTGGCGAACGGCGTGATCCGCCGGATCTGCGCAAATTGAGCAGGGCGGTTATCGCCATGGCGCTGCGCGACGCCGAAGCCAAGGCCGAAGCGCGCGCTGCCATGAAAAGCGCCGAAGTGCTCGATACGTCGGCCGATCCGCTGGTCGATGACGAGCGGGAGATGTCGACATGACCGCTGCTCCGGCATCGCCACTTACCGCCGATTCGCTGGTGTGGCAGCAGTTGTTCTGGCCGCAGCCGTTTCCGGAAGCCGCCGCCTTCGGGCTGCTGCGCCACTTCGCCGCCCAGACGCACGCGCCACAGTTGATCTTCGAGGCGCGCGCCGATGTCACCGGCGTGGAGTACCTCGTCGGCAGCCAGGTGCGACACGCTTCAGCGGTGCGCCGGGCTGTCGAGCAACTCGTCGACGGCGCGATCGTGACCGGCTTTGATCCGGACGATCGCGCACAGGTTGTTACGGCACGGCGGCTGCGGCTGAATACCACGGCGCGGCAGCTGGAACCACAGGACCCCGTGGCGTCGGGCCGCTCAATTCTGCACGCGCTCACGGCTGTCGGGCGCGGGGAGCGCCTGACCATCCAAGTCGTCCTTGGCCCGCGCCACGCGCCGAAGCTCGGACCGATGGCGTCACCGCGGGAGGGTCAATCGACGCTCTCCAAGGTGCTGTACGGCGTGCTGATAGAGAAGCGCGCGGACGACCGCCATGCCGTCATCCGCAAGCTCGGCCAGCACGCCTTTGAAGCAGTCGTCCGGATCGGCGTCGACGCGGCAACCGCCGAACGCCGACGAACGCTGCTCCTCGGGCTGGCGGCGGCCATCGGCACGACCGAGTCAGCCGGCGTGCGCCTGAAATTGAAGGGCGAGAAGGCCCCGCGGCTGAACGCGCCGCGCTCCTCGTGGTCTGTGTTCCTGCCGTCGCAACGGTTGAACATCATCGAGATCGCCCGCCTCTCCGGCTGGCCAATCTCTGATCGCGACGAGCCATTCCCCGGCCAGCCACCCCGGCATCCGCGGCCGGTGCGTCCCAGCGCCGCGCTGCAGTCCGGTGAGCGGGTCGTGGCGATTGGAAATGCGCCCGGGTCAGAAGCGATGCTCGGTTACAACGTCACAGACTCCCTGCGCCACACCTGGGTCATCGGGCCCAACGGGGTGGGCAAGTCCACCTTGCTGCTCAACCTGATTGTGCAGGACCTCGAGGCCAACCGGCCGGTCGTCGTGATCGAGCCCAAGGACTTGATTTCCGACCTGCTGCAGCGCATCCCGGCCCACCGCCGCGACGACATTGTGATGCTCGATCCGCTGGACGAAGCGCCGGTTGGTATCAACCCGCTCGTATCCGGCAACAGGCCACCGGACGTGGTTGCTGACAGCTTGTTCGGCACCTTCAAGGCGCTTTACGGCGACAGCTTGGGCCCGCGTAGCGCGGACATTCTGCGCAACTGCCTGACTGTGCTGGCGCAGCGGAACGACGCGTCACTGGTCATGCTGCCGCTGCTGCTGACGAACCCGGGCTTCCGCCGCTCACTGGTTCAGCGGGCCATCCGCGACGATCCGTTCGCCGCCGGTCCGTTCTGGCAATGGTTCGACAGCCTGTCGCCCGAAGCGGTCGCCACCGTCGTCGCGCCGCTCAGCAACAAACTGCGCCCGCTCCTGACCAAACAGCTACGCGGCGTGCTGGCCCAACGCTCGCCCAAGTTCAACATCCGCCAGGTGCTGGAGAAGCGCAAAGTGCTGCTGGTGCCGCTCCAGAAAGGTGTACTCGGCCCCGAGAACGCCCAACTCGTTGGAGCTCTAGTAGTGGCCGAGCTATGGCAAGCCATTCGCGAACGAGCCGGGACACCGGAGCAGTCCCGCACGCCGGTGATGATCTACATCGACGAGGTACAAGACTACCTGCGACTGCCGACCGACCTCGGCGATGCCCTGGCGACGGCGCGCAGCCTCGGCGCTGGCTTTCATCTGGCGCACCAGTACGAGAAGCAGTTGCCGCCCGCCATGGCTGATGCCTTCCGCAACAACGCCCGCTCGCGTATCTGCTTCCAACTCCAGGCCGGTGATGCCAAGGAGATGACCGCCGGACAATCGGTGCTGTCGGTCGAGGACTTCACCAGCCTGCCGGCCCATCACATTTACGCCAGCCTTGTCCGCGACAACGCGGTCCAACCGTGGGCGTCCGGCGTCACCAAGCCAGCGCCGGAACCCACAAGCGATCCCGAAGACATCCGACGACGGAGCCGACAGCGCTACGGCCAGCCCGTCGACGAGATCGAAGCCAGCTTTGCCGAACTTCTCAGCGGCACTAGCGGACAAACGAGCCAAGATGACATTGGCGCGCCGAAGCGGCGGCGGAGGCAGCCATGAGCAGGGCGGACAATTACCTCCACGCTGGCGGTCCGATCGGTGATCCGATCGGCTTGAGTAACAAACGGCCTCTTACCTCAATCAACGGCCAAATAGGCGCGCGGAATGATGGTGCCCATACGGGCACCACAGGCTCCAAGCAGCCCAGCCAGCGGCGTAGACAGCCTCAAGACATCGCAGCGTTAGCCGAACGATTGAGCGAACGCGATCTGGCGATATTGCAATCGGTTGCCCAGCATCAGTTCCTCACTGTCCGGCAGATCGAGGCTTTCCATTTCGCCGAGCATCCGACGGGAGCCGGCGGCCGACTCGCTCGGCGTGCGTTAGCTCGGCTGCGTCAGCTGCGGGTGCTCGGCGCCTTGAACCGACGCATTGGTGGCGTTCGCGGCGGCTCGGCAGGCATGGTCCACTACGTCGACGTTGTCGGTTACCAACTGCTGACTGGCCGACCTGGACGGCACCTACGTGGCTTCCGCGAGCCGTCACAGCGTTTCGTGAACCACCGAGTGGCCATAGCAGACACTCACGTCGCGCTCGTTCAAGCTGCCCGGCGAGGACATTTGGAACTCGTTGAATGTGCGGTGGAGTCCGCATCGTGGCGCAGGTACACCGGCATGGGAGGTGCCCGCCTGATGCTGAAAGCTGACCTATACGCCGAAACGGCGACGGCGGGAGGCAGCGCCCTGGTGAACGCCTGGTTCATCGAAGTGGACCTAGGCACCGAACACATTCCAACGCTGCTGAAGAAGTGCCGCGACTATGAGGCCTACCGGCAAACCGGCATCGAGCAAGAGCAGGGCGGCTTCCCGCTCGTCATCTGGAGCATGACGCACGGTGATCCCCGCACAGCTGAACGTCGGCGGTTAGACCTGCGACGGGGAATCGAGCGCGACCGCTCCCTCACGCCCGCTTTGTTTCGCATGATTTCACCCGATCAGCTTGTGCCGCTGCTGCAGTCAGGAGGCGCGTCATGACGGGCCAGGTCGACGTCATGCGCAACGCGATTCTGCTCGGCGACGCGCTCGCCGGTCTGCGCCAATTGCCGGACAGCTCCGTCGACATGGTCCTGACCAGCCCGCCCTACTTCCGGCTCCGGGACTACGCGGCGGACGGCCAGCTTGGTCTGGAGACCCACGTCGACCAGTGGGTCGAACAACTGGATCAGGTCAGCGCCGAGATCCGCCGCATCCTCGTCCCGACCGGCACCTTCTGGTTAAACGTCGGCGACACGTACGCCGCCCGCACCTCCGACGGCGCCGCCCGCAAGAGCTTCCTCATGGCACCCGAACGCCTGGCGCTCCGGCTGCAGCAGTCCGGCTGGATCATCCGCAACAAAATCGTGTGGGCCAAACCGAACCCGATGCCGACCAGTATCAAGGACCGGCTCAACTGCACCCACGAGTTCGTCTATGTCCTTGCAAAGCAGCCTGGCTACTTCTTCGACCTCGACGCCATTCGCGTGCCGCACCGCTCCAAGGGGACCAAGCCGCGGGCATTCAAAGAACCCGGGCAAGACGCCTGGCGCGGCCCGAACAGTGACACCACCAAAGGCCTCAATGCGCTGAAAGCCGAAGGGCGTGTTGGCCATCCGTTGGGCAAGAATCCGGGTGACGTGTGGACGATCGCCACTGGCGCCGTACCGGGTCACCACGCCGTGTATCCGATCACCCTGGCAAGCAGAGCGATACAAGCTGGCTGCCCCGAGGCGCGCTGTGGTGCATGCCGGAAACCGTGGCAGCGTCGAGTGATTCGAGCGATCGGCGGGACGGCGGTACGGGCGGCCCTATCCGCCACCTGTGACTGTCAGGCGGCGACAGAACGCGGGCTGGTTCTCGATCCGTTCCTCGGCAGCGGCACCACGGCCATTGCCGCCGAACAGTTCCAGCGCGATTGGCTGGGCATCGAGCTCAATCCGGATTTCGCCGCGCTGTCCCAGCGGCGCATCGCCGACGCGCGGGTGCGGCGGCGTCCCCCGACGAGCGAGCCGACCGATGCTCACCCACGTGCACCCGCACCCGAGAGGAAGGCCGCATGAGCCGCGGCCGCCCTCGTCGGTGTCATGCGGCCGTTCCCGTAAGCGCATCCCGCGCTTACCGGCCGCACAGCACCGAGGAGGATGCTATGTCCACACCCAACGAGGCCAAAGGCGTTAAGACCCTTGGCATCCGGCTCCAACCGGACGTCCACGCCCAGCTGAGCTTCATCGCTCAACTACGCGAGGGCACCATCACCGACGAGATCCTGATCGCGATCACCGAGCACATCGCCCGGGCGAAAGACGATCCGGATCTGGCCAGCCGCGCCGCTGAAGCCCGCGCCGAAATCGAGCGTGAAGCAGCCGCCCGGCAGCAAGCCATCGCCACCTTGTTCGCCGACAGTCCGCAGAGCGCGGACGCCGAAGGCGACACCACCCGGTCCCGGCCAAACCGCCGGAGCCAGAAGGGGGGCGACAGCTAGTCGGAGCGCTGACCGTGCCCGCATAGGACGCGTGTCAGCGATCTCCGGTGCGTAGGTGGCCGGTCGGGAGGCAGATCGAGTGCAAAGCGCACTCCCTGCCTCCCGCCGGCCCCACTAACCCAGAAATCAGTAATCACGAAAGGAGGTGAGCATGCATGAGAAACCACCGCACAACCCGAACAACGACAACGAGCCAAACCAAGAACGCCCAAGTCACGAAGCAGAGGGGCGGCCGTCACCGGCGATCTACGTCGCCAGCCTCGCCGACTACACCAACGGCGTGCTGCACGGCGCCTGGATCGATGCTGCCCGCGACCTGGCAGACATCAAGGCCGACATCGACGCCATGCTGGCGCAATCGCGCGAGCCGCATGCCGAGGAATACGCCATCTTCGACTACGACCACTTCGGCCGCTGCCGCATCCACGAACACGACCCGATCGACCTTGTCGCCCGCCTTGCCCGTGGCATCCAGGAACACGGCTACGCCTTTTCCGCCTGGGCAGACGTCCACGAAGGCAGCCCCGACCGCTGGGACGACTTCGAAGACGTCTACCTCGGGCACTACGACTCCGTGCAGCACTACGTCGAACAGTTCGCCGATGATCTCGGCTACACCCAGGAACTGGCCAAGCTGCCCGAGTCGCTGCACCCATACGTGCGTTTCGACATTGAAGCACTGGCACGCGACATGGAGCTGTCCGGCGACATCTACGTGGTCGCCGACCCGGCAGGCGGTGTTTGGATTTTCAATTCAAATGGGTAGCGGTCCGACTGAAATGGCCGTAACAATATTCGTGAGCGATTACCCGCGTAAGCCAAGGCTCTGCACGGTTTTCAATGTTGTGGAATTGTGTCCTGTCATTGAATTAATTCAACGATTCATTGTACAATTGGATATAGCAAAGGAGACAATTCCTATGACGCCAGAACAAACGCGGCAATTAGTAAGTCTGCTCTCGAAGAAGCGGGCGGAGGCAGGCCTCAGCGTCAATGAAGTCGCACGGCGAGCACTTGTCGACCCGGGAACAGTGTGGCGTATCGAGCAAGGCTTGATTCCCACGCCAAAAGCCGAGAGCCTCAAGGCTATTGGGGAAGTCCTCGGCATTCCTGCGGTTGACCTGTTCGCGGTCGTTGGATGGATACCGAGCCGCGAGCTGCCCTCCATCGGGCCCTACCTTCGCGCGAAGTATCGCCAGCTGCCCGAGGGAGCACTACGGGACATTGAGGCGCATTTTGCGGCTGTCGCCGGTAGATGGGGCGTAGGCCTGGGCGACCGTCCCAACGTTCCGGGAAATCACGAGGAGCGGCCAGCATGAAGCCAAACGCTGAACCAGTGACATATCCGGCCACCAAGACCGAAACGGTGGGCAAGGCGGTCCTCTATCTTCGCGTTTCAAGCAAGCGTCAGATGGACACTGCGGTTGATATCGACCCCGAGGGTAATTCGATCGCGACGCAACGAGAGGTCGGCCTCCGCAAGGCAGCATCCATGGGCGCGGCGGTCGTGAAGGAGTTCATCGAGCCGGGCGTGTCAGCGTCGACAATTGAGCGACGGCAGGTGTTTCAAGAGATGCTCACGTTCTTGCGAGAGAACCGAGAAGTCAAGTCGGTCATCGTGTATGCCCGCTCGCGCGCCTTCCGCAACTATGTCGACGCCGCAATTACGAAACGCTTGCTCGACAAGCTCGGCGTCCGGCTGGTATCCGCTCGGGAGGACTTCGGCGACGGCGTGTACGCCGACATGATGGAAGCCGTAACCGACATCTTCAACGACGTTCAGAACAAGCTCAGCGGCGAAGACATCCGAATCAAGATGCAACACAAGGCCATCAACGGTGGAACTATCGGCCGCGCACGCATTGGTTACCTCAACACTCGCGCCGAAGTCGAAGGACGACAGATCAACACCGTCAGCATCGACCCACACCGCGCGCCGCTGGTCCGCAAGGCCTGGGAGCTATACGCAACCGGCGAGTACTCGATCGACCGGCTGGCTGCCACGATGGCCGACCTCGGCCTGACCAGCAAGCCGACAACACGCTGGCCAACCGGAAAACCAATATCCGAAAGCCAGTTGCACAGGATGCTCCGCGATCCGTATTACGCCGGATACGTTGTCTACAAAGGAGATATATATCCGGGGCGGCACCAAGCAATCGTCGATCAGGACCTCTTCGACCGCGTCCAAGAAGTCCTTGACGCCAGGAGTGCCCGCGGACAGCGTGACAGAGTCTTGCAGCACTACCTCAAAGGTGCCTTGTTCTGCCAACGGTGCCACAAAAAGGGACGCAGTGCACGGCTTATCTACACCGTAGCGACGGGCAGAGGCGGAAGGCGGTACGGCTACTTCCTTTGTCGGGCAAGGCAGGAAGGACTGTGCGACCTACCGCATCTGGCCGCTGCTCGAGTCGAACAGGCCATCATTGACCACTATGCAACCCTTCACCTGCCGAACGACTTCACCGATCAAGTACACCAACAGCTTGACGACGCCCTCGCCGATGCCGAGGGTAGCGTCCGCGACCTGCACGCCACATTGAGCCGACGTCTTAAACAACTGGACGAGAAAGAATCACGCCTGATTGACCTCGCGGCCGATGGCAGCCTTCCAACTGCAAAAATTCGGGCCAAATTGAATGAAATCAAGCTCGAACGCGCCCGCATCGAGGCGGGACTGACCAACACGACCGAGGAAATGTCCATTGGCGCCGGCGTGCTTCGTGACGCACTTCGTCTCGTCGCCGACCCACACCGTCTCTATAGCGATGGCAGCGACACGGTACGGAGGAACCTTAACCAGACCTTCTTTCAGAAGTTCTACATCGACGACTGCGAAGTGGCTGAGGGCGAGCTGACACCACTATTCGCGGAGCTACACGAGGCGAGGCGAGCCTCGATTAGCAGACCGTCCGATGAAAAACAGCCGAAGGCGGAACGTGACGGTGGTACGAATCCATTCACTAAGACGGACTCACTCACTCTGGCCGGTGTTTTTTCTTCCGGCGTTTCGAGTAAGCCCGTCATGGTGGAGCTAAGGGGACTCGAACCCCTGACCCCCACACTGCCAGTGTGGTGCGCTACCAGCTGCGCCATAGCCCCGAGACACGTGCCCATCGAAGCTACACCACCAGCGAAGGCTGCTCAAAGTCGCAGCTAAGAGGCCAGCGCGCGGGCCGACGCCCTACGGCCGGCTCCTGATCGCCGCGCATCTCCTTGTTGCCTTGAGAACGCCGCGTCAGGGCACTTCGCCGCCGGCCTCCGGACCCAGTGCCCGCGCCGGTGTCGGCGCTGCCGGCCGATGCCCGCGCGTCTCGGGCGCCAACACCCAGCCTGCGGCAGCGATCAGCAGGATGACCCCGCTGATCGCGAACGCCGCGCCGAACGACACATGCTGCGCGATCTGCCCCACGGCCAGCGAGCCGGTGATGGACCCGAGGTCGGCCATCATCTGAAACGTCGCCAGCGCGGTTCCCGCCCGCGACTTGCTGCCGATGATGTCCGCGACGGCGGCCTGCTGCGGCGAACTAAACATGCCCGCCGCCGCGCCGGCAACATAGGCGCCGGCCAGAAACAGCGGCAACGACGACGCCCACCCGACCATGCCTGTCGCGATCCCCGACACCGACAGCCCGACTATCAGCAGTGTCCGCCGGCCCACCCGGTCGGACAAATAGCCGCTGGGAATCACCGCCGACACATTGCCCACGGCGAACGTCGCCAATGCCAGCCCTGCCATCCCCGCACCGTGCGCCAGCACCTCGGACACGAACAGCGGCACCAGCGCCATGCGCAAGCCGAAGACCGACCACCCAGTCGCGAAGTTCGATACCAAAGCCGCGCGATATGCCTTCTGCCGCAGGGCCTCCCGCAACGTCACGTCCGGCTCCGTCTGGCGCTCCGGTGCGGCCAGCGACGAGTGCCGCAAGCTGAAGAACACCACCGCCGCCGCGATCACCAACGCGATGCCGTAGATCACGAAGGGTGCCGACAGCCCAAGTCCCGCCGTCAAACTGCCCAGCACCGGCCCGGCCACCGACCCGACGAGAAACGCCGACGAGAACATGCCCGCCACCCGGCCACGTGCATCCTCGGGACTGACGCGGATCATCAATCCCAGCGACGACACGAAGAACATCGTCGACCCGACCCCGCCGAGCGATCGGAAAACCAAGAGCTGCCAATATGTTTCAGCGAACGCGCAGGCACCGGTCGACAGCGCGACGATCAGAATCCCGCTGACGTAGATGCGCCGCTCGCCGAGCCGTTGCACCAGCAGACCGCTGACCGGAGCGAAGCACAGCCGCATCGCCGCGAACGCGGTGATCACGAAGGTCGCCGCGCTGATACTCACCCCGAAGTTGCGCGCGTACTGCGGCAACACCGGCGACACCACGCCGTAGCCGAGGGCGATCACCGCGTTGGCGGTGATGAGGATCCAGACCTCAGGGGGCAGTCGAGGCTGGGTCCGACACTCGCCCTCCGCAGGCGTCGCACTCACGACAGCGCCTTCGCCACCACCTCGCGCGCGGCCTCCTGCACCTCACGCAAATGGTCCGGCCCGCGAAACGACTCCGCGTAGATCTTGTACACGTCCTCGGTTCCCGACGGCCGCGCGGCGAACCACGCGTTGGCCGTCGTCACCTTCAGCCCGCCCAGCGGAGCGCCGTTGCCCGGCGCGGTGGTCAGCTTGGCCGTGATCTT
The DNA here is from genome assembly GCF_059812765.1 of Mycobacterium sp. NGS39. Taxonomy (NCBI): domain Bacteria; kingdom Bacillati; phylum Actinomycetota; class Actinomycetes; order Mycobacteriales; family Mycobacteriaceae; genus Mycobacterium; species Mycobacterium sp. NGS39. Next base: position 37,066 of record NZ_JCALDH010000003.1, on the reverse strand, counting down.
CTCCCCCGCCAGCTCGGTCGCCGTCACCTCATCAGCCGACAGCTTCGACAGCCGCGCCTTCTGCTCCCGGTCGGCTGGCGCATCGGTACGCGCATACGTTGGCGCACCGTACTTTTCGGCCAGTTCCGCATACCGCTGCGACGGTGTCTTCCCGGTGACCGCCAAGATCTCCGATGCCAGCAGCGCCAGAATGATGCCGTCCTTATCGGTGGTCCACACCGTACCGTCCATCCGCAGGAACGACGCGCCCGCGCTTTCTTCGCCTCCAAAACCGATGCTGCCGCCGATCAATCCGTCGACGAACCACTTGAATCCGACCGGAACCTCGATGAGCTTGCGGCCCAACCCGGCCACCACGCGGTCGATGATCGAACTGCTCACCACCGTCTTGCCGACTGCGGTCGACGACGGCCACGACCTTCGGTAGCTGTAGAGGTAGTCGATCGCCACCGCCAGGTAGTGATTCGGGTTGAGCAGGCCGCCGTCCGGCGTCACGATGCCGTGCCGGTCTGCGTCCGCGTCGTTTCCAGTCGCGATCTGGTACCTGTCGCGATTGGCGATCAGCCCAGCCATCGCGTTCGGCGAACTGCAATCCATCCGGATCTTGCCGTCGGTATCGAGCGTCATGAACCGCCACGTCGCATCGACCAGCGGATTGACCACCGTCAAGTCGAGGTTGTGCCGCTCGGCGATCGCCGCCCAGTAGTCCACGCTCGCACCACCGAGCGGATCGGCGCCGATGCGGATGCCCTCGGCGCGAATGGCATGCAGGTCAACGACATTGGGCAGGTCGTCCACATAGGCGTCCAGATAGTCATGCCGCTGCACGGACTTCAGCGCGCGGGCCAGCGGTACGCGCTTCACCTCGTCCAGGCCGCCACGCAGAATCTCGTTGGCGCGCTTGGCAATCGCCCCAGTGGCGTCGGTGTCGGCAGGGCCGCCGTTGGGCGGGTTGTACTTGAACCCCCCGTCGCGAGGCGGGTTGTGAGACGGGGTGACGACGATCCCGTCGGCCAGACCGTCCGACCGTCCGCGGTTGTAGGTGAGGATCGCGTGACTGACCGCCGGTGTCGGCGTGTAGCGGTCGGCCGAATCGATCATCAGCGCAACATCATTGGCGGCGAGAACCTCCAAAGCCGACACCCACGCCGGCTCAGAGAGCGCATGGGTGTCTCGACCGATGAACAGCGGGCCGGTGGTGCCCTGCGCGGCCCGGTACTCGGCGATCGCCTGAGAGGTGGCCAGAATGTGCGCCTCGTTGAACGCGCCGTCAAGGCTCGATCCGCGGTGCCCCGAGGTGCCGAACACCACTTGCTGGGCCACATTGTCCGGATCGGGCTCGATGGTGTAGTACGCGGTCACCACATGCGCCACATCGATGAGGTCCTCGGGTTGCGCCGGCTGACCGGCACGGGGATTGGCCGCCATGGGTGCGATTCTGCTCCAGCGGCGACAGCGCAGAACCGCGGACCTCGTCGAGCGGTCGTGGATACTTTGCCCCATGGCCTTCGACCGACGCGAGCTGCTGGCCGTGTTCGCCGGAGGAGCACTCGGCACCCTGGCCCGCGCCGGTCTCACGGCGCTGGCCGATCCACGCCCCGGGCAGTGGCCGTGGCCGACGTTCGTCGTCAACATCGTCGGCGCATTCCTATTGGGCTACTTCACCACCCGGCTGCTGGAACGCCTGCCGCTGTCGAGCTACCGGCGGCCGCTTCTGGGCACCGGCCTGTGCGGCGGGCTGACCACGTTCTCGACCATGCAAGTGGAGACCCTGCGCATGCTCGAAGACCACCGTTACGGCTTGGCGGCCGGCTACACCGGCGCCAGCATCGCGGCGGGGCTGCTCGCGGTCTACGTGGCCACCGCCCTGGTGCGCCGGGTGCGGGTTCGGGCATGACGGTCGCAGTGTGGACGGGCGTCGTGCTGCTCGGCGGCGCCGGCGCCGTTCTGCGCTTCCTGGTCGACCGCGCGGTCGCCCGGAGGGTCGTCAAGCCGTTTCCGTTCGGCACGCTGACGGTCAACCTCACCGGCGCCATGCTGCTCGGTCTGCTCTCGGGTTTGACGCTGAGCCATCACGTCTCGCTTCTGGCCGGCACCGCCTTCGTCGGCTCCTACACCACGTTCTCGACCTGGATGCTGGAAACTCAGCGGCTCGCCGAGGAGCGGCAGATTTGGCCGGCCGCGGCCAACATCGTCGTCAGCATGGTGCTCGGCGTCGCCGCGGCGGTGGCAGGCCAATGGATCGCGGGCCGGCTGTGAGCGACGCGTTGAAGCTGACCGCCTACTTCGGCGAGCGCCAACGCGTCGACGGCCGGTTTCTGGCCGAGCAGCTGCTGGCGCTGTACGCCGAGCGAGCCGTTGCCACCAGCGTGATGCTGCGCGGCGTCGCGTCGTTCGGCCCGCGCAAACAGCTGCGCAGCGACGAGTGGCTGAGCCTGTCGGAGGACCCGCCGGTGGCGGTGGCGGCGGTGGACGCACGCGAGAAGATCTCAGCGCTTGTCGACGACGTAGTGGAGCTGACGCCGACCGGGCTGATCACGCTGGAGCGGGCCCGGCTACTCACCAGCCTCACGGAACCGCCGCCGCCGGCCACTGATGCCGCGAAGCTCACGGTTTACGTCGGCCGTCAAGAACGCGTGGACGGCGTGCCGGCATACATCGCGATCTGCGACATGCTCTACCGCGGAGGACTGGCCGGCGCGTCGGCGTTCCTCGGCGTCGACGGCACCGTGCGCGGCGAGCGCCGGCGTGCCCGCTTCTTCAGCCGCAACGTCGACGTGCCGATGATGGTCATCGCGGTCGGCAGCGCCGACGCCATCGCCGACGTGCTGCCTCGGCTCACCGCGATGGTGCGCCATCCGCTGTTCACCGTCGAGCGCGTTCGCGTATGCAAACGCGACGGCACGCTGCTGGCTCGCCCTGAACCGTTGCCGACGACCGACGGCCACGGCAGGCCGCTGTGGCAGAAGCTGACGGTCTACACGTCGTCTGCGGCACTTCACCGCGGCGCGCCGGTACACCGCGCGCTGGTCCGTGAACTCCGCGCGGGCGGAGCGGCCAGCGGCGCGACGGTGCTGCGCGGCGTCTGGGGATTTCACGGTTCGCGAAAACCCCATGGCGACAAGCTGTTTCAGGTGAGTCGGCGCGTTCCGGTGACCACCGTCGTCGTCGACACCCCAGACCGCATCGCCCGCAGCTTCGACGTGATCGACAGCTTCACGGGCGAGCACGGGCTGGTGACCAGCGAGATGGTGCCGGCGCTCGTCCTCGTGGACGGCGACGAGCGCATCGGCGGCACACAGCTGGCCGACTACCGCTACTGAATCCGTTCCCGGCTGTCAGCGCGCACGGTCAGGAGCACGACCGAATCCTCGACGGCCTGCAGACTGTGCCGGACGGGCGGGACGACCAGAAAGTCGCCGATGGCGCCCTGCCAGGAGTCGTCGCCAGCGGTCACCTTCACTTCGCCCTGCAGCACCTGCAACGTTGCCTCGCCGGGACTGTTGTGCTCGGCCATCTCGTGGCCGCCCAGAATCGCCATCACCGTCTGCCGCAGAAAGTGTTCGTGGCCCCCGTAGATGGTCTGGGCCGACCGCCCGCTGTTGGACTGGCGCGCCCGGGCCAGCTGTTCGTCGGCGACTGCCGTCAATGACAACGATTCCATCGTTCCTCCTCGTCGGCGTCACGCGGCCAGCAACAGGATGCCGGACACCAGCAACGCGATCACCTTGATCCCTTCGAACCCGACGTAAACGTAGTGCGCGCGCGAGCGCCCACCTTGCCCGTCCTCCCCCGCCAGCACGGCGTCAGACCGCCGCGTCAAGTACCTGCGGACGCCCACCAGCTGCGCAGCCAGCGCAGCGACCGCGACGAACACGGCAACGAGCATCGCCAGCGGCGGCGACTTGAACGCCAGCGCCACCAGCACCACCGCGGCCAGCACGACTTCGGTGCCGTTGAGCGCACGAAACACCAGCCGACCAATGCCCAGCCCGATCTTGAGCGTGACCCCGGGCGCCCGGAACTTCAACGGCGCCTCCAGGAACGAGATCGCCAGCACCATGCCGAGCCAGACGAAAATCGCCGCCACGGCGACCGCCCAGGGTGCGGTCATGAAGTCCTTTCCAGCAATCGTGCGAGCACCACGAGATGGCTGTGCTCGACATCCTTTGCGGACGTGAGCAGCGTAACCGGCCCCGCGTCGGCGAGGTTTCGGAGCTCATCGAGCGCGTGCTGGGCGGGCGGCTGCGCAAGCTCGTGTTCGTAGCGGGCGACGAACCCGTCGTAGCGAGCGGGATCGTGGTGGTACCAACGACGTAGCTCCGACGACGGCGCGGCGTCTCTGATCCAGCGGTCAATCCGCGGATCGTCTTTGCGGACGCCGCGTGGCCAGAGCCGGTCGACGAGCACCCGCACACCGTCGCCGGGTTGCATAGGGTCATAGATCCTGGCGATGCGCATCTCGGATCGTCTCACAACTGTCGGACAGAGGTTTGAGCTCCGCCGCCACGCGCAATTAGACCCCTCATGGTTTGGGAGTGCATCGTGGTGGGCGGCGGCGCGGCCGGGTTGAGTGGGGCGCTGGTGCTGGGCCGAGCCCGTCGTCGCACATTGCTTATCGACGCCGGCGAGCAGAGCAACTTGGCATCGCAGGGCGTCGGTGGGCTGCTCGGCCATGACGGACGTCCACCTGCAGAGCTGTACGCACTCGGCCGGCGAGAACTGTCCGCCTACCCCAGCGTGGAGATCCGCGACGGCCGGGTCATCCGAGGCGCTCCCGTCGACGACGGTTTCGACCTCGAACTCGACGACGGCGAACTGGTCCACGGGAAACGCGTGCTGCTGACCACCGGCATGCGTTATTGCCCCCCAGAGCTGCCCGGGTTGGCCGACATGTGGGGCAAGTCGGTGTTCCAGTGCCCGTTCTGCCACGGCTGGGAGATGCGCGACAAGCGGCTGGCTTCGCTGGCGGCCGGCGAAGAGGCCGTGCATGCGGCCCTGATGCTGCGGGGGTGGAGCGAAGACGTCGTGCTGCTCACCGACGGGCCGCCGAAACTCGGCCCTGAGGAACGCCGGCTACTGGACGCGGCCAAGATCACCATCGAGGAGCGGCGGGTCGTCGAACTGATCGGGCACGACGGGCAGCTGACCGCGATCGCGTTCGCCGACGGCACTCGCCTGGAACGAGACGGCCTGCTGGTGGAGGCGCCGCTGCGGCAGCACTCCCAGCTCGCCGAACAGCTCGGCGCCACCTGCACGCCCGGCCCGCTTGCGCCAGACACCATCGGAGTGGATTCACTGCATCGCACCAGCGCCGGCTCGGTGTTCGCAGCCGGTGACGTCTGCACCGAGCAGCCGTACGTGGCCGGCGCCATCGCGGCAGGTTCGCAGGCGGCGATGATCATCGTGCAAAGCCTGCTGGCCGACGAATTCGGCATGCCGTATCCGCCCGACGCCGACGACGATTAGGACAGCATGACATCGTGCACGCATGGGTGATCGCGCAGAAAGCGGTATGACAGACGGGTTTCGGCGGGAGCTGTTGCAAGAGCTGCTCTACACGTACGGTCCGTGCGGGCAGGAGGACGAGGTCCGCGACATCTGCCGCCGCGAATTGCAACCCTTGGTCGACGAAACCTGGGTAGACGAAGCGGGAAACCTCATCGGGCTCATTCGCAGTGACGCGCAAAATGCACCGGCCACTCGGGTGATGGCACACATGGACGAGCTGTCGATGGTGGTCAAGCGGGTGGAGCCGGACGGCACCCTGCACCTGACGCCGCTGGGCACGATGTACCCGGGCAACTTCGGGCTGGGTCCGGTCGCGGTCCTCGGCAACCAGCAGAAGCTGATCGGCGTCTTGGCGCTGGGTTCGGAGCACACGACCACAGAGAGCCAGCGGATCTGGCAGACCAAGCCGGACGGCGGAGACAAGTCACTGGACTGGCCGCATGTGTACGTCTTCACCGGGCGCACGCCGGAGGAACTCACCGAAGCCGGCGTGCGGCCCGGGACCAGGGTGTGCGTGGATCGAAGCAAGCGCACGTTGGTGGAGGTCGGCGATTACCTCGGTTGCTATTTCATGGACGACCGGGCGGCGATAACGGCACTGCTGCAGGTGGCGCAGATGATCCGGCAACGCGGACAGCGCCCGAAACGCGATGCCTACCTTGTGTTCACAACCAACGAAGAAATCGGCGGCGTGGGTGGCTCCTACGCGAGTCGGACCCTTCCCGGCGACCTCACGCTGGCGCTGGAGGTAGGCCCGACGGAAGCCGAATACACCACCAGCGTCGGCGGCGGCCCGATCGTCGCGTACGGCGATGCGCTCTGTGTCTACGACAAGGACGTCGCTGACCGATTGATGGACATTGCCGGGGAATTGGGCTTGTCACCCCAGGCCGCCACCCTGGGTGCGTTCGAGTCCGACGCATCGCACGCGAAAGCCCAAGGCATCACGCCGCGCGCAGGGTTGCTGAGCCTGCCGACGCTGAGCACCCACGGCTACGAAGTGATTGCGCGCGAGGCGATTCCGTCGATGAGCCGGGTGCTGGTCGAGTTTCTGCTCACTGACGAGTAGTGGCGTGCCGAGTGTGGGGTTGATCCACGCTTCCGGGCGCGCGCCGTGGCTTAAGCCAACATTCGGCCCTGGCGCATGACGCCGTCGATGTCCATCTCTGGGCCGAGCACCACCAGGTCGGCGCTCGCTCCGACCGCCAACCCGGTGCACGGCAGGCCCAGTGCGCGAGCGGGGTTGACCGAGGCCTGCCGCACCGCTGACATCAACGCCTCGTCACGGGGTAATCCGCTGTGCGCCACCGCGAATCTGAACACCTGGTCCATGGTGGCAGTGCCGCCGGCGATGGTGTGGGTGCCCGCGACTCGGGCCACGCCGTCCACGACGTCCACCGCCACCGGCCCGAGTCGGTAAGCGCCGTCGGGCATTCCGGCCGCGGCGATCGCGTCGGTGACCAACGACACCCGGTCGGGGCCGGCGCTTCGGAACACATGCCGGTACAAGGCAGGGTCGATGTGCACACCGTCGGTGATCAATTCGACTGTCACACGGGCATCTTCGAGCAGCGCAATCACAGGCCCGGGCTCTCGATGGTTGATCGGGCGCATCGCGTTGAACAGATGTGTCCCCACCGTCGCGCCCGCGTCGATCGCCGCCCGCGTCTGTTCGTAAGTCGCCTCGGTGTGCCCGACCGCGGCGACGACGCCGGCGTCGACGATGCGACGGATCGCCGCCAGCGCACCGGGTCGCTCCGGCGCCAGGGTGATCATCCTGATCGTCCCGTCACCCGCGGCGAGTAGCCGATCGAGTTCGCGTGGGTCCGGGTCGCGGATCAGGGACGGCTCGTGGGCACCGCACCGCTCGGCGGCCAGCCATGGGCCTTCCAGGTGGATCCCGGCGATCGTGCCTTGCCGGACGTCCTCGGCCAGCGCCTCGACCTGGCGAAGCAGCTGTGCCGGACCCGCAGTGACAAGCGAGGCCACCAGCGTCGTGGTGCCGTGCCGGCGGTGCAGTTGCGCGGCGACGGCGGTGCCGGCAGGCGATGCGGCGGAAAAGTGCGCGCCGCCGCCGCCATGCACGTGGGTGTCGACGAACCCGGGCACCACCGTGACTGCGCCCAGGTCACGGTCGGCAGGTCGCGGCGGCGCCCCGGCACCGAGCGCAGCCACTGTGCCGCCGTCGACCTCGATCCACCCGGGCCGCAACAAACTCCAGCCGGTCAGCACGGTGTCAGCGGTGATCAACATGCCGCGTGTCACAACCCTTGCCAGGACGGCTTCGCGCGGTATGCCTCGCGGTAGTAGCCGGCACGCCGAAGCCGTTGTGCGGCAGCCTTGTTCGGCAACGCGGTCGCGTGCGGGTGGTGCTGAAGTATGGTCGCCGGCCACATCGCGCTGACGGGTGGTGAGTGTCTTGATCCTGCTGCGCGACACCAGCGACGAGCTTCCATCTATTTCACCGCTGTGAAAAGTGCTGCGCCGGCTGTGATTTCAGTACCGGCCGAAACGGCAGGGATGACGTTGCCGGACTCGCGTTCATCCATCACCACCACAGGCACCACGGGATTGAGCCCCTTGGATCGCACCGCCGGCACGTCGTAAGTGGCGACGAGCTGGCCCGCCGCGACGTCGTCGCCCTGCCTCACATGCACGGTGAAACCCTCGCCGTTCAACCGGACCGTGTCGAGGCCGAGATGGACGAGGATGCCTCCTGCATCGGCCGTCACCACGACGAAGGCGTGCGGCAGCAGCTTCACGATCTTTCCGGCCACCGGTGCTACTGCGTGGATGATCCTTCGGGGCGGGTCGATGGCAACGCCGTAGCCCACCATTCCTGCTGAGAAGACCGGATCCGGCACGTCGGCAAGCGCAACCACGCGGCCCCCGATGGGCGCGGCGACGGCCGTCTCAGTCACATCAGGAGGATAGATAGTCGCCGACGTGCACCGTGCCGGAAGCCGGCAGGACCTCGAGAACTCCTGGTCTAAGCTTCCGCTGAGCTGTGCCGGGCTGACAGCCGTGCGCGGGAAGGTGCAGATGATGAGCGACATGACCAAAGCGCAAGAGCCACCGGCGAAGTCGGGTCTTCGGGTGCCCGGGTTCGCGCAGTTGCAGCGGCTGGGCAAGAGCTTGATGTTGCCGATCGCCGTTCTGCCCGCGGCCGGTATCCTGCTGCGGCTCGGCCAGGACGATCTGCTCGGCCGGATCCATTCCCCAGTGATCGGATCGTTTTTCAGTGCGATGAGCGCCGCCGGCGGGGCCCTGTTCACCAATCTGCCGCTGCTTTTCGCGGTCGGCGTCGCAATTGGCTTCGCACGGAAGGCCGACGGGTCGACCGCGCTGGCCGCCGTCGTCGGCTACCTGGTGATGCAGGCCGTGTTCAAGACCATGTCGCCGATCGTGCTCGCCGGCGTTCTCGACAAGGCAGGCGAACAGGCTCAGATCAACTACAGCGTCTTCGGCGGCATCGTGGTCGGGCTGCTGACGGCCGCGCTGTTCGACCGCTATCACACGATCGCGCTGCCGTCATATCTCGGGTTCTTCGGCGGGCGCCGGTTCGTGCCGATCGTGGTGTCGCTGGCAAGCCTGGTGATCGCGTTCGCGATGAGCTACTTCTACCCGCTGTTCGACGCCGGGCTCAAAGGCCTCGGGGCGTTCATCGGCGGCTCGGGCGCGCTGGGCGCATTCGTCTACGGGTTCGCCAACCGGATGTTGATCCCGTTCGGCCTGCACCACATCCTGAACTCGTACGTCTGGTTCATCTACGGCAGCTATCCGCACGACGGAACTGTCGCCACCGGCGAACTCACCAGGTTCGCTGCCGGCGACCCGACCGCCGGGATATTGACCTCGGGCTTCTATCCGGTGCTGATGTTCGGGCTGCCCGGCGCCGCCCTGGCCATGATCCACGTCGCCGACAAACGCCGGCGCAAGGTTGCCGTCGGCATCCTGTCCGCGGCGGCGCTCACCGCATTCCTCACCGGGGTGACGGAGCCGCTGGAGTTCGCGTTCATGTTCGTCGCGTTCCCGCTCTATCTCATCCACGCCGTTCTCACCGGAGTGTCGCTGGCCGTCGCGTACCTGCTCGACATTCATCTCGGTTTCTCGTTCTCGGCGGGTTTGATCGACCTGTTGCTCTACGGCACGGCGCCGGCCGCGAAGAACATCCCGGTGCTCGTCGTCGTTGGCGTGGTGTTCACCGCCGTCTACTACGCTCTGTTTCGGTTCGCGATCACGAAGTGGAACTTGCGGACTCCGGGGTGCGAGCCCGACGCCGAGTTCCAGGCCGAGCAAGACGCGAACCTCAGCGAGGGCCGCGACTCGGCGACGTCGGTGAACGCCACGCCCCCCAGCACGGCCGAGCAGGTCATTGCCGCGTTCGGCGGCCGCGAGAACGTGGTGAACGTCGACGCCTGCATCACCCGGCTGCGGATGGAGGTCTGCGACCCGACCAAGGTGGACCGTGCCCGCTTGCGCAGTCTCGGAGCGGCCGGGGTGGTGGAGGTGGGGAGCAGCGTGCAAGCGGTCTTCGGAACTGCGGCCGAGGATTTGAAGAACCAGATCGTCGACATCCTCTAGGGGCTAGTGGCTGCGGCGGAGTCGACGTATCCGCCGTAGTGCCGCGCCGGCCCCCACCGCCGCGAGGATGTACGGCCCGCCGATCAGGATCGGGTCTATCCACATGTGGTTGCGGTCCACCCGGTTGGTTCCGAACCGCGACGTGAGCCCGTGATGGGTGAACTCGCTCTTGACACCCGTTTCCGTGATCGGGTTGTCAGGGTGGCCGGTCAGTAGCGAAACAAGTTGAGCCTCAACGGAATTCACCCGGTCTGCGGCGATCAGCAGCAACCAGTGCGCCGCACGGGCCTCGCTGTATTTTGTAAGCAACACGCCGAATCTTGCCGGAAAGGCCGGTCGGCGGCGTAGACGTACCGAAGACGGGGGTGAGGAACTTGTGCTCGTTCGAGCGTTCCCGTGGCCACTTCTCGGGCTGGCGTTCGGGAAAGTCCCAATGCGCTCCGGTCGCTGACGGGTCGTATCTGAGTTTCGGCACCGACGGTCGATCGCTGGGGTCCAGGTCTACGCCCCACCCCGGGATCCGTGCACGCAAATCGTCGCTGTTGGGCCGCGGGGGCCCTTCTGCGGTATAGGCCATGGCGGGTGTCCCTTCTCAAGCTGCGTTGGTGGTGATGACCGGCTTGATGCAGCCGTCGAGCTTGGCGGAGAAGATGTGGTAGCCCTCCGCAATGTGCTCGAGCGGAATACGGTGTGTGACAATGTCATTCGGCTTCAGATAGCCGTTTCTGATATGCGAGAGAAGCCGCGGCCACTGACGCTTCACCGGACACTGGTTCGTCCGCAATGTCAGGCCCTTGTTCATGGCGTCACCGAACTTCACGGCACTGAAGATGGGGCCATATGCGCCCATCACCGACACCGTTCCACCTTTGCGCACAGAATCGATCGCCCAATTCAGCGCAATCGGTGAGCCGCCCTGCACCTTCAACTTGGCTGCCAGCACGTGCTGCAGGAAGTTGCCGTCGGCTTCCGCGCCGACGGCGTCGATCGCCACGTCGGCGCCCAGATGGTCGGTTTGCTTCTTCATCTCGACGACGATGTCGGCACAGTCGGCGAAATTGATGGTCTCCGCTTGGGCGAACTGTCGCGCCTTCTCCAGCCGGTATTCCAGGTGGTCGATCACGATGACTCGGCCGGCGCCCATCAACCAGCTCGACTTCGCGGCGTACAGCCCGACCGCCCAGCACCGAAAACCACGACCGTGTCGCCCTCGACGATGTCGCCCAATTGCGCGCCGAAGTAGCCGGTCGCGAGCGCATCGGTACACATCAACGCGTCCTCGTCGGCCAGCCAGTCCGGGATCACAGACGGCCCCACGTCGGCGAACGGGACGCGCACGTATTCCGCCTGCCCGCCGTCATAACCGCCACAGGTGTGCGAGTAGCCGTAGATGCCACCGACAGCGGTGGCGTTCGGGTTCACGTTGTGACAGTTGGAGTACAGGCCGCGTACGCAGAAGTAACAAGACCCGCAGTAGATGTTGAACGGCACCATGACACGATCGCCGGGCTTGAGGTTCTGCACGGACGGACCGACCTGTTCGACCACACCGATGAATTCGTGCCCGAATGTCATGCCGACCCGCGTGTCGGGCATCATGCCGTGATAGAGGTGCAGGTCAGATCCGCAGATCGCGGCAAGGGTGACGCGCACGATCGCGTCGTTGGGGTGCTCGATCGGCGGCACGTCCTTCTCGACAACGCGCACCTTGTACGGCCCGCGGTAGACCATCGCGCGCATGCGCGCCTCCTGACGTTTGTGATTGCCCCGCGGTTACTTCATAATCCGGCCAGAAACCCGGCCCCTCGATTCGCGACGACCCTGCCGCGGTTGATACCCGCCGGCGTCGGCGGCGAAACGACGCGATCCGGTTCCGTCGTTTATGGCCGGCGCTGCCGGGTAGCCGCTGACCTATAGGTGACGACTAATTGCTCAGGAGGAATTGTGGCTACGGGAGAAACCGGTTTCGACGACGTCAGTTTCGATCTGATTTCCGTTCAATACCACTCGCTGAAGGCCGGCCACGACTACGGCCAGTACGTGCGCGACGCGAAGAACGCGGGGCTGGACGACGTGGCGTCCTTCTTCGAAGAAGTCATGGCTCAAGACTCCGAGCGGGCACAGCGCTGTCACGAATTGCTGGCGAAGCTGCACGCTTAGAGTGCTGCGTCAGCGCGCGCCGCGCACCAGCCGACCGGGCCGCGCACCGGTGTCGACGCCGTCGCGCCGCGTCACCGCACCGCTGACAATCGTTGCGGTGTAACCGGAAGCGCCCTGGACGAGCCGGTGACCACCGGCGGGCAGGTCGTAGGCCATCCGCGGCGCGTGAAGGGTCAGCGCGTCCATGTCGATCACGTTGAGGTCGGCCTTCTTTCCGGTCGCGATCACTCCGCGGTCGGTGAGACCGAACAATTGCGCGGTGTCATGAGATTGCTTGCGGATCACGTACTCCAGCGGCAGCTTGTCGCCGCGCCGACGGTCGCGCGCCCAATGCGTCAGTAGAAACGTCGGATACGAGGCGTCACAGATCATGCTGCAGTGAGCGCCGCCGTCGGACAGCCCGCAGACACCGGCGGGATGGGTGAGCATTTCGCGGATTGCGTCGTGGTTGCCCTCCGCATAGTTGTAGAGCGGCAGCAGCAGCATCGCGCCGGCATTGTTCTCCAACATCAAGTCGTACATCGTCGTCAGCGGATCCTCGCCGCGCTCCCGAGCGATCGCAGCGACGGTACGGTCTGGTGTCGGCTCGTAATCGGGCGGCTCGCCGATCGCGTACAGCCTTTCCACCGAATGCTGCGCGAACGCAAACATGCCGTCGAACAACACATTTGGATCGGCCGGCAGATCGTCTTCCGCGAGGATCGCCGCGCGCACGGCCGGCTCGGCGAGCCGGGCGGCGAGTTCCTCACGGCTGCATTGGGCCTTCAGCCGACGATACGTCGGGCGGTGGGTGAAGGCGTGATGACCGGGAAAGCCCAGCAGCATCCCGAAGGGGCGCGCCGCGACCTGCGGGTGCAAGCGGCTGCCTTTCTCGTGTGCCGCGGCCGAGATGTCGAGCTGCTCACGCCAGAGGTTGGGGTCGGCGTCCACTTGGGTCAGCGCGAAGCTCAACGCGCAGTCGATCTCAGCGCCGAGCCGCTGCATCCATTCGAGTTCCTTCTTCGGCGCGATGATGTCCTCCCCGGCCGCGCCCTGCGGCGCCAGTTCGAACACCGCTCCGCCGCCTGCTGCCATCGCTCGGCCGAGAGCAAACAGCTCGTCCTCGGCCGCGAACGTCCCGGGCACGGGTTCCCCGTCCATCGCGCGGTGAGCGAGCGTGCGCGACGACGAAAACCCCAGCGCTCCGGCCTCCACCGCCTCTTGCACCAGCCGGCTCATCGTCGCGATGTCCTCCGGAGTGGCCGGCTCATTGCGGGCGCCCCGCTCGCCCATCGCGTAGGCGCGAACGGTGCCGTGCGCGATCTGGCTTCCGATGTCGATGGCGAGCTTGCGGCTGCCGATCACGTCGAGGTACTCCGCGTAGCTTTCCCAGCCCCACGTAATCCCTTCGGACAGCGCCGATCCCGGGATGTCCTCGACACCTTCCATGAGTTCGATGAGCCATTCCTCGGTGCCGGGCCGAACCGGCGCAAAGCCCACACCGCAGTTACCGGCGACAACGGTGGTGACCCCGTGGGTGCTCGACGGCTCGAGAAGATCGTCCCAGCTGACCTGGCCGTCGTAGTGGGTGTGGATGTCGACGAAGCCGGGCGCGACGATCTTTCCGGTCGCGTCGATGGTCTCGGCCGCCTCACCCTCCAGCGGCGGATCGGCCGGTCCGCGGCGGCGAACCTCGACGATCTTGCCGCCCTTGACGCCCACGTCGGCGCCGAACCGCGCCGCACCCGTGCCGTCCACCACGGTGCCACCAGTGATTTTGAGGTCGAACACGATTGCTCCCTACACATGCCGTGCCAGCCGCTACAGTGGCTCACTGTAACACCGTTACAGAGCGCTGACTGAGCGATTTCGGTGCGCAAAACGGCGCTCAGCGCACGTTTGCGCACCGAAATCGCCACCGGAAGGTGCCCGAGGCACAACGCATCACAGGGGGTGAGACACATGGCGGTTCGGCAGCGCAGGATCCGTAACAGCGCCAAAACCTCACGCCCGCAGGAGGTCATCAGCGCAGAGATGATCCTCGATGCCGCGGCGCGACTGATCGAGCGGGAAGGGGTCGAGGCGTTCACGATGCGCGCGCTCGCCGAACAACTCGGCGTCGCGGTCACCTCGATCTACTGGCATGTCGGAGGCCGCGACACATTGTTCGACAGGCTGGTCGACCGGCTGCTGAGTGAAATGGCGGACCTCGCCGTCGATGGCGATACACCGGTGGAAAGAATTGCGTCCCTTGCCCGCTCGCAGCGGAGGGCATTGATCGAACGGCAGCATCTGCTTGCGATCGCACACGAGCGTGATCGCACTCCGCTGCTGTTCCTGCCGATCCAGAAGACGCTGGCGGCCCAGCTGGCCGAACTCGGCGTCCACGGAGCCGATGCCGCGCTGGTGTTGCGAGCGGTGCAGGTGCACGTGATTTCGTCGGCGCTGATGCAGTTCTCGACGATCCGCCGTCCCGCCCACGAGGAAGAGGACCCGTCGCTGTGGCCATCCGACTGGCCCGACCAGTCGCTGGTCGAGGCACTCAGGTCGCCGACCGACTATGACGCCGTTTTCGAATACGGCCTCCAAGCCCTGCTGTCGCCACTGCGGGCGCGCGCCGACGGCATGCGTTTTCCGCGCCGACGATCCGGGTAGGCGACGCGGAGACCATCGAACGGAGAACACATGACCACCGCGGAACAGCCCAGCCAGGACGATCAACCTCCCCAAGCCACGTCCGTCGACCAAACGGAGCAAAGCTCCCAACAGCCGCCATCGGCGTCCCCCGCCTATTCCACTCCCCCACCAGAGGGCGTCGGCGAAGCCGAAGACGGCTGAGCCACAAGACGCGCGTCAGGGCTGCGACATCGACGCGAGCCGCTTGAACAACGGCGCTGCGTCGACCAGTAACGCGGCTTCCTCGTCGGTCATCTGGGCCAGCTGCGCGCGGATATCGGCGACCCACGCGTCTTCGATCATCCGCTTGTGCCGCACCGCTTTTGCGGTGAGCCGCAACCGGGCCGAACGGCGGTCACGCGTATCGGCGGTGCGGTCGATCAAGCCGCGCTCGACGAGCCGCCGCACCGTGGTGCTCACGTTGCTCTGCTGCAGGCCGAGCATGCGAGCAACGTCTGAAATGGTGATTCCTGGATGGTCCGCCACCGTGCGGATGACCTCGAATTCCGACTGAGGCAACGGCTCGAGCCCGACCTGTCGTTCGCCGAAACGGCGCAGCGACCACACGACCGTTCGCACAGCCGCCGCCACTTCGCGAGCAGCCTGAACGGGGACCGCTTTTCGGACACTCGGCACATCACCTACAATACATATAACTTCATATGTAAATCTACGTTGTCAGGATCCCTATGAGCTCCATTGCCGTCGACAAGACAGACAAGGAAGACAAGCGGTCGCCCGCCGTGCCGCTGAGTTGGCTTGGCGTGCTTGCCTTACTGACTGCCGTCGCACCGTTGTCCATCGACATGTACCTGCCGGCCTTTCCCGTGATGGCCAAGCAGTTCGGAACCACTGCGTCGGCGATTCAGTTGACCCTGACCACGTTTATGGTCGGTCTGGCCCTTGGGCAGCTTTTCATCGGCCCGCTGTCGGATCGCTTCGGCCGGCGCCCGCTCATGCTGGCCGGCACCGCAGTCTGCGTGCTGGCAAGCGCGGCGTGTGCGCTCGCGCCTAACATCGCATTCCTGACCGCTTTTCGCTTCTTGCAGGGCTTCAGCGGTGCGGCCGGCGTAGTGCTCAGCCGGGCGGTCGTGGCGGATCGGGCGCGCGGTGCCGCAGCCGCGCGGGTGTTCAGTCTCATGATGATCATCAACGGAGCCGCACCGGTAATCGCACCGCTGATCGGTGGATCGCTTATGGACCTGATCGGCTGGCGCGGTGTGTTTTGGATCCTCACCGGCCTGGCCGTCCTGATGTTCGCCGGCGTGAGCGTCGTACTCACCGAGACGCATCCGCCGGAGCGCCGGAGCACCGGCGGCCCGCTGGCGATGTTGCGCGACGCCCGCTCGGTGCTGACCAACCGCCGATACGTCGGCTATACAATGACATTCGCGTTCGGCTTCACGGTGATGTTCGCCTACATCTCGGCGTCGCCGTTCGTGCTACAGAACGTGCTCGGCCTGCCCGTCGTCGGCTACTCGTTCGCCTTCGCCTCCAACGCGGTGGGCCTGGTGGTCATGAATGCGGTCAACGCGCGGATCGTCAGCCGGTTCGGCCAGCGCCGGTTGCTGCACATCGGTGTCGGGCTACTCGCACTATTCTCGGTCCTGCTTCTGGTCGACGCGGTCGTCGGGCCGGTGCTGTGGGCCACGCTGGCATTGCTGTGGTGCACAGTGGCGAGCTTGGGACTGGTGGTGGCCAACGCGACGTCGCTCGCGCTCGATGAGGTGCGCCACGCGGCGGGTTCCGGCTCAGCTGTGTTGGGGGCCTTACAGTTTGGATGCGCGGCGGTGGTGGCGCCTCTGGTCGGAATCGGCGGCGCCCACACCGCGATTCCGATGGCGGTCGCCATGGTGGTCAGTGCGGCCGTCGCGGCGGCGGCGCTGCTGTTTCTGACTCGACACCCCCAGCGGATCCCCGCCTGATCAACTGCCGCCGGCCCGCCGTGCCCGGGCGCGCCGTTTGCCTTCATGCATGGCGGCCACCCGGGCCACCGGAATGGTGCGCCCCTGCTCGATGAGATCGGATGGCAGGCGCTGCGGGGCGGGCATCGCCTCCGCCCACGGGTCGCGACCGGAAAGCGCGCCAACGGCGGTATGAAGTGTGAAGTCGGTGGGCCTGATTTGGCTCAGCTGCGACCAGGCGACCGGGAACGACACCGGGATACCTGGCCGCAGGCGTGGACTGTAGGCGGCGACGACCGTCGCACCACCGGCACGCGTGGAGTCGATGAACACTTTGCCTGCACGGTCCTCCACAATGAAAGCCGTTGTCGCAGTGGACGGATCGAGCGCTTCGGCACGGGCCGCGAGGGCGCGGGTGGCCGCCGCGACGTCGTCGACGGCAGCGCTGTCGTCCACAGGCACGAACACGTGAATTCCCTTGGCGCCACTGGTCTTCACCGCACCGGCGAGGCCGCAGTCCGTGAGCGCCTGCTGCACCAGCTGGGCGGCCGCGACCGCGGCGGCGAAGTCCGCGCCAGCCGGCGGATCGATGTCGAGCACCAGATGCGTCGGGCGGTAGATGTTGTCGGCCAACCCGAGTGTCGGGTGGTATTCGACCGCGCGCTGGTTGGCCAGCCACAACAGCGTTCGTTTGTCGTCGCAGACCGGGTAGCGGACTTCCCGATGAGACGCCTCGGCCCACATCGACACTGTGCGCAGCCACTCGGGGGTGTACTTGGGCACGTTCTTCTGCATGAACGGCGCGCGACCGCGCAGCACCCTCAGCACGGTCAGCGGCCGGTCGGCCAGCACAGGCAACATCCGGTCGGCCACCGCATCCAGATAGTCGACGAGGTCGCGCTTGGTCGCCCCGGCATCGGGACTCAGCGGTTGATCCAGGTTCGTCAGGTCGATGCCCGCGCGTTGTTCCCCGCCAGCCATCGGTCCACCTTATGAGCCAGTTGCAGACCGGTCGCTACTTCCAGGCGAACACGGGCTGCTCGAGTTCGTCGACGCGGTCGTGCCGACCTTCCAGACACAACCACCGAAATTGCAGCAACACCGCACCCGTCGGCGCGTGAATGAGGTCGTTTCCCAACGGAATCTGCACGACCGGGCGCGGGCTCTGCGGAATCGTGATGAACCGTGGCGAATCGTCGCGCTGAAGTTGGTGCAGCCCGACGCGGTACACCGCAACCACCTCGTCGGGCGCCGGGTGGAGCTCGAGCCGCCCGCCGCCCCAGATCACCACCGGGGTGATGACGTAACCGGAGCGCGTCGGGTAATCGTCGAGCAGTCCGAGCACAGCCGACCGGGGCAACGTCACCCCTACCTCTTCGTCCAGTTCCCGCAACGCCGCGTCGACCACAGTTTCGCCCGGATCGAGGCGACCACCGGGCAGCGCCCACTGGGCGGCATGAGACGAGAGCCGAGATGTCCTGCGACACAACAGAAAAGCAGCACCACCTGACACGTCGACCATGCGGCCGTCCAAGCTCGGTTCCATCGGCCGCCCGGCGATCCAGTCGTCCACCGGCGCGGGATCGACCCGGTCCTCGCCCACATCGGAGTCGACGAGCACCACCGCCACCGCCGCCCGCCGCTTGCTGGGGTCCGTCACGGTTCGACGCTCATGACGTGCCAGATGCGATGCGATGCGGTCGCGCAGTGCGCTGTCGTAGGCGATCGTCACCGCTGCGCTCATGGAAGCTTGATCACCGACACGTACATCTGTACGGCAGGCCGATAGAGGTCGATGTCGTCGAGCTCGCTGCCCAAGACGACGGAGTCGCTGGTGGCGATCAGTACCTGGGCGAACGTCGACGCCGGAATCAGCAGCGTTCCGCCCAGCCGGTCGATGCCCTCGACGATGTACTCGGTCAGCGCCTCGACGACCTCTGACCGCTTGGCCGCCACCCTGTCCCGCGCCTCGGGATTGCGCAGCAGATAGAGAGTGAATTCGTGTCCCAGCGCGGCGTGTTCGGCTCCGCGGTCACGGCTCAGCTGACGCCACCTCGCGGCGATGTCGTCGAGCTCACGCGCCCCGAGCTGCTTCGCCGCCGATATGACCTCGGCGAAATTGTCGAAGTAGCGTCGCCAATACCGGTCGCTCACCGCCAGGAAGAGGTCCTCCTTGGTGGCGAAGTGCTTGTAGATGGCGCCCTTGGTGTACCCGGCAGCGTAGGCGATGTCGTCGAGAGTCGCTGGTGCGTAACCTTTTTCGGCAAACACATCTTCGGCGGAGTCGAGCAGCAGCGAACGAGTGTGCTCCAGACGGCGCTCTTTGGTCCAACGCTCGACCATGCGGTGATTGTGCCAGTGCCGCAGCGCCGGCCGGTCGCCGGTTAGCCTGTCGTCGTGAGCAGCCAACAAGTACCTGGTGGCGTGGTGCACAAGCTGCCCGCCGACCTGCGCGAAGCTTTGACGGCCAACGCCACAGCCCTCGCCGCCTGGAAGGACATCACTCCACTGGCCCGCAACGAGTTCATCTGCTGGGTCGAGGACGCCAAGCAGGAGAAGACGCGCCAGCGCCGCATCCGCCGGACTCAAGAAGAGTTGGAGGAAGGCAAACGCCGGCCGTGCTGCTGGCCGGGTTGCAAGCACCGCGAGCGCAACGGCAAGTAACCGCCGCTCAGCTCTCGGAGACCGATCGCCGTTCCACGCGCCGACCCAAGATCACCTTCGCGGTGATGACACCGAGTTTCGCCATGCCGATGTAGGTCGACGGATTGAGCAGCGTCGGCCACACCGTGCGGGTGCGGTGCTCACTGAGCGGTCGTCCGGTGAACCGGTCGCGCAGCCAGCGCAGCGCCATCGGCGTCGACATCGGGTGCAGCAGCAGATGTCCACAGAACCGGTCGCGGTGGTACACCACCGCTGCCCCGTCCCGCACATAGGTGTCGACCAGGCGGTCGACGTCGTCGACGCTGATGATGCGGTCGTGCACGGCCTGCACTACGAGCACGGGCGGCTTCGGCACCGACTTCCCCAGCCGGGTTTCCTCGAAGATGTGGCGGACCTCGGGAAGATCCCAAAGCTCGTCGGCGGTCATGTCGACATACGAACCGATGTCGGTGTGGCGCAGCCGCCACACGGCACCACCCGTGGTCATCGTGCGCAGTTCGTCGAGCAATTGTTTGCCCTCGTCGGTGGCGTGCTCGTCGACCACTCGCCGGGCGCCCGGGAAGACGTCGGTGAGCGCTGAGATCATCAGCGCCGCCAGCCCGGCGAAGAAGGACTGGTTGAGCCGGCGTGCCACGCTGCCGGGGTCGGCCACCGGCGATCCCAGCACCGCCCCGACGACGTTGAGTTCGGGGGCGTAGTCGGCGAGGAGCTCAGCGGCCCACGCGGACGCCAGACCGCCACCGGAATAGCCCCACAGACCGATCGGCGACGTCGACGACAGACCGAGGCGCTCGCAGTCCAGCGCAGCGCGCAGGCCGTCGAGGATCCGGTATCCCGGTTCGCGCGGCGCCCCCCACATCCCGTGGCACCCCTCATGGTCGGGCACCGACACCGCCCACCCTTCGGCCAGAGCGGCGGCGATCAGCAGGAATTCCGACTGGACGAATGCGCCGACGGGCCGCGCACGGTGGCGCAGCGCGTACGACGGGAAGCAGCGCGACGCCACGGCGTCGATCGCGCACTGATACGACAGCACCGGACATCCCGCGTCCGGGTCGCGCTGCTGCGGGACCAGCACGGTGGTGACCGCCACTTCAGGTTCGCCGTGCAGGTTGGTGCTGCGGTAGAGCAGCTGTGTCGCGGTGAACCCCTGCGGGATGACACCGAGGAACCCGAGCTCGACATCGCGCGAACGCAGCAGTGTCCCCGGTTCGACGTGCTGGTAGCCGCTCGGCGGCTGGTAGAAGGGGTCCTGCTCCGGAGGCAACGGCGTCTGTCCGAGGCGAAGATCCTCGTGAGGTGGGCGTAGCGGCGTCTCTGTCGCGGTCATGTTGCCGTTCATCGGTGAACGTCTCCCTCCGGGCGCACATGCGTGACTGCCCTCATGGGCAGACTACCCACGACCAAGGTTGCCGATACCAGCGGTACCGCCATCAGCCGGCGGTTTTCCGGACCCCATCGCTCACTTTTCCGGCGACGATGTGAAGCAACGCACCCGCTGCAAGCAGGATGGCGGCGAACCCCCACACCTTGGCGCTCTGCTGGGTGAGCAGAAGCACACACGATGCGACACCCAGAATCGGCACCACCGTCCACACGCGGAAGTGGTCGTGCTCGACGGTGTCACGCCGCAGCACCAGCACCGCAAGGTTCGTCGAGATGAAGACGAAGAGCAAGAACAGCACCACCGTTTCGGCGAGGGTTGCCAGGTTGCCGACCAAGCTCAGAAGCATGGCGGCCACGGTCGTCGTCACGATCGCGGCCCAGGGTGTGCGCCGCTTCGGCAGCACCTTGCCGAGGATTCCGGGCATCAGGCCTTGCTCGGCCATGCCGTAGGTCAGCCGACTGGACATGATCATCGTCAACAGCGCTCCGTTGGCGACCGCGATCAATGCGATGAGGCTGAAAAACCAGCTTGGAATCGCCACTCCAGACTTCTCGACGACAGCCAGCAACGGACCCGACGACCCGGCGAGCTCACCGGGCGGCAACGCGATGACGCTTGCGAGCCCCACGAGTACGTAGACCACCCCGGCGGTGATGAGCGCCGCGAACAAGGCCCGGGGATACACCCTGCTGGGGTCGCGGATCTCTTCGACGACGTTGGCTGACGTCTCGAAGCCGACGAACGAGTAGTAGGCAACGATCGCGGCCCCGAGAATCGCAACCGCCGGGTTGGCTCCGTGCGGCAACTGCACCGCCCGAGTCAGGTCGCCGTCGCCTGCACCGAGCATGACGGCCGCGACCGCGACAACGATGAGCAGACCGCTGAATTCGACGACGGTCATCAGCGCGTTCGACTTGACGGATTCGCTGATCCCTCTGGCGTTCAGACAACCAACCAGCGCCAGGAACACGACTGCGGCCGGTATTGCCGGCACGTGGATGAAAGTGGCTAGATACTCGCCGGAGAAGGCCAGCGAAAGGCCCGCTGCACTGGTCACCCCCGCCGCGAGCATGCAGAAGCCGACCAGAAACGAGACGATCGGCACCTTGAAAGCGCGCTCAGCGAAGACTGCGGCGCCGCCTGCCCGCGGGTATTTCGTCACGAGTTCGGCATACGAGCCGGCGGTGAGCAGAGCGAGCAGAAGTGCCAAGACGAGTGGGGCCCACACGACGCCGTTGACCTTTTGCGCCAGCACACCGATCAACGCGTAGATGCCGGCGCCCAGGACATCGCCGAGGATGAACAGGAAAAGAAGCGGCCCGGTGATCTTGCGCGCCAGCTTCGACGCCGAGAACGCCTCGGGACCCTGTTCGTGTGTTCCCGCTTCCAATGCCATGGCGCCTCCATGCTGCCTAGGTCTGCCCGTGAGGGTCTGGCCCGACATACCCCCTCAGACGCGATTCGACGCCCAGACCGTCCGCCGGTGACCAGTCAGCTGCTCCGCAGCCCGGCGATGAACCGTTGCACGCTTCTGGTCAGCGAGCGCGGTACGTGGTCGGGGTCCATCAGCTCGTTTTCGGCCAGCGGGCTCGCTTCCCCGGCCACGGTGCGCTTGGTGAACGGCCGCAACGTTCGACCCTCTCCGCGAAGCGTCTCGATCGCCTTGAGCAACGACCCGAATTCCTCTGCCGCGCTGGTGAATTCGTCAATGGTCGTCGCCAGGTGTTCGGACAACAGCTCGTCACGCACCCGGGTGATCTGGCGGCGCACGTCGGCATGCTCGGCTGCGTGCGGGTGGGCCTCGATGGCCACATCGCATTCGCTGTCGAAGCCCATGGACCGGTTGTTGAAGTTGGACGACCCGATGCGCAGCAGCCGATCGTCGACCACCAGCACCTTGGAATGCACGTAGATCGGGGCGCCGCCGTCTGTCACCGGCCAGTAGATGCCCAAGCGGCGATGGTCGTCGGCGTCCCACAGCACCTGAATGAGTCGATGGCGCGCGCCGTCCATCGTTTCCCGCTCGAGGGGATTGTTGCCTCTTCGGGGCAGGACGATGACGATCTCCGGGCCGTCGTCTTCTTTCAGACGAGCGGCCAACGCATCCACGATGCGCCGGGCAGCCAGGTACTGGTTCTCCAGATAGATGGTGTGGCGGGCTGCCGCGATGGCCTCGAGGTTGAGTGTCTCTACCTCCCGCACCTCTGGGCGCCCGTCGAGTTCCGGCAGCGTGCGCGCGATCCCGACGTCGACGCCGCGCAGGATGGGTGTCAGCTTCGTGGGCCAGGCGACGTGTTTGGGTTCCACTGGCGCCAAGGCCTGCTCCGTTGCGGCGTGCCAGCGGTTCCGGGCCAGCTCACCGAGCGCCCGCGCCGCGGCACCGTCGACCGCCGCGCCGACCTCATGTCGCGGTCCATAAGTACGTCCGACCGTCCGGCGGCCGCTGTTTGCGTGCTCGTGCGCCCGGGTGTCCCATCGTTCGACCGTGAGGTCGATGCCGCCGCAGAAAGCCACCGCATCGTCGACGACAGCGATCTTCTGGTGATGGACGGCACCGGTGGGCCGGGCCCCGTCAATGGCGAAATGTATTCGCCTGCTGGTGATTTGGTTCACGAACGACACCGGGGTGAGCCCGAACCAGATGCCGTCGAAGGCGGGAAGCAGGCGCAGGTTGGATTTCAGGAGATAGACCTCGAGGGTCGGTCGCTTCCACAACATCCAATAGAGGAACGCGCCGAGCTGGTTGGGGCCGGGCAATGTCTTGGCGCCACGCTCGAAAGCCGTGCGGGCGTCGAAGTCCCAGCCGATCAGCATGATCCGGTGCCGCGCCCGCAGCATCGCCGACTTGACGTGCCGGAAGTAGTCGGCGGCGTCCACGATGAACGCGAACTGCTCCGCACGCTCGACGCGCCAGCATGTCTGGCCCAGAGTCAGCAGCCTCCGGTCGCCGTCGCCCGCGGACATGGCGCTGTGTCTATCACAGGCCCTCAGCGGCGGTAACGGTCGACCTGTGCCGCGAATTCGTCGAGCAAGCGCAGCGATTCGTCGTGCGGGCGGGTGGGCAACAGCAGGCCCAGCTGGTCGAACCCTAGTTCGTCGGTGGAGGCCCAATACCCGGGGTCGACGGGCGTGCCGAACATCGCCAGAGGTACGTCGCGGCCACCGAGCTGGCGCATCTGATCGATGCGCTTGGCGAGCCGGTCCACCGGCAGCGGGTTCGATATCCAGCCCGCGTCATGGCGGACCACCCGCTTGACGGTGGCGTCGGAGTCGCCTCCGATGAAGATCGGCGGGTGCGGCTTCTGCACCGGCTTCGGACGAATGAAGGAAGCGTCGAAATCGACGTACTTGCCGTGGTATTCGGCGGGCTCAGTGGTCCACAGCGCCTTGATCGCCTCGATGCGTTCGTCGAGCAATGCTCCGCGCGTCTTCGGGTCCGTGCCGTGATGGCGCATCTCTTCGAGGTTCCACCCGGCGCCGACGCCGAACACGAACCGGCCGCCGGAGATCAAGTCAATGCTGGCGGCCTCCTTGGCGGTGATGATGGGATCGCGCTGGATCAGCAGCGCAACGCCGGTGAACAGTTCGATGGTGGAGGTCACAGCTGCCGCCGCGGCGAGCGTGACGAATGGGTCCAGTGTCCGGTAGTAGACAGACGGCAACTCGCCTCCGCCTGGATAGGCCGACTCGCGGCTGGCCGGAATGTGGGTGTGCTCGGCGACCACCAGCGAGGCGAAACCGCGCTCCTCGACGGCGCGGGCAAGCGATACCGGGTCAATGCTGTCGTCGTTGACGAATGTGGAAATCCCGAACTTCATCTGCACCCTCTTCGACGGTTATGTTGCGGCGGTCCAGTTCCGGCGCTCCGGTTGCGCCGGCCATCTTGCGCAAGCAACGCGTGCCGATGCCACGCTAATCCCGCCCGTCGGGGGGCGGCGCAGCGGCCAACGCAGTAGGGTCAACCAAATCCGTCGGTCCCCGGCAGCAAGAAAGCGCGACACACTTATGACGAGTTCGCTTCGGACTGCAGCATCTGCACTGGTCATACCGGGGGTCATCGCGGGCGCCTTCGCCGTCGCCGGATCGTTCGGACCGGGATACGCGGCCGCCTCGCCTTGTGATCCGCTGGGCCTCGCCATGACACCGCAGCCTGTGCTGTCGTGTCCGAATGCGGTCGCCGCGACGCCGCCCGTCGTAAACCCGGACGGGATACAGCCGAACGGTCAGCTCAGTTATCTGAGGGAGATTTGGCACGAATTCCACAACGGAGTTCCCGCCGATCTGCTCTACGGACCCGCGCCGTCGGACACCGCGCCGGCGCCGGCCGGCGAGCCCGCACCGCCGCCGGATCAGTAGCAGAAGGGCACCGCTGATCGGCAGCGCGTTACAGGGTTTCCTCGAGTTGGCCGAGCCGGTCGGTGAGCCGTAGATTCTCGCCGTAGTCGACCGGGCAGGCGATGATCGACACCGCGTCGTCGTCGAGGGCACCTTTGAGCGTCGGCAGCAGCTCGTCTGCGCTGCCGATCCGATACCCCTTGGCGCCGAACGCTTTTGCGTATGCGATCACGTCCGGGTTGGTGAACTTGACGTTGTAGTGGTCGCCGAGCTCGAGGTCCATCTTCCATTCGATGAGCCCGTACCCACTGTCCTCCCAGATGAGGACGACCAGTGGAATGCGCTCGCGCACGGCCGTCTCGATTTCTTGGGAATTCATCAGGAAGGCGCCGTCACCAACGACGGCCAGTACCTTGGCGTCCGGGCGGGCCAGCTTCACGCCGATTGCGCCCGGAAGAGCAAAACCCATGGCCGACAGTCCATTCGAGATCAGGCAGGTGTTGCTGGCGTAGGTGGGGTACAGCCGGGCCATCCACATCTTGACGGCGCCTGTGTCGACGAGGACCACGTCGTCGCGGCCCAACGCCGCCCGGGTGTCGGCGACGACGCGTTGCGGCGCCAGCGGAAAACGGCAATCCGCTTGGCCGCGGGCGAATTCGTCGACCAGCAGGCCGGCCACCGGAGCGTCGGCGCGATCGTAGCGATGCCCGGCCATCTCGTCGGTGAGCGCGTTCAACGAGGCCCCGATGTCGCCGATGATTCCGACGTCGACCGAGTAGTGCGCGTCGACCTCGGCGGGGAAGCGGTGCACATGGATGACGGCCTTGTCGGCGGTGGGGTTGATTCGCGCCGGATCGAGTTCCTGGAGCTCATAACCCACGGCGATGACCGCGTCGGCGGCGTCGAACCCGAAGTTGGCGTAGTCGTGGCCCATGAACCCGATCGCACCCATGCTGTGTGGATGGTCGTCGGGCATGACGCCCTTTCCGTGAAAGGTGGTCGCGACCGGCACCCCGAGTTCGTCGGCCAACCGGATCAGCGCCGCGGTGGCTTGCCCGCGCGCGGCGCCGTGCCCCGCGAGCACTATCGGGCGTTTGGCGTCGCGCAGCACCGCGGCTGCGCGCTGCACCTGGGTCGGCGAAGGCGCGTCGGGGCGGACCACGTTGCGGGGCAGCGGGGACAGGTCGTAGTCGGTGTCGTCCGCGTCGATGTGTTCGGGCACCGCCAGATACACCGCCGCGGGACGCTCGGTCTCGGCCAACTTGAACGCCTTGCGCACCATTTCCGGGATGGCGCGCGGCGTGGGGACCGCATCGGCCCAGCGGGTGATGGGACGAAACATCGCCACCAAGTCGACGTATTGGTGGGATTCCTTGTACTCGCGGTCGTGGCCCACCTGCGCGGAGAGTAAGACCAGCGGGGTGCTGTTGGTGCTGGCATCGGCCACGCCGAGCTGCGCGTTGATCGCTCCTGGGCCCAGCGTGGTCGACACCACCGCGGCACGGCCCGTGACCCGGCCGTACATCTCGGCCATGAATGCTGCGCCCTGCTCATGGCGGGTGAGCACGTAGCGGATCGACGAGTCGGCAAGCGCCTGCACCAACCGGATGTTCTCTTCGCCGGGGATGCCGAAAACTACCGAAACACCTTCGTTCTTTAGGCATTTCACGATCAGTTGGGCCGGTGTGCTCATCGGCGTGTCACCTCGCTGCTCTCAGGTGGGCCCGGGCCCGCAATCGTTGACGACCTCCGCCGAGGATGGCACAGACCTGCACCTTCGCGCCTCAGTGGTCACACCAGTGAACATGTGTTTCACCACGCACAGATGCCGTAGCGCCGTATTTGCGCTTTGAGTGTACAAACGTTTACTCTTTTCGACGACGCGGGGACGCTTCGCCGCCCCGACCGACGAGTTATGGGGAGCGCACCGATGACGGCTTTCACCGCCGCCGGCTCCGAAGGGGGCGGCGCGGCACTTGACCAAGTGATCGGCCTGACCGCCACCGCTGTGGTGGTCTCCGCGGCGCTGGTCTGGATCGGCTATTTGCACCGTGCCCGGCGCATCACCTGGCTGCACCGCGCAGCCGAGGCGTGCGCGCGTCGGCTGAACCGGCCGGCGTGGGTGGCGCTGCCGGTCGTGGTGTTCGCGGCGAACATCATCTTCGCGCTGTTCGGATTCATCTGGGATGTGAGCCTGCACATCGGCAAGGGCCGCGATCCGGGGCCGCTGGCCAACCCTGCGCACTACTTCATCCTGATCGGCCTGTTCTTGTTGTTCGTCGGCGGCATGCTCGCCGTGGTGCTGCCCTATGACAAACCCGGGCCGGCGGCGGTGCGCATCACGCGCAACTGGTACGCCCCGGTCGGCGGGCTGCTGATCGCCGGGTGCGGCCTGTACGCGTTGATCGGGTTTCCCCTCGACGACATCTGGCACCGCCTGTTCGGCCAGGACGTCACACTGTGGGGCCCGACGCATCTGATGATGATCGGCGGCGCCGGCCTGTCGACGCTGGCTTCTCTCCTTCTCGAATACGAGGCGAGTAAGGCTGCGGGCGCGACCGCAGACGACGACACCTTCGGGCAGCGGATGCGCCAGTACACCCGATTCGGCGGCCTGGTCATCGGCCTGTCGGTGTTTCAGATCGAATTCGACTTCGGGGTGCCACAGTTTCGGCTGGTGTTTCAGCCGATGCTGATTGCGGCGGCCGGCGCGCTGGCGCTGGTGGCCGCACGGCTCAGCTTCGGGCGCGGCGCGGCGATTCTCGCGGCAGTGCTGTCAGTGGTGATACGCGGCGCCGTGGCGCTGGTGGTCGGTCCCATCCTCGGTGCACCGATCAGTTGGTTCCCGCTGTACCTCGGCCCGGCGATCGTCATCGAATTGCTAGCTCTCACACCGCTTTTCGCACGGCCACTGTTGTTCGGCGCGATCGGTGGGCTTGCCGCTGCCACGGCGGGGCTGTGGCTGGAGTCGTGGTGGATCAACGCCGTGTACGCCTACCCGTGGCCGGTGTCGATGTGGCCTGAGGCGCTGGCGATGGCCGTGCCCGTCGCCGTGCTGGCCGGCATGTGCGGCGGAATGCTCGGCATGGTGCTGACGGGCCGGCGGTTGCCGCGCCGCGCGGTCGCCCTCGGAACCGTAGCGCTGACCGTACTGACGATCGGCGCCGCGACCGCCAACGGCCTGCACTACACCGTGCCCGAAAACGCCACGGCCACAATCACATTGACCAACCAGCCGACCAGGCCCGGACAGCTCACCGTGTCCGCCGACATGCGGATCGACCCGCCGGATCTGATCAGCGCCGACCCGCAGTGGGTCTCGATCATGTCGTGGCAGGGCGGACTGACCAACCAGCGCGGCATCATCGTCGACCACTTGCAGCGCATCGGCCCGGGTCATTACCGCTCCACCGAGCCCATCCCGGTGTGGGGCAGCTGGAAGACGCTTCTGCGAGTACAGGACGGCCGCACGATGGCCGCCATCCCGATCTATCTGCCGCAGGACTCGGGCATCGACAAGCCGGCCGAAGGGCTGGCGGTCTCCACCCCACTGGCCACGCCGAGCAAGCCGACGCCTTTCGTGCAGGAAGCCAAGATCTTGCAACGTGAGCGCAACCTCGGCGCGCCGGGCTGGCTGTGGACCGCGGGCTGCCTGGTGGTGCTGGCCTGCACGCTGAGCGTCGTCGCAGCCCTGTGCTGGGGTGCCGGACGGATCAACAACAGCGAGACTGATATTCAGACCCATGCCCGGCCGCCGGTGGCGGCCTGAGAAGAGAAGAGCAACCATGCAGACGCCCTTTAGCCTCGACGTGCCCGAAGACGTCGCGCACGTGCGCGACTGGGTCCACGAGTTCGCCGCCGAAGTGATCCGGCCCGCTGCCGCCGAGTGGGATGAACGCGAAGAAACGCCGTGGCCGTTGATCCAGGAGGCCGCCAAGGTCGGCCTCTACACCCCGGAGTTGTTCGCCGAGATGGCGGCCGAGCCCAGCGGGCTCGGCCTACTGACGGTCTTCGAGGAGGTGTTCTGGGGCGACGCGGGCATTGGCCTGTCGATCCTGGGTACCGGCCTGGCCGCGGCGGCACTGGCCGCCAGCGGCACGCCCGAACAGATCGGCGAGTGGCTGCCGCACATGTTCGGCACTCCCGGCGACCCGAAGATTGCCGCATTCTGTTCGTCGGAGCCAAACGCGGGATCCGACGTGGGTGCCGTGCGAACCCGGGCACGCTACGACGAGGGCGCCGACGAGTGGGTGCTCAACGGCACCAAGACGTGGGCCACCAACGGCGGCATCGCCAATGTGCATGTGATCGTGGCCTCGGTGCACCCCGATTTGGGCACGCGCGGGCAAGCGACGTTTCTGGTGCCGCCCGGCACACCGGGGCTGTCGCAGGGCCAGAAGTTCAAGAAGCACGGCATTCGCGCGTCACACACCGCCGAGGTGGTCCTCGACGACGTCCGGCTGCCCGGCAACATGATTCTGGGTGGTCGCGAGCGCTTCGAGCGGCGAATCGCTAAGGCCCGCGAGGGCAAGCGCACGTCGAGTCACGCGGCGATGATGACGTTCGAACGCACCCGTCCGGTTGTGGGCGCGATGGCGCTCGGCGTCGCGCGTGCGGCTTACGAGTATGCGCTCGACTATGCCTGCCAGCGTGAGCAATTCGGCCGCAAGATCGGCGAGTTCCAGGCCATTGCTTTCAAGCTGGCCGACATGAAGATGCGCATCGACGCCTCGCGGCTGCTGGTGTGGCGGGCAGGCTGGATGCACCGCAACAACAAGCCGTTCTCGTCGGCGGAGGGTTCGATGGCCAAGCTGCACGCCAGCGAGACCGCCGTGTACGTCACCGACGAGGCGATCCAGATCCTCGGCGGCAACGGCTATACCCGCGACTACCCGGTCGAGCGGATGCACCGCGACGCCAAGATATTCACCATCTTCGAGGGAACCAGCGAAATTCAGCGGCTCGTCATGGCCCGGGCGTTGACCGGGCTGCACATCCGCTAGCAATGGGCGGTGATCAGCCCGCCGCGCTGCCGCGGCGGTCGGATCGCGCCGTTCCCCTCGGTGTGTGGCTCAGCTGAAAGAACCTGAACGCCAATCAGTTCCGGCCGCCGTGTCGCGTGCGTCGTGGGCGCTGACAGATCGGCATGAGTCCCGGCGATTATCGCCTGTGTGCAACCGGCAGTGAGCCGCGCCGAGTCAGTGACGTTACGGCCGATAACGATTCCCAACCTCAATGGTTGCGAATCAGTACGCGGGCCTGAGTGCACCGTTTGGAAAATTATTGTTGCCAAGTGCACCGTCGAACGGCCATCAAGCTTCCCCTGCTCATCGCAGCAGGCGCGGCATTGGCGCGAATGCCCCGCGCCGCGGCCGAACCAGGGCGGTGGTCGAGTGAGCGCGCCGACCGCTGGTATCAAGCACAAGGTTGGCTTGTCGGCGCGAACTACATCCCGGCAACCGCCATCAATCAGCTGGAAATGTTTCAGCCGGGCACGTACGACGCGGCACGCATCAACCGGGAGCTTGCCCTGGCTCGGCAAGCCGGTTTCAACTCCGTTCGAGTCTTCCTGCACGACCAGCTGTGGGCTCAGGGGCCCCAAGCCTTTCAGAGCCGGCTCGCACAGTTCGTCGGCATCGCGGCCAGCCACCGCATCAAGCCACTCTTTGTCTTGTTCGACTCCTGCTGGGATCCATTCCCGAAGGCAGGTCCACAGCGAGCGCCGACACCTGGAGTCACGAACTCCGGGTGGGTGCAGAGCCCCGGCGCCGAACGCCTCGGTGACCGCCGTTATGCCGGCGTTCTGCGCGACTACGTCACGGGTGTGGTGAGCCAATTCCGCAACGATGATCGCGTTTTGGGCTGGGACCTGTGGAATGAGCCCGACAATCCCGCGCGTGAGTATCGCAAGGTGGAGAGGAAAGACAAGCAGGAGCTCGTCGCGGCGCTACTCCCCCAAGTGTTTCGGTGGGCGCGCGCAGTCGATCCTGTTCAGCCGTTGACAAGTGCTGTCTGGCAAGGAAATTGGGGAGATGCAGGGAATCGCAGCACAATCAGCGGGATTCAACTGGACAACTCCGACGTGATCACGTTCCACTGCTATGACAAGCCGTCGGCCTTCGAGGCGCGGATCGCTGAACTCTCGCCTTTGGGCAGACCGATCCTGTGCACCGAGTATCTGGCTCGGTCGAGGGGCAGCACCGTAGAGGGCATCTTGCCAATTGCCAAGCGACACAACGTCGGTGCGTTCAACTGGGGCTTGGTGGCCGGTAAGACCCAGACGTATTTCCCGTGGGATTCGTGGGATCACCCGTACACGTCGCCTCCGAAAGTGTGGTTTCACGACCTTCTTCGACCCGATGGACGGGCATATCAGGACACCGAAATTCAAGCGATTCGCAATCTGAGCGGGATAGGTCAGCGCTGAGGCCGGTGAACCTCATTGAAGCCGCACACGACGTCCGAGACAGTGCGGCGTCACTCGCGGAGATTTGCGGCACCATCGCGCCCTCGGCCGCCGGGAGGACACGCGCAGCAATCACCGCGCCGATCAACAATGCGACACCGGTGATCGCTTGCGCGTTACCGATGGCTTGATGCAGGACAGTCTCTGCTCCCGGGACGTGAACCGGCAGCGCGAAATGCGGACCGGCCGCGAAGACGAGAAGAGCGGTGATCAGCAGCGGTCGCCATCGTCGGTATTGCCGGGCGATCACCAGCGGTATCAAGAACACGATGTACACCCAGTGGTGCGTGACCGCCAACGGCGCTGCTAACAGAGCGCCCAGCGCGACGACACCGGTGGCAACGACATGGTGTCCGGCCCGGCTGAACCGCCGTCCCGCAAACACCACTGCGGCCGCGACGGCCACCACGGCAAGCACATACAGCACGTCCATGGCGACACCGTGGAAGCCAAACCTTGCTATCAGTCCAATGACCGCCTGGTTTCCGTCAATTGCCGGTCCGCCTCCACGATCGGTGCGGAAGAACTCGACTCCCCAGAAATATTTCGCGTCTCCAGGGCTCGCGACGACACCCATGACTGCCGTCGCGGCAAATGCGCCCAGCGCCCGGGCAAGCCCCGCACCGTCGCGCCGAAACAGCAACAGCAGGCCGAACGCGGCCGGGGTGATCTTGATGCCTGCCGCAATGCCTATGCCTGCGCCCCGAAGTCGGCGAGGCAGCGCGCCGAGACAGTCGGCGACGACCAGGGCCATCAGCACAATGTTGATCTGGCCGAATGAAAAATTCGATCTAATCGGCTCCAGCAGGAGGGCCGGCCCGAGGGCGGCGACCGCGGTCCAATTGTGCGACGGGACATCGAGGCGGTTGAGGATGGTGCGCAGCGTCCACCACACCAAGAGCAGGTTGATCGCGCTCCACCCGATCTGCAGCGCAGTCGCCGGCACGGCCGCCATCGGCGCGAACAGGACCGCCGCGAACGGCGGGTAGATGAACGGAAACCCCGACGAGCTCGAGAAGCCTTGATACAGCGGCAGATTGTGGCTGAGGGCAGAACCCGCATCCCGAAAGACCGAAAGGTCCATTAGGTATCCGGTCGCAGCTTGTACGAGGTAGCCTGAGCAGGCGGCGACGGCGACAAGTGAGCCGACGAGCCATCCGGCACGACGCCACGCGCGTCGCCGTGACTGAGAATCCGTGCCGGCGTCGTCCTCAGCGGCGACATCGATGACCGAATCCACGATGCGCCCCATACCCGCTACGTCAGGTGGGAAACTCCCGTGCGCGAGTGGCGCAGCACCGCAAGTCTGGGACGACGTGGTCCTGTCGACCAGCGGCATTTTGACCCACGACGCCAGCGCCGACACGGGACGGGTGTCACGGTCATCAACAGCATCGAGAAGTCGATTGCTCAGCTTCGCGTTGGCTCAGCGCTGGCAACAGCGGACCTGCTCGTCTTGAACCCGCTGATGTGGAGCGGCATTCGACGCTTGAAGGACAGCACGGGACGGTTCCTGTGTTCATCACCAGCGACTCGGACCCCTCGCACGCCGAGGCTAATCGGATCTTCGGTGTCGACGTAGTTGTCACCACCCAGATTGCGGCCGGCACGGGGCTGATGCTGGACACGCAGAAGTTCGGCAAGGTGCCTGTGCGAGAGAACATTCGATCCACACCGGCACCAATAACGACGACCTGACCCGCAACCTCATCCGATAAGTGCTCGAAGAGCGCCTAGTGCTGGCCGCCGAACGCCCCGCTGCGGTGCTGGCTATCTCGAATCTCCCGACGTCGCAATGACTCTAGAGTTCACGGTCGACGAGTCCGAAGACGAACCGAAACGAAGGCGCGGCCGGTGTGTCCGTGACGATGATGAGCAAGACACACAGGACGACACCAAAGCCCCCGAGCCGCTGAAGCGGGTAAAGGTGATGCCGCCGTTCCTGGTCGCTCCCGACGGCGTGCAGTACTGGCCTCACGCCGTCGCTGAGATTCCCGAGTCGGTCGCTGCCAACTGGCTGCTTAACGGTCGGGTCGAAGAGGTCGAAGAGTCGGCTTAACGACACTTCTACCGTCCGCTGGCAAAGCGGACAGAGGAATCCGCGTCGGGTCTTGCCATTCCCAGGCGCGGCACCCGCAACGGTCCGGTCTTCCTATCCCGCGTAAGTAAGAACCGTTGCCGGCTCATTCGACTCTGCAGCTAAGTGGATCCAGCAACAGAGTCGCGGTCCGACCGGGGTCGGCTTTCTCGCTACAAGAAAATGGGATGAAGCCGACGACAAACTTGTCTATCCCGCCAGGTGGACGAGCAGTCGACCCCGGTCTACCCAAGACTTTGCCACGCGGTTTGTAGATTATTGGCGCGGTGAATGGGACTTCGGCACCTGTCTCGGCTCAGAAAACGCGAACGGGATGATCTAACTTCCGTCGATCAGCATTGGCGAGTGCCTTTCACCGACTAACCTTCCAGCCCTGATGCGATACGACTGCACAAAGAGGGTGTCCCATGAGATTGCGAAGGGCGGCCGCGACAATCCATAAGCCGTTGCTTGGGGTGGCGGGGTTAGGCGCAGCTGTAGCTGCAGTCGGCGCCTGTGGACCGATTACCGACAGGAACTATCACGGTACAGTCGGGCAACCGGCACCCCTCAGCTCCACCGTTTCCACTGCCGTGCCAGCTTACCCGGTCACCATCACCGCAGCGGCGACGAAGTCAAAACGGCCGACCTGGTGACGCACGGCTATACCGTCAGCTATCAGGCATCGAGCAACTGCCTGATCGTTGTGTCGGTGCAAATCGACGGCAGCCCCGGCGATGTTGTCGTCAACCAGTGCGCTCGCGGTGATGGCCCTGTCAGCGGCACTACGACATATCGCGCCACCGGACGCACCACCTTTCACGTGTCCAACACCGACGGCCAGTGGACCGTGACCTTCACCCCGCTGTCATGACGGCAAGAATTCAGTTAAACGGCATTGGGTGCCCCGGCTCACCTAAGCCTCTAATGCAGCCGCATGGACACCCTTAGCTTCCCAATACGTGAAGCCCGACCTCGTTTACGATAACTCCTGTTATTTGCTTGATGCGTTGGCGTGAGCGGATCGAGGGGCGTCGAGATGGATGTACTCAACGCATGTGTTGGGGTCGCAGGGTTCATTGCCTTGGTGGTGAGTGTCTGGCTTGTAGGTCGTCAAAACGCGAAAGCACAGGCCGCGCTGCGTTTGACGACCGGCAACATGTCGATGGAAGCGTGGATCTCACTTAGTGAGGCATACATCGCTTATCCCCTTCTACGGAGCTACTTCTATGAGGACGAAATGGCACCGCCGCCATTAAGTGACCTGTCACCGGAAAACCGTCTACGGCTTAACGCGATGGCGGAGCTGCTTTTGGATGCGGCAGACACGGAGTTTCGCACGCAAGAGGACTCCTCAATTCGAACCGACGAGTCAGCGCGATCATATTTCGAAACCTATCTTGAGGATGCGTTCCGTCTGAGCGCATTCCTAACGCAGTTCTGCCTGCGTCGACGATCGTGGTTTCACCCTACGATGGTAGAGCTAGCTGAACGAGAGAGTCGCAGACGCGAGATACCGGGGGCAACCCCGCCAGCAACACCGCCGAGCGGAGCGATCACTTCGCAATCAATGTAACGCATTTGTATTCACTAGTCGTTGCGCCTACGGGTGCAGAAACTCGATACCCCCTACTCCGGGCAGTCGTGCAGAACGTGAGTAGTGACGCCCGTCTGCTCAAACAGCTTCGTAAAGATAATCTTGCTTCGCTGCTTCGCTTTCGGCTGGCGCGCAGGCCGTTACCTCGCCGTGGTTTGTGGCGGTTTGCACGGTGACAACGGTGCCGGGGCAGGTGACATACCTCTGTTGCCTGCCCCGGCACTCCATTTGACAGCATTCCTTCAAGAAGGGCGATCCGTCGTCGGCCCACGTGTTGTGGTATGACGACTGCATGTCATCCTCGGCGCTGACGTCATGGCTAGCGTCAAGGCAAAGCGCCCTCGATCGACTGGTCGTAAGCCACCGGACGATTACACAGGGAAAGCCGGGGCGTCAGTGGCAAACGGAGCATATGAACTTCGCCCTCATTACCCGGTTAGCCGCAGAGTTTCAGGGCTACTGCCGTGACCTCCATGATGAGGCGATCGACCACATCACGAAGAACTTGGCACCGCCCGGCTCGGGATTGGTTGCCGTTATCCGGGGCGTCTTCCTTCAAGGACGGTTCCTCGACAAAGGCAATCCCAATTGGTCGAACCTCACCCAAGACTTCAAGCGCATTGGATTAGACCTGCCGCAGTCACTTCGATCGGCGTATCCGGCGCGCTATACGGAATGGCAGGAATCAGTTCAGCGTTTGATGGAAGCGAGAAACGCGATCGCGCACGGTAACGACAAAGAGATCGACCAGTGCCGCCAGGTCCAGCCGCTCACACTACGAACCTTCAAGAAGTGGCGCAGCGCCCTCAAGCGTCTGGTGGATGGCGTTGATGGCGTGGTCGGGGCACACTTGTACTCGTTGACGGGAGTGAGCGCATGGTGACTAGGCGAAGCTACAAGCGTGGCGATCGAGTTCGTGTAAGTATCGGCGAATCGTCCTACGACGCGGTCGTTACGGATATCCGGGGAGACCGCATCTTCGTCACGGTCGATCCTGATTCAGAAGCTCCAATTGACACGTTCTACCACCGAGGGGAACTGGCCGTGACGGCATCCGCGAAGGGTAGCGGCCGGGTCGATAGGTCATAGATGCAGCTCGCTAGGTGGCCTCCCTCAGCCGTGCAGCCGCTCCCTCACGCCGCGAAGTATGGGTCACGATCGATG
Organism: Mycobacterium sp. NGS39; assembly: GCF_059812765.1. Classification (NCBI taxonomy): domain Bacteria; kingdom Bacillati; phylum Actinomycetota; class Actinomycetes; order Mycobacteriales; family Mycobacteriaceae; genus Mycobacterium; species Mycobacterium sp. NGS39. The sequence continues at coordinate 562 of NZ_JCALDH010000003.1, read as the reverse complement.
CCGACCTCACTCGGGGTCAGATCATTCGGGTGTCAGCTCAAGCAGCAGCTCCGATAGCTCAACTCTTGCGGCCGGGAGTGGGCGCTCGACGGTGTAATCGGTAATCGACGGTTTTGCGCAGGTTTTGGTTGTCCATGCGCGGACGGTACGCCGGGACTGGCGTACCGGGGAAGTACGCTCTCTGGCGTGCAACCGCGCGGGCGCATACTAGCGATTAGGCGTTGCTGAGCGCCGCGTCAATGGCGTTAGCCGCCGCTTGCGCGCTGGCCCGGTCCAAATGACCGTAGATGTTGACTGTGGTCTCGATGGATTCATGTCCTAGGTGACGTTGGATCACCGGAAGCGGGACGCCAGCCGCGATCATCCACGACGCACAGGTATGGCGTAGGTCGTGGATACGGGGCTTCTTCTTGAGGCCGTTCTCCATCGCCTTCGCGACCGAGGGATACCAGACGTTCGCGCGCCATGAGTACAGACGGACAGGTCCGGCATTGGAGCCGACGAAGAGCCACTCGTTGCCGTAGTCCAGTTGATCCAGCACCGCGTTCGGGACGTTGATGGT
>NZ_JCALDH010000029.1:0-1690 GCF_059812765.1 Mycobacterium sp. NGS39 | reverse complement strand
CACTGAGCGGCACTTACACGACAGTGGTCGGCGACACTGCCACGATGAGGGAGACCTGGTGTTCACCACGTGTGGGCCGGGTTGCACCCGGCTGAGTGGCGGCAGTGCGCCCGTCAAGGAAATGCACTTCCGTGTCCAGTTGACCAAAACGGCTGACTGAACCGCTTTACGCACGCCACCTCTCCGCCTGCGGGCTGACGAGTTCATGCGTCGACGGTGAATTGCTGTTCAGCCTGCAGGTGGACGCCACCTTTTTCTGGCTCGACATCGAGAACATCGGTATAGGTGCCAGGATCGGTGTTGGTGAAGCCCCAGTTATTGCCGTTGTCGCAGACAGCGAGTCGTTGATCACGTTGCAGCAAAACCCTGCCGCTGCTGTCGACGACTTTCGAATGTTTCATGGCTGCTCGAACTGTTTGATGAAGGTGGTTGTAGTAGTCGACGATCGACTGTTCTTGCGAGCCGAGCAGCCGGCCAACGTGGCGGCAGCCTCAGATACGCCGTGACCGCTAGCTTTCTTCGGCCGCTTCCGGCTGCGCGCTCTGTCCGCCGAGGTCGCCGAAGGGCCAGGGCCGCCATGACGGCTGATACCCGTGCACGCCTTCGGCGTACGCCGTTTCGGCGTGCTGGGTGAAGTCGACGCCGGTCTTCTCGTCTTCAGGGCTGACGCGAAAGCCCATCACCAAGTCGATGACCTTTGCCAGTCCATACGACACCACGAACGCATAGACGCCGACCACCGCGGCCGCAAGCGCCTGTTTGCCCAGCTGCGCGAATCCGCCGTGGTAGAAGAGCCCTTGCGGACCACCCGTCATCACCTGGGTGGCCAACAGGCCGATCAGCAGCACCCCGACCAGCCCGCCCACAAAGTGCACGCCGACCACGTCCAGGGAGTCGTCGTAACCGAACCGGAACTTCAGCCCGATCGCGAACGAGCAGACGATGCCCGCGGCCACCCCGACGACGGCTGCGCCCAGCGTGTTGACCGTTCCGCACGACGGCGTGATCGCCACCAGCCCGGCAACCACCCCTGAGGCAGCACCGAAGGTGGTCGGCTTGCCGTCGCGAATCCGCTCCACCGACAACCAGCCGAGCATGCCGAGGCAACCGGCGACGAGGGTGTTGAGAAAGACCGCCGAGGCAGTTCCGTTGGCGGCCAGCGCCGAGCCCGCGTTGAACCCGAACCACCCGAACCACAGCAACCCCACCCCGAGCAACACGAACGGAAGGTTGTGCGGGCGCATGGCGTCTTTCTTGAACCCGATGCGCGGCCCCAGCACCAAAGCCAGCGCCAGCGCTGACGCGCCGGAGACGATTTCAACGACGAGACCGCCGGCGTAGTCCAGCGCGCCGAGCTCGAACAGCCAGCCGCCCGGCGCCCACACCCAGTGGGCCACTACGGCATAGACAGCGATGGCCCACAGCGGAACGAACACCGTCCAGGCGGCGAACTTTGCCCGGTCCGCGATCGCGCCGCTCACCAGTGCGGCTGTGACGATCGCGAAGCCGAGCTCGAACGTGGCGAACAACAGTTCCGGCACCGCGCCGTGGGCGGTGTCCGGGCCGATGCCGACCATCGAGACATGAGCCAGGTCCCCGATCAGCCCGCCAGCTCCACTGCCGGAGAACGCCAGCGTGTAGCCGAGGAGCAGCCACGCCGCAGTGACCAGCGGGATCGAGATGAAACTCA
>NZ_JCALDH010000028.1:0-2163 GCF_059812765.1 Mycobacterium sp. NGS39 | reverse complement strand
TGTCGGCTGCGGTCGAAAAGTGAGCAGGTAGTTCCGGTCGAAAAGTGAGCACCCTTCTGATTGGAGAGTGATCACTGTGGAGGATTGGGCGGAGATTCGCCGGCTGTATCGGTCGGAGAACTTGTCGCAGGCTGCGATCGCGCGGCGGTTGTCGCTGTCGCGCAACACCGTGGCTAAGGCGATCAACGCCGATGCGCCACCACGCTATGAACGCGCACCCTCGACGACCTCGGCGTGGGCGCAGATCGAGTTGGCGGTGCGGGTGCTGCTGAGGCAGTTTCCGACGATGCCGGCGACGGTGCTTGCGCAGCGGGTCGGCTGGACCGGTGGGCATTCCTGGTTCGCCGAGAACGTCGCCCGGCTCCGACCGGAGTACGCGCCGGCCGATCCGTGTGACCGTCTGGTGCATCTACCCGGCGAACAGGTGCAGTGCGACCTGTGGTTTCCCGGTCAGCTCGTCCCCGATCACGCCGGGGCCCTGCGCTCGTTTCCGGTGCTGGTGATGGTCGCCGCATATTCGCGGTTCATCGCCGCGATGATGATCCCGTCGCGGGTCACCGGGGATCTGCTGGCCGGGATGTGGCACCTGATTGCCGACGGGATTGGTGCGGTGCCTCGAACACTGTTGTGGGACAACGAGTCCGGTATCGGCCAACGCGGCCGCCTGGCCGAGGGGGTGGCCGGGTTCTGCGGGGTGCTGGGTACCCGGCTGATTCAGGCCCGACCCTATGACCCGGAATCCAAGGGGCTGGTGGAGCGCGCCAATGGTTATCTGGAGACCTCATTTCTGCCCGGTCGAACCTTCGCCTCGTCGGCAGACTTCAACGCCCAACTGTGGGCGTGGCTGGCCGCCATCGCCAACCGCCGCACCCACGCCACCACCGGCCTGATTCCCGCCGATGCGCTTGTCGCGGACCGGGTGGCGATGACCGCGCTCCCGCCGGTGGCCCCGGCGGTCGGCACGACGACCACGACACGGTTGGGGCGCGACTACTACGTCAGCTGCGCGGGCAACGCGTACTCGGTGCACCCGGAGGTGATCGGACGGATGATCACCGTCACGACGAGCCTGGACCGGATCGCCGCCCGCTGCGGGGACCGGCTAGTCGCCGACCATGAACGACTATGGGGCACAGGCGGTTTAGTCACTGAACCTGATCACCTGAGGTCAGCTGCGGTGTTACGGGAGCAGTTCCGCACCCGCCCCGCCGCAGGTGCGCACCTGGCGGTGGACGTCGAGGTCGCCGATCTGAGTGCCTATGACGCGCGGTTCGGGACCGGGGAGGTCGCCTGATGCCCGCCAAGCGTCCGCCGTCGGCACCAGGCGATGCCGACAAGCTCATCGCCCATCAAGCCCGCTTGCTGAAGGCCCCGCGCATTGCCGAGCACTATCACCGGCTGGCTGAACAAGGCCGAGAAGCGAACTGGTCGCTGGAGGACTACCTCGGTGCCGTGCTGGCGGTGGAGTCCAATGCCCGCGCGGAATCCGGTGCTCGCCAACGCATCCGATACGCCGGATTCCCAGCGATCAAGACGATCACCGACTTCGACTTCACCGCCCAGCCCGCCGTCGACCGCGCCCAGATCGCCCGCCTAGAAGCCGGCGGCTGGCTCGCCGAAGCCCGCAACATCGTCCTACTCGGCCCACCGGGCACCGGCAAAACCCATCTGGCCACCGCACTGGCGATCGCCGCCGCGCACGCCGGGCACCGGGTAGCGTTCGCCCCGGCCACCGGCTGGATCACCCGCCTGGCCGAAGCGCACCGCATCGGCCGCCTCGAGGCCGAACTACGCAAGATCAGCCGTTACGGGCTCATCGTCATCGACGAAGTCGGCTACATCCCCTTCGACACCGAAGCGGCCAACCTGTTCTTCCAGCTGGTCTCGACCCGCTACGAGAAGTCGTCGATCATCTTGACCTCCAACCTGCCATTCTCCAGATGGGGACAGGTCTTCGGCGAGGCCACCATCGCCTCGGCAATGATCGACCGCATCGTCCACCACGCCGACGTCATCGCCCTCAAAGGCGCCAGCTACCGCATCAAACACACCGCGATCGAGTCCCTACCCTCCGTGGAAGCCGATCGTCAGGCAGACTCAACCCCGTAAACCTGCTCACTTTTCAACCGGAGCAGGCTGCTCAGAATTCAACCGGAGCCGACA
>NZ_JCALDH010000027.1:0-2455 GCF_059812765.1 Mycobacterium sp. NGS39 | reverse complement strand
CGACCCGGCGAGCGGCGCACCGATCGGCACCACACCAGCCCCCGGCGTCAACGGCGCGCTCATCGTCACCCACACCGTGGTCTCCGTCGGGCCGTAGGCGTTGATCATCACCCGCCCCTCAGCCGCCCACCGATCCACCAACTCGGGCGGGCAGGCCTCACCACCGACCAGCAACCCTTGCACCGACTCCAAGCCCTCGAGTGCAAGCACTCCCAATGCCGACGGAGTCTGACTCAAGACGCTGACGTGTTCACGAATCAGCAAGGCGCGGAACTCTTCCGGCGAGCCGGCCACCTCCTCGGGCACCACCACAAGCCGCGAGCCACTCAGCAGAGCACCGAAAATTTCCCACACCGAGAAGTCGAACGCATATGAATGCCACTGCGTCCACACCCGTCCCGGCGCCACCAAACGCCGATCCGCGGACTGCACCAGCTGCGTGACGTTGCGGTGCGCAACGGCCACCCCTTTCGGCGCACCCGTGGTGCCGGAGGTGTAAATCCGATAGGCGATGTCATCAAACGTTGGCAGGGACACGGCCGTACTCGGCTGAGTCGCAATGCCTGGATCGTCGACGACATCCACCACCGCCGCATCGCAGCCGCTCAGCCGCGACCGCAGACCGGCTGTCGTGATTGCAGCGACCGGCGCTGCGTCAGTCAGCATGAACTCGATGCGTGCATCCGGTTGTGCGGGGTCGATCGGCAGATACGCCGCACCGGTCTTGAGCACCGCCATAATCGACACGATCGCCTCAGCCGACCGCGGCAACAGCAGTGCCACGCACTCACCCGGGGCCGCGCCGTACCCGATCAGCATGTGCGCCAACCGATTCGACGCCTCATCCAACTCGCGATACGTCAGCGACCGACCATCACAGGTCACCGCGGTCGCGTCGCCAACAGTTGCGACCTGAGCCGCGAACAACTCGGTGATCGTCGCCGCGGCCGGTGCGGGCCGAGTCAGAACCGCCCGATTACCCCACTCATCCAGCCGGGCGTATTCCTGCTCATCGAGCACATCGATCGTCGACAACCGCCGCGCCGGATCAGCGGTGATCGCCGCCAACACCCTCCGCAACCGGTCCACCAGTGCCTGGATGCTGGCCGCGTCGAACACATCGGTGCGGAACTCCACATTTCCGCCGATGCCCGCCGGGTCACCAGCCTCACTCCAGCGCTCGGCGATGAAGAACGACAAGTCCATCCTGGCCACCCCGGTTTCCGCCGGCACCGGCGTGACCTGCACATCACCCAACGCCAACTCCGGCACCGCGGCGTTGCCCTGGCCGATGAAGTTCTGCCAGGCCAACACCACCTGCACCAACGGAGAATGGCTCAACGACCGTGTCGGATTGAGCCGCTCAACCAGCACCTCAAACGGCACATCCTGATGCTCAAAAGCCGCCAAGCTGCGCTGGCGCACCTGCTCGAGCACCTGCGCGACGCTGGGATCACCATCCACCTCAACCCGCAGCACCAACGTATTGACGAAAAACCCGATCAAGTCTTCCAAAGCCGGGTCGCGGCGCCCGGCGATCGAAAAACCAAGGGCCACATCGGAAGTGGCGCAGATCTTGGACAGCAGCACCGCCAACGCGGCCTGCACCACCATGAAGCTGGTGGCATTGTGCTCGCGAGCCAAATCATGCACCCGCTGCTGCAATTCAGCCGGCCAGTCCACCGCCACACTGGCCCCGCGATAATCCGCCACCGCCGGATACGGCCGATCCGTGGGCAACGCCAACCGCTCCGGCAACCCGGCCAACATATCCTGCCAGTAGGCGACCTGGGCGTTGATCCGACTATCCGGATCGTCCAAATCGCCCAACTGCGCACGCTGCCACAGCGTGTAATCGATGTACTGCACCGGCAACGGCGTCCACCCCGGTGCCCTTCCTTCGTGGCGGGCCAGGTACGCCTCGGCGATATCGGTGATGAACGGACGCATGGACGAGCCGTCGGCAGCGATATGGTGCACCACCGCCACCAGCACATAGTCCTTGTCAGCGAGCCTGAAAAGCGTTGCGCGCAAAGGAATCTCGGTGGCCAAGTCAAACGTGTAGCGGACCACCTCACCGATGGCTTCCTCGAGCCGCTCGACCGGCCAACCGACCGCATCGACCACGCGCCAACCAAAATCGGCCTGCTCGGCCGGCAGTACCACCTGCTGCGGCACACCGTCAGCGGCGACGAACACGGTGCGCAGCGCCTCGTGGCGGGCCACCACATCGGCAAGGGCCGCACCCAACGCCTCGACATCCAGCGCGCCCCGCAGCTGCAACGCGACCGGCATGTTGTAGACCGGGGACGGCCCCTGCAACTGTTCCAGGAACCACAACCGGCTCTGTGCGAACGACAACGGCACCACCGCCGGCCGCTCCACAGCTACCAACGGTGCAAAACCTGCTTTGTGATCACCCAGACGAAGTGCCAGCTGGGCGGCGGTGGGCGCT
>NZ_JCALDH010000026.1:0-2561 GCF_059812765.1 Mycobacterium sp. NGS39 | reverse complement strand
TACCGATCTTCAGCTCCGACTCGTACACCACTCTGCTGGACGCAACCTCCGAATGTCGGCTCCGGTCGAAAAGTGAGCAGGTAGCTCCGGGGTGGGTTCTAGTAAACGTCGCAACACCGACGGACTACTTGAGGCTAACAGTGCAGCGAATAGGTCGGCGGGGCAACGGTCTTGGGAGGGCCATCCGGGGACGGTGATTGAGTTCGTGTTCGACGGCCGACAGGTGCGCTGGTAGGTGGCCGACGAGGGTGACGCCCTTGGGGAAGTAGTCGCGCAATAGGCCGTTGGTTTTCTCGTTGCTACCCCGCTGCCAGGGGGTTCGCGAATCGCAGAAGTACACCGGCGCACCAAGCTTCTTCGTGGTGGCTAGATGGCGCGCCATCTCGGTGCCCTGGTCCCACGTGATCGACCGCATCAGCGCCGGCGGAAGATCTTGGATGCGAGCCACCAACGCGGCGTGCAGCGAGTCGGCGTCGCTGCGGGGCAGGTGCACCAGCCGCACCAGGTCTGGCGTTCAACGAGAGTGCCGATCGCCGAGAGGTGATTGTTGCCGATGATGAGGTCTCCCTCCCAGTGGCCAGCTTGTGACCGGTCGACGGGGGGAAGGGGCGGTCGTGGATGGTCAGCATGGGCTGTTGAAACCGCGGCCGGCGGCGCTGCGGGCGTTGGTGGGCTCGGCGGTGATCCCTGCCGGTGCGCAGCGGTGAATGGCGGTGCGGCGCCAATCGGGATGGCCGCATGAATCACGAATTCGGTTGATACACAGCTTGATAGATGCTTTCATGGCAAATCTGTATCGACGGATCATCGGGGAACCGCTGGCGAAGGTGACGACTGATCTGTTGGGGGCTCCAGCGCTGACCCAGCAGCTCGGTGACCACACCGCAGAGCTGATCATTGGTGTCGACTCGGCGGCGGTGCTGACGTGCTCGTCGTGCGGTGGCCCGACGATGAGCGTCGAAAGGGCGATAGCGCGGCCTGCTGGCGCGTTGCGCCGTAGCTCGCGCGAAATGGTCGACGGTGCCCGACCGAGGCGGGTGGCGATCGTCCGCAGGCTCAGCCCGGACTGACGCAGATCGGCGATCTCGATCCGGTCATCCTGGGACAGGTACCCTGAGCTGACCTCGCGGACAGCCAGGCGGTCCAGCGGCGGCACGAACCCGACGACGATGCCGTTGCGGTAGGTCTTGTAACCACGGGCCCAGTTGTTAGCCCCGCTGCGGGATACACCGACTTCACGGGCCGCCGCCCGCATCGACCATCCACGAGCTCGCAACTCCATGAACCGCTGACGCTTGGCCGATTGCGGACGACGCCCCGGCCCCTTCTTCACACGACGCGACGATGTCAACCCAACCTCCAGAACCTAGAGAAGTTGTTGCGACCGCGCCTAGAAACCACCCCGGAGCAGGCTGCTCAGGATTCACCCGGAGCCGACACCGAACTCGCGTCGCTTTTGGGTGTGCCGTACTTCCATTCGCGGCCTTTGCGCTTGGCGGTACGCGTAATGCGGATGCTGCCAACGGTGCCGGGTATGTCGCTTAGCGTGATGTTCCGCAGCTGCAAACCTTGAAGCTCGCTGGCCCGAACGCCGGTGTGTGCCGCGAACAGCACAGCCAGCGCGTATACCTCGTTGCCCCGTCCTTGGGAGCCATTGCGGGCGATCCAATCGACTACGGACGCTATTTGGTTGGCCGTAAGCGGTCGGTGCCTAAACGGTGCCTTGCCATCTGAGGTAGCGCGACGTTTGGTTGAGTGCCGACGACGACCGCTCACCACAGGGTTGGCGGCAGCCACCGTGGCGGGTTGAGAGGCACATACTCCCCGCCACGGTGCGCTCAACGCGCGGTTGGGGTTTGGGCCGGCCCGCTGAGCCGTTTCGTGACAGATCAAACGGCGATTGTTTGCGTTACTTCTTGTGGTTCACCGTCTTCCAACCATCGCATTGTGACCACGAGCTTGTCGCCTCCCGCCGCAACCACCAGCGGCCACTCGTAGTCGCCAGTGGCAGAAGATCAAAGGGCGCACCTTCGTCATCATCGTTGTGCACCTAGACATACGTGTTCTGATGCGGTTCGATTGTGAACTGCTCCGCTGTCACACTCTCGCTTACGTTGCGGCAATACAGAACCTTCCCGGCACGTGATAGCCGGGGCATGGCGTGCTGCCCTTTAGGCTTGCGGACCTGCGCGGCGCTAAGGCCCATCTCATCAATGTCCTGTTCGATCGCAGTACGCACCTTGTAAGCCAGGTCGTCTGGGCTGACGTAGACGCCCAACAACCCTTGCCCCTCAAGCTCTTTGCGGTACTTCGCGAGACGGGCAAGTTCCTCGGGATCGACGTCACGGCGTTGGATCGGCTCCTCGGAGAACCAAGTGTGCACATGCTTACCCGCCTCGGTAGAGCGCTGGATTTCATCCGCAGTACCCGACACCGCGTCTTCGGTCGCCTACCCCAAGCGGCGATCAAACAACGCAACAACGATGTCGGCCTTGTCGATCCTTTGCTTGTTAATCACCCCTTGGGCACCCTCGGCGCTCATGCGCGGCAGAGCATCGCTT
>NZ_JCALDH010000025.1:0-4047 GCF_059812765.1 Mycobacterium sp. NGS39 | reverse complement strand
GCTGGGAACGCGCCGCGCCGATGGAGTTGTGGCAGATGGATATCGTGGGCGGGTTCCCGCTTGCCGATGGCAGCTGCGCGAAGGCGCTCACGGGCATCGATGACCATTCCCGGATGTGTGTCGCGGCGAAGTTGATGGCCCGGGAACGCACCCGCGCGGTCTGCGATGGATTACGCGCCGCGCTGGCCACTTATGGGGCGCCCGAGCAGATCCTGACCGATATTCAATCTGGGTGCGCGGCATTGGGTCTGTCCTGTCGGCCGGCGGGGAAGGATCGGGTTGCGTCCAGCAGAGTGGTGTACGAGTCGGACCTGATCAGCGGTACCGGCGTGTCGTAGCCGAGTGATTGAAGGTCATCGCGTGATTCTTCGAGAGACCTACCAAAGTTTCTCGAGCAAAGGAATCGACGCGATGACCACTGCCCACGATATCGACCTGCCGACGGTGTTGGCTGAACGACTCACCACCTGCCACCCCGACGTGTTGCGCGAGCTGCTGGCCACTTTCATCCAGACCCTGATGGGCGCTGAAGCCGACGCGTGTGCGGGGCCGGTTACGGGCAGCGCAGCGCCGAGCGCACCAATCAACGCAATGGCTACCGGCATCGCGAATTCGATACCCGGGCGGGAACATTGGATCTCGCGATCCCTAAGTTGCGGCAGGGCTCCTACTTTCCGGACTGGCTGCTGGAACGCCGCAAACGCGCCGAGCGGGCGCTGACCACCGTGGTGGCCACCTGCTATCTGCTCGGGGTGTCCACCCGCCGGATGGACAAACTCGTCGAAACCCTCGGGATCACCAGCCTGTCCAAGTCCCAAGTCAGCGTGATGGCCAAAGAACTCGACGCCGCGGTCGAGGCGTTTCGCACCCGACCGCTCGATGCCGGCCCGTACACATTTATGGCCGCTGACGCGCTGGTGCTCAAGGTCCGCGAGGCCGGCCGCGTGGTCAACGTACACGCCCTGATCGCTACCGCAGTCAACGCCGACGGGTACCGCGAAATCCTAGGCATCGACGTCACCACCGCCGAGGACGGCGCGGGTTGGCTGACCTTTCTGCGGTCGCTGACCGCCCGCGGCCTGGCCGGGGTCAAGCTCGTCACCAGCGACGCCCACGCCGGGCTGGTGGCCGCGATCGGCGCCACACTGCCCGGGGCGGCCTGGCAGCGCTGCAGAACGCACTACACGACCAACCTGATGGCCGTCACGCCGAAGGCGTCATGGCCGTGGGTGCGCACCCTGCTGCATTCGGTGTTCGATCAGCCTGATGCTGAATCTGTTGCCGCGCAATACGATCGCATCATTGATGCATTGGCAGACAAGCTACCCAAGGTCGCCGAACACCTCGAAGACGCGCGAGCGGATCTGCTGGCGTTCACCGCGTTCCCCAAACAAATCTGGCGCCAGATCTGGTCGAACAACCCCCAAGAGCGGCTCAACAAGGAAATCCGCCGACGCACCGACGTCGTCGGCATCTTCACCGACCGCAACGCCCTGATCCGCCTCGTCGGCGCCGTCCTGGCCGAACAACACGACGAATGGGCCGAATCCCGCCGCTACCTCGGACTCGACGTCCTGAGCAAATCACGCACCGTCGGCAACACCTCAACAGAACAGGAGACAACCCCCGCGGCACTGACCGCCTAAACCATCAACTCGAAGAATCACACGACGACGTCGTACACCACGTCTATGGACTTGACCCCAGGCCGCCAAGCTTGATGAACGCATCCGGCGGATGGCCAAAGCCGCCAAGGGCAACCTGGACTCGCTCAACGTACTCATTGAGAAAGCCAAAGCCGGACAGATTCACACCGCGTTGAGCTACATCAGTTGGACCGCCTATCTGACGGATGCGTTGGGGGAGCTCTGTACTGACATCGGGAAGGACACACGCAGAGAGATCGCGGTTCTGTTGCATACCCAGGGCATGAGTATTCGTGATGCAGCGCTGGCTACCAGGCAGTCGAAGTCGACGGTACAACGTGAAGTGTACCGAAGCGGGACAGTTGAGGGCGCCGCTGACGCCACTGCAGGACATGACGGCAAAGTCCGCCTTCGCAAACGCGACACAGACCCGGAGCAGCACCAAAACGGCGGACACAGAGGCAAATGGTCGGCGTCGGATTATGCGAGTCGTGCCAAGAGCTACATAGGCAACATCAACGGCGACGCTGAATTGCACACGCGCATATACGAGTTGATTGATGAGCTGCTCGCCAGCACCCAGCGGGCCACGGAATCGAACTAGAATGAGTCACACCAAGATACCGACAGATCTTCTGCGCGACGTGGTCGAGGTCATTGAGTGGATTGACAGTGAGTCGGGTCGCTCGGATGCCTATGAATGGGCTGTTGAGATCAAGGACCGCAGCGGAAGCCTGGTGGACCCCGGGTCGTACGATTTCGTTGTCAGGTTCACGCATGATGCCCTACTGCGTCTAGGTCCGCTCATTAAGTGGCTGGATTATGTCGTTACCGAGTGGGCGACCGATGACAAAGTCGGACCGACTCAGCTACTCGGCACAGCGGGCAAAAATCCAGCAGTCACTACGGCTAATACCCCTCAGCGAGAACGATTTTCGGGCTGGTGGCTATCCGAATCGCAGTTCGATTCCGCAACTGGCACCGCCCTTTGACAAACTAAACAGCGGCTCAGTTGCGAGGAGAGTTCCCGGCTTCTGCGTTTTGCTCCTCCACAGTGGTGGCCTATGGCCAGTTTCGCCACGCAACTGACGGGCTCAGGCTATCCTCAGCAAATAAGCAGGCAAAGGGGAGGTTTCCTACCATGGTGCGCGGACTGGTGGCTGTGGCGCTACTAGCGCTCGGCGTGTTAACGGCACCAGTTGCTAACGCAGCCACCTTGCAGGAGCTGTATCCGGACGTGATTCGCTGGAATGCCCAACAACCATGTGAAGTCGGTAAGCCCGCGAGCTTAGGCAGCGACTGCCGGGCGGCAACGATGGCAAAACTCAAATTGAACGCGCAGGCGCTTCCGATCCTGCTATCCATGCCCGCGCCACCTAGGAGCGCTACCGAAAACGCCCTCGACATCAGCCGAGACATAGACGGATATGGCCGGCAATGGAACGCGAGCGGTTGCGACGGATTTCCAGCCGTCGCCGCAAAACTTACGACTTGTACGGGCGAGTCGATTCAAGAGTTCTTCGACGCATTGACTCAACGGGTCGGCAACATTGTTCAAGGTCAGTAAGTCGAGACTCTTATGAAACGAGCACTTGTCAGCGGTCTACTTGGTACCGCGATACTTTGGGCACCCGTCGCCAACGCAGACGCCGATAGCCAGTTCCTCGCCAACGTGCGTGCTATCAACTATCCGAGTCTATCGACGCTCGCCGACGCTGCGCCCAACGTCGTAGTCAAGACGGGCAGGTCTGTCTGCACGATGCTGGATCAGGGCTACGGCGGCCAAGCCGTCGAGGGCATGGTGCTGGATCGGCTCGCACTGTACGGCGACAACCGGACCTATTACGCCGGGCTGTTCGGGGTGTATGCGGTGCAGGCGTACTGCCCTGCGCATCAGTACGACAGCGGATTCAACGGTGACTATTAGACACACCTACCGCTTTCGGGCATGGCGGTGACAGTCCTTGGTAGCGTCCGCCTTCGTTGGGCGGCCTCCCGCGAACGGAATGCGGTTCCAGGCCACCTCCCAACTGAACTCGGACGCCTCGTCACAATCGACGTTTGGGTCAAGCGGACGGCGGATGCCGTAGTCGCCCAAGCCGTTCGTGTTGGCACCGGTGCTACTCATCTCCACCCGCTGTGGTTGGTTGCACCTACTGCCGCGTTGGTGGCTTGACCCGCGAGTTTTGCGTTGGGTTGTGCAATCGCCACGATGACGGCAGTCAGATTGTCGGATAACCATGTTGATGCTGCATTCATGTGTCACACCGCCAATCACATCGGGATGGACGGCGCAACGTAGCTGCCGGTGGCCTTGACCTGCATGACGGCCGCCGCGCCACGGTGTCGGGTGCCCACACCGATGCAGCGCGCCCAGAAACTATCCTGCAGAGGGTAACCG
>NZ_JCALDH010000024.1:0-4467 GCF_059812765.1 Mycobacterium sp. NGS39 | reverse complement strand
CTCGCGGCGATGTCCCCGAAGGACCGCACCGTTGTCACGTCGGCGATGAGGCGCGGCGACGACGAGACCCTGTCCGTCCATACCCAGCTCGCCACCCTCGGGGTCAGCGCGGCCGACCGCACCGGCCGGTTCGTCGACGTTCCGCCGTCGCCGTGGCTGCACGAGCGGTACTGGCTCGAGAAAAAGGCTGCCGCGCAACCGAATTCAGTCACACATCCGCTGCTGGGAACGCACGTCGAGTTGCCTTCCGGCCGTGAGCATGTGTGGCAGACCGACGCCGGAGCCGACATCCTGCCTTGGCTGGCCGGTCGCCAGCTGAGCGGCCAGGCCGTCGTACCGGCGGCAATCTTCGCCGAAATGGCCGTGAGCGCCGCAAGCCGAGCCCTCGCCCTTCCGCTCGCGGCCGTGCGGGTGTGTGACCTCGAGATCGAGCGGACGCTCACCGCGAACCGTGACATGCGTTTCACGACACAGCTTGCCCGGGCGCAGGAGGACATCCGCGTCGAGATTCACGCCAGTTCCGCAGGCGGAACGTGGCATCGGTGTGCGGTCGCCGGCATCCGTAATGTCGACGACGATCCGTCGACCTGCGCGGTCGACGTCGAAGGCGGAACCGAGATCAGGTTGTCCGACGAGGCCGTCGACCATCCCGAGTTCGCGATATCCCCCCTGCTGCTCGACACGGGGTTGCAGTGCCTGGCCGACGCCATCGACGCAGCGGCCGGCTCAGCCGAAACCCGCCTGGACGCAGCTTCTTTCGCAGCGGTCCGCCTGTTCGGGCGCTCGGGTCGGCGGGCTTGGTGCCGCGTCGAGCTGTCCGGTGACGACCAGGACGGCGCTGGCTGTGTCGGCGGGATCCTGTTGACCGACGACGCGGGAACGCCGCTCGCCGAACTCACCGGAATACGCATGCGGCCGGTGGACCCACGCGACATTTCGCTACCGCTCGAACAGATGGTGTTCGATACCACCTGGGCGCCTTCCGAGGCGTCACCCGCACACGAGAAGCCGACCGCTGCCGACGGGGATTGGCTTCTGCTCACCGATGACGACGCCGAAACAACCGAGCTCGCGGCCGAAGTCGCGACCCAGCTGAGCGTGCCGACCCGGCGCGTGAGCACCGTGTCGTTGTTCGCGGACGTGTCGAGCCGAGAACAGATTTCACCCGTCGGCATGGTCGTGTTCGTCGCCACGCGCTCGTTCGACGGCACTGATGCCGAGCAGGCCCTTCGGCGCGCCCGGAAGCTGATCATGGCGCTCGACGCCGCCGTGCGCAGCGTCGTCGCATCGAGCCGAGGCAAGCCGCCACGGCTGTGGCTGGTCACGCGTGATGGGTTGGCCGTTAACGACGGTGAGACAGGCGATCCGGCGATCGGTGCGCTCAAAGGGCTGGTCCGCAACTGGCGTTTCCCGGGGGAAGCGGCTCGCGTCCTCGCCGGTGAACCCGACGTGGGAGCCACCCTCGTCGATGTCGACCATCGCAGCGATGTCCTCGCGGCATTGATGTCGGAATTCTCCGCAGCAGACCATGACGACGTGATCGCCTGGCGAAGCGGCCGCCGGTATGCCGAACGGCTCTCTCGCGCAACGCTCGAGCCGGGGCCGGGTCATGCGGTTGTCCGCACGAACGGCGCGTACATCGTCACCGGCGGCCTGGGTGGGCTGGGCGGCGTGGTGACGCGATGGCTGCTGAAGCGGGGCGCCGGCCGGCTGATCCTCAACGGTCGGACCGAACCCTCAGAGGACCAACGTCGGACACTTTCGGCGTGGGCCGACGACACCGAAATCGCTTTCCTTCCAGGCGACATCGCGACGCCGGGAGTCGCCGAACGACTGGTGGCCGCCGCTGAAGAAGGCGGGTACGCGCTGCGCGGCGTCGTACATGCGGCCGGGGTGAGCGGCGACGGACTGGTGACCGCGCTCACCGAGGACGGACTCGAGCGCGTGTGGGCGCCGAAGGTGACCGGTGCACTGCGACTGCATGCGGCCACAGCCACCCGGAAGCTCGACTGGTGGGTCGGCTTCTCCTCGATGGCAACGCTATTGGGCCTGCCCGGTCAGCTGGCCTACACGACGGCCAACGCCTGGCTCGACGCGCTGGTCGCGTGGCGGCGCGCCTCGGGTCTGCCCGCCAACGCGATCAACTGGGGCCAGTGGTCCGACGTCGGGATGAGCCGCGCCCTCACCTACAGCGTGCTGGATCCGATAACTCCCGACGAAGGGATCGAGGCGCTGGAGTCGCTGGTGGGAAGCCCGTTGACGCGCACGGGTGTCGGCCGGCTGCGCCTGGACCGAGCTGCCGCCACCGCGGCTTTCGGCGAGCTCGGGTATTTCACGGAGTTGTCCGACGGCCTCCGAAGCACTGCGAGCGCAGACCACTCGACGGGCAACGCCGGCAGTCAAGCTGCGATGGCAGTTCCGGATTGGGCGCAGATCCCGCCGGAAAACCTGGTGGGCGAGCTCGAAAGCAGGCTCAAAGCCATCCTCGCTCGCGAACTGCGCCTGTCCGCAGCAGCCGTCGACGCCGAGCGGCCGTTCCCGGAGCTCGGGCTCGACTCGATGATGGCGATGACGGTGCTGAAGGAAACCCAGAAGCTGGTGGGCGTCGACGTATCGGCGAACACGTTGTTCAATCATCCGACCATCCGGTCGTTGGCGGCGTACCTGGCGAAAGCGCTTGCGGCGCAACATGCGTCACAGCGCGACGATATCGATCCAACGTTCGACGAGGACGGCAGTGTGCTCGATGCGCTGTTCGACAGCGTCGAGTCGGCCTCCGCCGGTAGCGAAAGCGGTGTGTTCTGATGAGAACGATCTTCAGCAGGGTGGCGGCCATGACGGCCGATCAGCGGGGTTCGCTGACCGAGCAGTTCGAGAAGGCCTCCCGGATCGCCGTAGCCGAACCGGTAGCGGTGGTGGGCATCGGCTGCCGTTTCCCCGGCGGGGTCGCCGGACCCGAAAGCTATTGGAACTTCCTGGCTAACGGAACCGACGCCATCAGCGAAATCCCCCCGGACCGCTGGAACGCTGACGAATTCTACGATCCGGACCAGTTCGCGCCCGGCCGGATGTCGTCGAAATGGGGCGGTTTCCTCGACGATGTGGCCGGCTTCGATGCCGACTTCTTCGGCATCTCGCCGCGCGAGGCGGAAGCCATGGACCCCCAACAGCGGCTGATGCTCGAGGTAGCCTGGGAAGCGCTGGAACATGCCGGTCTGGCGCCGGATGACCTGTCCGGCGTCCGCGCCGCGGTGATGATGGGCGTGTATTACACCGAGTACCAGACCATTTCGGCTGCCAATCCGGACACCATCGACGCCTACTCGGCAACCGGCAACGCCCATGCGGTGGCCGTCGGCCGGATCGCGTATCTGCTGGGGCTGCGCGGTCCGGCGGTAGCGGTCGACTCGGCGTGTTCGTCGTCGCTGGTGGCGATACATCTCGCATGCCAGAGTCTGCGACTGCGGGAAAGCGATCTGGCCCTCGCGGGCGGGGTCAGCTTGATCCTGCGACCCGAAACGCAGATAGCGATGGCCAAGTGGGGCATGCTGTCACCGCGCGGCCGATGCCACACCTTCGACTCCAGGGCCGACGGATTCGTGCGCGGTGAGGGTTGCGGCGTCGTTGCGCTCAAGCGGCTTACCGACGCGGTGCGCGACAACGATCGGGTGCTTGCCGTGGTGCGCGGCTCAGCGGTCAACCAGGACGGCCGCTCCAACGGCCTGACCGCGCCGAACACCATCGCGCAACGCGACGTGATCACCCGGGCGCTGCGCAGCGCCGACGTGACACCGAACTCGGTGAACATGATCGAAACGCACGGCACCGGAACCGCTTTGGGCGATCCGATCGAGTTCGAGGCGCTGGCTGACGTCTATGGCCGCGGCGACGCCCGCTGCGCGTTAGGCGCCGTGAAGACGAACATGGGCCACTTGGAGGCAGCGGCCGGGATCGCCGCATTCATCAAAGCCGCCTTGTCGGTGCACAAGGGCCGGATCCCCCTGAATCTGCACTTCTGCGAGTGGAATCCGGCAATCGACCCGTCACGCACCCGGATGTTCGTGCCCACCGATCTGCAAGCGTGGCCGGCTGACGACGGCCCGCGCCGGGCCGCCGTGTCGTCGTTCGGCCTGGGTGGCACAAACGCCCACGCGGTCATCGAGCAAGGCCCCGATCTCGAGCCCGCTGTGCCGCAGCCTGATCCGGCCGTCAGCACGTTGGTGCTGTCGGGAAAGACCGAGCAACGGATAGCGGCATGGGCGTCGGCGCTGGGCGACTGGCTCGACGGCGACGGCGACGGCGCCGCGGTGCCGCTGGCCGATGTCGCCCGAACCCTCAACCACCGCCGGGGGCGCCACGGAAAGTTCGCCGCCGTCGTCGCATCCGATCACCGCGAGGCCGTCAGCGGTCTGCGGTCACTGGCCGAAGGCCGCCCCGCGCCCGGCGTCGTGTCGCCACGCGACGCGA
>NZ_JCALDH010000023.1:0-5067 GCF_059812765.1 Mycobacterium sp. NGS39 | reverse complement strand
CCCTGTGCGCATTGCTGCGTGTGTAGGTCTGGTCTATTGATCCCGTGGTCTGCGGGGGGCCTTATCCCACTTGGATGGGTGAGAAGCCTGGTCTTGGAGAAGGTTTCCCGCTTAGATGCTTTCAGCGGTTATCCTGTCCGAACGTGGCTATCCAGCGGTGCCCCTGGTGGGACAACTGGTGCACCAGAGGTTCGTCCGTCCCGGTCCTCTCGTACTAGGGACAGGTTTCCTCAAGCTTCTGACGCGCGCGGCGGATAGAGACCGAACTGTCTCACGACGTTCTAAACCCAGCTCGCGTGCCGCTTTAATGGGCGAACAGCCCAACCCTTGGGACCTGCTCCAGCCCCAGGATGCGACGAGCCGACATCGAGGTGCCAAACCATCCCGTCGATATGGACTCTTGGGGAAGATCAGCCTGTTATCCCCGGGGTACCTTTTATCCGTTGAGCGACACCCCTTCCACTCGGGGGTGCCGGATCACTAGTCCCGACTTTCGTCCCTGCTTGACATGTCCGTCTTGCAGTCAAGCTCCCTTGTGCACTTGCACTCGCCACCTGATTGCCGTCCAGGTTGAGGGAACCTTTGGGCGCCTCCGTTACATTTTGGGAGGCAACCGCCCCAGTTAAACTACCCGCCAGGCACTGTCCCTGAACCCGGTTCAGGGTTCGAGGTTAGAAGCCCAATACGATCAGAGTGGTATTTCAACGACGACTCCGCCCACACTGGCGTGCGGGTTTCACAGTCTCCCACCTATCCTACACAAACCGTATCGGACTCCAATACCAAGTTGTAGTGAAGGTCCCGGGGTCTTTTCGTCCTGCCGCGCGTAACGAGCATCTTTACTCGTAGTGCAATTTCGCCGAGTCTATGGTTGAGACAGCTGAGAAGTCGTTACGCCATTCGTGCAGGTCGGAACTTACCCGACAAGGAATTTCGCTACCTTAGGATGGTTATAGTTACCACCGCCGTTTACTGGGGCTTAAATTCTCCGCTTCACCCTTGCGGGTTAACGGGTCCTCTTAACCTTCCAGCACCGGGCAGGCGTCAGTCCGTATACCTCGTCTTGCGACTTCGCACGGACCTGTGTTTTTAGTAAACAGTCGCTTCTCACTGGTCTCTGCGACCCCCACCAGCTCCCCACGCAAGGTGGTTCACCAGTGCGGGCCCCCCTTCTCCCGAAGTTACGGGGGCATTTTGCCGAGTTCCTTAACCATAGTTCTCTCGTACGCCTCGGTATTCTCTACCTGACCACCTGTGTCGGTTTGGGGTACGGGCCGTGTGTGTCCTCGCTAGAGGCTTTTCTCGGCAGCATAGGATCACCGAATTCACCTCATCCGGCTATGCATCACCTCTCGGACTGTTGTGACATCCGGATTTGCCTAGATGTCGTCCTACCGGTTTGCCCCAGTGTTACCACTGACTGGTACGGCTACCTTCCTGCGTCACCCCATCGCTTACCTACTACCAGAGAAGATCCCACGCAGCCCCCCACCGCCACACACCCCGAAGGGTGCACGGTCGGTGAGGTTTTGGATGGTTAGTACCTCTGCTTCGGCATGGACGGCCACACACGGGTACGGGAATATCAACCCGTTGTCCATCGACTACGCCTGTCGGCCTCGCCTTAGGTCCCGACTCACCCTGGGCGGACTGGCCTGGCCCAGGAACCCTTGGTCTTCCGGCGGGCAAGGTTCTCACTTGCCTTATCGCTACTCATGCCTGCATTCTCACTCCCCACCCCTCCACAACAGATCACTCTGCTGCTTCACCGAAATGGGGACGCTCCCCTACCCAAACCCACCTGACGGTGAATTTGCCGCGGCTTCGGCGGTGTGCTTGAGCCCCGCTACATTATCGGCGCACAATCACTTGACCAGTGAGCTATTACGCACTCTTTCAAGGGTGGCTGCTTCTAAGCCAACCTCCTGGTTGTCTTCGCGACTGCACATCCTTTCCCACTTAGCACACGCTTAGGGGCCTTAGCCGGCGATCTGGGCTGTTTCCCTTTCGACGCACGGAGCTTATCCCCCGCCGTCTCACTGCCACACTGAACCTTGTCGGCATTCGGAGTTTGGCTGACGTCAGTAACCTAGTAGGGCCCATCGGCCATCCAGTAGCTCTACCTCCAACAAGAACCATGCGACGCTGCACCTAAATGCATTTCGGGGAGAACCAGCTATCACGGAGTTTGATTGGCCTTTCACCCCTACCCACAACTCATCCCCTCAGTCTTCAACCTAAGTGGGTTCGGGCCTCCACGCGGTCTTACCCGCGCTTCACCCTGGCCATGGGTAGATCACCCCGCTTCGGGTCCAGAACACACCACTACACCCCCACAACAGGGGATACGCCCTCTTCAGACTCGCTTTCGCTGCGGCTACCCCACCCGGGTTAACCTCGCGACATGTCCCTGACTCGCAGGCTCATTCTTCAAAAGGCACGCCATCACCCCACCACGGAGGCTTTGACGGCTTGTAGGCACACGGTTTCAGGTACTCTTTCACTCCCCTCCCGGGGTACTTTTCACCATTCCCTCACGGTACTTATCCGCTATCGGTCATCAGGAAGTATTCAGGCTTACCGGGTGGTCCCGGCAGATTCACAGCAGATTCCACGGGCCCGCTGCTACTCGGGTATTTGTGACAACAGATGACATGCTTTCGCCTACGGGATTCTCACCCTCTACGACAGACCATCCCAGGCCACTTCGACTAACACATCATTTTCTGACTGCCGCTTGAGCCGGCGGACCCAAGACCACAAACCCCACAACACCGCACACACAACCCCCGCCGGGTATCACCATGCGCGCGGTTTAGCCATCCTCCGCGTTCGCTCGCCACTACTAACGGAATCACACTTGTTTTCTTCTCCTACGGGTACTGAGATGTTTCACTTCCCCGCGTTCCCCCCCACTGCCTATACATTCAGCAGTGGGTGACACGACATCACTCGTGCCGGGTTACCCCATTCGGACATCCTCGGATCCACGCTCGGTTGACAACTCCCCGAGGCATATCGCAGCCTCCCACGTCCTTCATCGGCCCCTGATGCCAAGGCATCCACCATGCGCCCTAACACACTTACACACACAAAACACTCAACAAAAAGCACAAAGACTAAACTTCAGCCTTTCGCTAGATGCTCGCAACCACTATCCAACACTCAAACACCACACCCCACCACCAAAGCGAGGCGACAACAACCCACCCCCACCCGGGGGCACAAACGGGCCTGTTGTCTCAGGACCCAACAGTGTGTTCGGTGAGCGCCGGCACCAATAATCCCCGACCGACGACTTCGCTTGCTGCGCACCCAACCCGGCGCCACTACAACGCAGGGTTCCTCACGACATACCGACACCCGATGCGCCGGCACTTCACGTGGTGCTCCTTAGAAAGGAGGTGATCCAGCCGCACCTTCCGGTACGGCTACCTTGTTACGACTTCGTCCCAATCGCCGATCCCACCTTCGACAGCTCCCTCCGGCGAACCGGTTAGGCCACTGGCTTCGGGTGTTACCGACTTTCATGACGTGACGGGCGGTGTGTACAAGGCCCGGGAACGTATTCACCGCAGCGTTGCTGATCTGCGATTACTAGCGACTCCGACTTCACGGGGTCGAGTTGCAGACCCCGATCCGAACTGAGACCGGCTTTGACAAGGATTCGCTCCACCTCACGGCATCGCAGCCCTTTGTACCGGCCATTGTAGCATGTGTGAAGCCCTGGACATAAGGGGCATGATGACTTGACGTCATCCCCACCTTCCTCCGAGTTGACCCCGGCAGTCTCTCACGAGTCCCCGCCATCACGCGCTGGCAACATGAGACAAGGGTTGCGCTCGTTGCGGGACTTAACCCAACATCTCACGACACGAGCTGACGACAGCCATGCACCACCTGCACACAGGCCACAAGGGAACGCCTATCTCTAGACGCGTCCTGTGCATGTCAAACCCAGGTAAGGTTCTTCGCGTTGCATCGAATTAATCCACATGCTCCGCCGCTTGTGCGGGCCCCCGTCAATTCCTTTGAGTTTTAGCCTTGCGGCCGTACTCCCCAGGCGGGGTACTTAATGCGTTAGCTACGGCACGGATCCCAAGGAAGGAAACCCACACCTAGTACCCACCGTTTACGGCGTGGACTACCAGGGTATCTAATCCTGTTCGCTCCCCACGCTTTCGCTCCTCAGCGTCAGTTACTGCCCAGAGACCCGCCTTCGCCACCGGTGTTCCTCCTGATATCTGCGCATTCCACCGCTACACCAGGAATTCCAGTCTCCCCTGCAGTACTCTAGTCTGCCCGTATCGCCCGCACGCCCACAGTTAAGCTGTGGCATTTCACGAACAACGCGACAAACCACCTACAAGCCCTTTACGCCCAGTAATTCCGGACAACGCTCGCACCCTACGTATTACCGCGGCTGCTGGCACGTAGTTGGCCGGTGCTTCTTCTCCACCTACCGTCACCACAACACACGCTGCGGCTTCGTCAATGGTGAAAGAGGTTTACAACCCGAAGGCCGTCATCCCCCACGCGGCGTCGCTGCATCAGGCTTGCGCCCATTGTGCAATATTCCCCACTGCTGCCTCCCGTAGGAGTCTGGGCCGTATCTCAGTCCCAGTGTGGCCGGACACCCTCTCAGGCCGGCTACCCGTCGAAGCCTTGGTAGGCCATCACCCCACCAACAAGCTGATAGGCCGCGGGCCCATCCCACACCGCAAAAGCTTTCCCCCACCAGGCCATGCGACCAGCAGGGTGTATTCGGTATTAGACCCAGTTTCCCAGGCTTATCCCAAAGTGCAGGGCAGATCACCCACGTGTTACTCACCCGTTCGCCACTCGAGCACTCCCGAAAGAGCCTTTCCGTTCGACTTGCATGTGTTAAGCACGCCGCCAGCGTTCGTCCTGAGCCAGGATCAAACTCTCCAAACAAAAAACCGTCCAGAGAAACATCTGGCAAAACAACACCACACCCCAACACGGGGACGTCAGAGCATGGCAAAAACAAAAAACAACAAACAAAAACCACCAAACACACTATTGAGTTCTCAAACAACACACCCG
>NZ_JCALDH010000022.1:0-13011 GCF_059812765.1 Mycobacterium sp. NGS39 | reverse complement strand
ATCGACATGCGAATCCTCCAAGGTATCTGACGCGAACGCTTCAGGCCTATATCGATGACAAGCTGCTGTATGTAGAGCTGGTGCAGCCGCAGTATGTAGATCCGTATGACAGGGACACGTGGAACCGAGCAGCGATCGATGCTGGGGGGCCTCTAGGCACTTGCGCGAAGCTAGGTATCACTTGGTCATGAACCGTTGGTGGCAGCCCTCGACCGGCTAGACCGTATCGTGATGAAGTAGCCGCGGAAGCCGGCACGGCAGGGACGGCGAGTTGTGCCGCGGTCAAGAGCCCGGCGGTGACGGCGACCCAGGGAATGCGGGCCGTGCGGGCTGCCATGGGTCCTTTCATCGCGGGGCATGCAGACTTCCTCGACTGTACGAGCCTCGTGGGACCAGTCTCGTTTGGTGACACGGGCGGCCAAGGGCGCCGCTTAGGCTAACGAAATGCAAGAGAATCCGCCGGGCGCGGGCTACGGGCCTTACCAGATGCCTCCGCAAGCTGGAGGTGCCAGCGCGCCATCTATTCCGCCGCCGGGTCCATACCCGCCGCCTCCGAGACGCACTTCTCGTCTCAGTCTCGTCTTGGCGGTAATCGCCGTACTGCTGTCGGGCACAGCGCTGGCGATTTCCCTGGTTCGGAAACCGGAGGCGTCGTCGTCGCCGCCACCTGCGCCGGCGCCACCAGCGGTGCCTGCGCAGCAAGTGTTCGTTGACGACGCTGATCGTGCGCTGTGTCAGGCGATCGGCCCACTGATGAGAGAGGGCGATGACCAAACTAGGTCATTTGGCCAGCATCAACGAGGCTCGCCGGAGCAGGCTGCTGCGCTTCCAGGTTTTCGCTCCTTTACTGAACAATGGGCGCGCCGGATGCAAAGCGAGTTGAACAAGTACTCCGAACCACCTCGGTATTTGACGCGCACGGTCCAGCGATTCATAGACGACATGGTTTTATATGTCGAACGCGACACCGTCAGTGACGAGGTCGGCGTGTGGACTTTTCGGCTGTCCTCCAGTGATTACAGTGGTCCACAATTTAGGTGTCAGAAGTTGGGTGCTCCTTGGTAACAGCAGACACTGGCATTCTGTCCAACCATTCCCAGGTATATGCCGTCGCGCCAGTTTTCGCGAATGATTGTGGGTCAACAGCCTGACCCGACATGCGCCAGGACGGTGCGTTGAGCTCGATGTTTACGGGCGACCTGTACTGCCGCCCGCGTCAGACCGTGCGCACTTTCCGCGCCGCGATCGGGAGCCTGGCGGTGATGGCACCCGGGGGCGTGGGCCGTGTGGATTGCCATGTGCCTTCCGTCGCGGTGCAAGCGACTTTCTTGACTGGACGGGCCTGAAGTCGCCGGAGGTGTTTGGTGAGACGGTGCCGCATGTGGGCCGCTTAAGCTAGCGAAATGCATGGAAACTCACCGGAAATGGGCTATGGGCCACATCAGATGCCGGCGCCGTCTGGGGGTCACGTCGCGCCGTCAATGCCTGGGCCTATTGCAGTGCCGTATTTACCGCCGTCGGGCCGCACCTCTCGCCTGGGCGTTTTTTTGGGTGCAATCGCTGTAGCACTGGCAGCTGCGGCGCTGGTGGTATCGCTCGTACGCAAACCGGAGGCGTCGTCGTCGCCGCCTGCGCCGCCGCTGCCAGCGGCCCCTGCGCAGCAGGTCTTCGTTGACGACGCTGATCGTGCGCTCTGTCAGGCGATCGGCCCACTTATGAGAGAGGGTGATGACCAAACTAGGTCATTCAGTCAGCATGAACGTGGTTCGC
Source organism: Mycobacterium sp. NGS39 (assembly GCF_059812765.1). Classification (NCBI taxonomy): domain Bacteria; kingdom Bacillati; phylum Actinomycetota; class Actinomycetes; order Mycobacteriales; family Mycobacteriaceae; genus Mycobacterium; species Mycobacterium sp. NGS39. The sequence continues at coordinate 11,241 of NZ_JCALDH010000022.1, read as the reverse complement.
CGGAGCAGGCTGCCGCGCTTCCGGGGTTTCGGACTTTTATCGAAGGTTGGGCGGTGCGGATGCAGCGCGAGTTGAACAAGTACTCGGAACCACCTCGGTATCTGACGCGCACGCTTCAGCGCTTTGTGGACGATATGGTTTTGTATGTCGAACGTGACACCGTCAGTGACGGAGTAGGCGTGTCAACTTTCCGATTGTCGTCCAGCGACTACAGCGGTCCACAGTTCAGATGCCAGAAGCTGGGCGCTCCTTGGTAGCAGCAAATACTGTTATTTTCTCTAATTGCTTTCCGAAGGATATGCCGTCACGCGAGTTTTCGGAATGTTTGTGGGTCAATATTTGGCCATGCCAAGGTGGCAGATTGGCACGACGTGGGAATCATCAGTCGACTTCTGAGACACGAGTCGGACGATCCGCTGATGAGTCGAGCGTGATGATAGGACGTTGATCGAACGTAATGACGGTCAGCGGGCGAAAGCTATGCATGCGACGTACCGGAGTGTCAGAGCGGCCGCCGACAGCGACCTTGTTCAAGCAGAATCCCGAGGTATGCGTCGGTGTGCGCTGCCCCGACATGCGCCAAGATGGTGCTTTGACCTCGAGTTTGCGGGCGACCTGTACTGCCGCCCGCGTGAGGCCGTGCGCACCTTCCGTATGTACGCCACTACCCACGTATTGCCTGATTAGGGCGCTAAGACGACAAAGTCGCTGACCAAAGAATTGCCTACCCAAACTCCGTCGGCCATGTCCTAAGTCAGGAGTGGAAGTAGCCGCGGAAAGCCAGGACAGTCCGGAGGGTGAGCTGAGCCGCGACCGGAAGCCCGGCGGTGATGGCACCCCGGAGGCACGTGGGCCTGGGCGACTGCTATGGGTGCTTTCGTCTCGCGGCATGCAGACTTGCTCGACTGGACGAGTCGGAAGTCGCCGGGGTTGTTTGGTGGTACGGGGCCGCGTGTGGGCCGCTTAAGCTAGCGAAATGCATGGAAACTCACCGGGAATGGGCTATGGGCCGCACCAGATGTCGCAGCAGTTTGGTGGGCATGTCACGCCGTCAGCGCCTATGTCTGCTGGAGCGCCTTATTCACCGCCGCCGAGGCGCACTTCTTGGCTGGGCGTTGTCTTGGGTGCAATAGCTGTAGCACTGGCAGCTGCGGCGTTAGTGGTATCGCTCGTACGCAAACCGGAGGCTTCATCGTCAGCGCCCCCTGTGCCGCCGTCGCCTGCCGCCATGCGACAGAAAGTCTTTGACGATGACGCAGACCGCCCGCTCTGTCAGGCGATTGGCCCACTGATGGCAGAGGCCGCCAGCCACACCCGGCCATTCTTTGAGATGGCAACCGGATCGCCGGAACAGATGGCGGCTGTCGAGGATTTGCAAGCGTTCATTACAGGCTGGTCTCCACGGGCGCAGGAAGCGTTGAACAATCATTCAGACCCACCGCGGTATTTAACTCGTACGCTCCAACGATTCGTCGATGACATGGTCCTATTTGTCCAGAACTTGAGGCCGACACGGCCACTCAATTCAGAGGATCAAAACACATGGAATCTAGCACTCTCTGATCTGCGCGGTCCATTAGAGACCTGCAGGAAGTTGAAGTTGGGTTGGGGCTAAGGTCAGCTGTTAAGTAGTCAGAGCATAATCCCAAGTCGGTGTTTACAGCTGCACCGTCTTCAATACATGAGCACCCATAACACAGCTCAACCTGCTTATCATCTGACTTTTCGTGTCGCGAGATCTTACAAGGAATATTTGGCGGACTCTCGCCTACCACATCGATCACTTCCTGATTCGATCTGCCAGAACAACAGAGAAGTTCGGATTAACGAGCAAGTGCGCCGCGCACGAAGTAGGGCGCTCCTCAGTTAAGACCTTTGGCTAATTGCCCCGCAGCGGGGATGTTAGGTCGGCTAGGATTCTGCATTGGTCTGCTGGGTCCAGGGCGGGAAGTATCGTGGAACCCACGAGTAAGGCCGACGCCGCGCGCTTTACTCACCGACGTAGGCGCAGATGTGTTGTCGTACAGGCCATCACGCCACCTCACGAAGGTCGACACCAGCAATACCGTGACGTAGTGCAACCGAGACCGGGCGATCGCCAGATCGCAGAACACCGCGTTGTCTGTCGCCCATGGCGTGGCGATTGTCCGACCGGGCGGCGCTGGCGCATCCTTTGGCAGCTTCGGCGCGACGGCCGAAGGGTCGGTCCGCCCATCAGCGATCCCGTCGCCGATTAAGTCTGGGCCGTGGCCTCGCTGTCGAGAGACCCTGATCCTGTCAGCGATCTTGCGGGCTCGTCCGGGCAAATCCCAGGTGGGCGTCGGTATGCATAACCCGACGTGCGCGAAGGTGGTGCGTTGATCTCGATATTGCCCACAACCTGTGCTGCTCCGCGCCTGAGGCGGTGCGCATCTTCCGCACGTACGCCGCTGCCTGAACCTACCGGCTTAGTACGTCAATCGGAGGACTAAGACGACAAAGTCGCAGGTCAACGAACCGCCGCCCCAAACCTTTGTCGGTTATGTCCTAAGCCAGGTGTACAAGTCGGACGTCGCCGGGGTTGTTTGGTGGTACGGGGCTGGGTGTGGGCCGCTTAAGCTAGCGAAATGCATGGAAACTCACCGGGAATGGGCTATGGGCCGCACCAGATGCCGCCGCCGTCTGGGGGGCACGTTGCACCGTCAATGCCTGGGCCTATTGCAGCGCCGTATTCACGGCCGTCGGGCCGGACTTCTCGGCTGGGCGTTGTTTTGGGTGCAATCGCTGTAGCACTGGCAGCTGCGGCGCTGGTGGTATCGCTCGTACGCAAACCGGAGGCGTCGTCGTCGCCGCCTGAGCCGCCGCCACCAGCGGTGCCTGCCCAGCAGCTCTTCGTTGCGGACGCTGACCGAGCGCTGTGCCAAGCGATTCAGCCGCTAATGAGAGAAATTGGGGACCAGAACCGAGCGTTCGCCAAACTGGCGCCTGGCTCGCCGGAGCAGGGATCCGCAATTCCAGGCTATCGCGCATTCATTGAAGATTGGACGAAGCGAACGCAAGTAGTGCTTAATGCACATGCGAATCCACCAAGGTACCTGACGCGAACGCTTCAGGCCTATATCGATGACAAGCTGCTGTACGTGGAGCTAGTGCAACCAGGTCATGTCGACCCATTTGATGAGCCCACCTGGACTCAGGCGTCAATCGACGCCGGAGGTCCACTTGGTACTTGCAGTAAATTAGGTATCACTTGGTCATGAAGGCCGTTGGTGATAGCTCCCGACCGGCTGGACCGTATGCTGGTGAAATATTGGGTGGCTTGTGGCCGGAGTCTGATCCAACAATATGGTGGCACAGCTCTGATCGGCAAGCAGAATTTGCCGCCGATTCGAATACAGCCGCCGAGGATGTGAAGAGAACAGTGAATAGATTGCTCAGCCGAGATGGTGGCGCTTGGGCCGAGGCCATGGGCCATTCCTACACAAGAACCGCTGAGCTGTTGAAGGACCAGAGCGAACATTATGGGTCGATGGCCAGTGCGTCCGAAAAATGTGCGCAGGCATTGAATACATCGAAGACACGCATGAAACAGGTTCTGTCAGATGCGCAATCGGAAATAAAGGCAGTACAAGACTTCGTCGATGCACTGAAGGTAGCGGCTGCAGGGCGGCCGGATGCACAACAGATAATCGCTGATTTGGACACCGCTCTTGCACTGAAGATTCGAGATATCATTGATACCCATCGTCGGCGTGCCGTTGTCGTCAGTGCAGATGCCCCAACCGAGATTTCGGCCAACAAACCACAAGACACTTCAGGCGATAAACGCAGCTCAGACCGTCGATCTTTGACGGATCAACGTCCGTACGGCAATCAACATAGGTCTGACAGCGGCAGTTATCGAGCATACGGAGTAAGAAGCCTTACTGGGGATGGTTTTCGGCAGTCACCGCTTCCTACCACACCGTTCACACAAGGCACTGAGCGCGCGGCAACAGATCCAGGACACGAGTCATCGACGTCTAGCAGCCCAGTAGATCAGCAGTCTTCAAGCGTAGTTCCCGCCCGGAGTGGCGCCGATCCCGGAGTCCGTCGCCGCCCGGAAACCCCAAATACCGGATCATCCCTGGACCCAACAGGAAGTCGAAGCGACAGTGATCCTGGATGGACACGGAGACCCCATTTTTCGGCGGAATCTACATCCGCGCCATATGCAATGCCCTTCCGGGCGCCGCCCAGCACAGGAACCAACCCTGTAGTCAGTCCCATGGGTGGATCAACGAGTACCTCTGCCTCCATGCCAGCAGGCTCCTTCCCTGGGTCGGGATCGCCGGGTATGCCGAACTGTTCGTCATCCGTTCCCTCAGCCCACCAACCAACCGCTCCCAATACCGACCTCTCCCGCGGCCTAAGCCAGGCTCTCAACAGCAGCGCCACATCGCCAGGCCCGGCGGCGCAGCCGCTGATTCACCAACCCACCCCGCCACCCGTCGTCACCGACGCCGCCGCGGCAACCGCACCGCCGCCGAGCTCGGCCGCGCCGGCCGCCGCACCAGCTGCACCTGTGCAGCCAGTCGCGCCAGCACCCCCGCAAGCCTCTGCCACCCAAGCGGCACCTTTCATCGCCCCGCCGCCGATTCCCCCCGCCAGCCTGACCCCCTACGGCTCCGACGTCCCGCGCTCACCTGCGCCGCCACCACCACCGCCTCCGCCACCCCCTGCACCGACGATCACGACTTCCGGCCCCGGCGCCCCCATGCCGCCCGGCACGGCGACCGCCGCCACTTCGAGTTCGTCGAGCGCCGGACCGGTGTCGCCCGGCGTGCTCGCAACATCCGGCGTCGCCGCTACCGGCAGCGGCGCGGCGATTGTCAGCTCGCAGACCAAGGACCCGTTGCTCGACCAAGCCGTCCGCCAGGCCTACGAACTGCTTCACGCCTCGCGCCTGTACCCCGGCGTGCACTGGTGCGTCGCCGTCTTCAAGACCGGGTCCGGAACTGAAACGTTTGTCACTAGCAACGACGGCGCCGGCTACATCCCGCCTGGCGTGTACCTGCCTCGCAAACTCAAGAACATATTCGCAGATCCATTGCTGGACAATGAATTTCAAGCCAAATGGTTCGGCTGGGTCAACCCGTCCGCCACCATGGTCGCCTACGCCGCGCACCGCTTCGCGCAAGACCCGAACTATGACCTCTACGCACTCGCCGCCACCACCGACCCCGGCGGTTCGACCGTTCTACCTGCCCGACGCGCCGGCGTCCCGCACTACCAGGATTGCGACTCCACGCAATCGCCGTTCTCGCCTGACGAGCCGGTTCCGCCACTCGACCAATCCCGTATCCACCGCCTCGCCGTCATCGACCCGAACGCCTACCGGCAACTCGCCAACCACACCAATGAGGCGCGCCGCCAAGCTTGGGATGCCACCGCCGAAGCCGTCGGCGTTGCGATGGCCGGCGCCGAACCGCTGTTCATCCAGGTCGCCCCGGTGATCCGGGAAATCTTCGGCGCCCTCGCCGGCGGCACCGACGTGACCGACGCGCAATGGACCGCCCTTAATCACGTTCAGCGCGACCGCAAATCGCTGTGGATGCGGCCCGGCTACCTCGATATGGAACCTTCCGCCACATCAGGCGCAACGGAGCTCTACCGCGCCCACCACAACATCGACCGCGCTGTCGAGGCCTTGTCGCTGTGGCGCCTCGATACGCCTGATTACGCCGACATTGTCTATGCCGCAAGGCAAGTCACCAAGGAGACTCAGCTATGGACAACCGCAACATCAAGGTAGACCCCGAAGAGACACTCAAAGAGGTCCGAAATATCGCCGAGACGGTCAGGAGCGTCGCGAAACCCGGCCCCGTCCCGGTGGCGTCGGGCGACACGCCGATCGACCTCGCCCTCGCCAAGGTCGCCGAAGCCCAGAAGCGCCAAGCCGACGCCTGGGCCGCGGCTGTCTCCGCCACCATTCCCGAGCAGCGCGCCAAGTCCGAGGCCGCTGTGAACATGCTGAAGGCCACTGAGCAGGAGAATGCCTACTCGATCGCCCGCGTCTACCCCGAGTCCGGTGGCACAAACGTCAGAGACGCCTAACCGGCCATCGGTATGGTGAACCGGTGCGCGCACTGGTCACCGGGGCTGCCGGTTTCATCGGATCGACGCTTGTCGATCGGCTGCTTGCCGACGGACACGACGTCGTCGGCTTGGACAATCTGAGCACGGGTCGCGTCAGCAACCTGGAGTCGGCCAAACAGAATCCCAACTTCACGTTCGTCGAGGACGACATCGTCACCGCTGACCTCGACAGCTTGCTGTCCAGACACCAGCCCGAGGTCGTGTTCCACCTGGCCGCCCAGATCGACGTTCGCCGCTCCGTAGCGGACCCTCAGCACGACGCCGAGGTGAACGTCATCGGCACCATCCGCCTCGCCGAAGCCGCTCGTAAAGCGAAGGCGCGCAAGGTCGTTCACACATCGTCGGGTGGTTCCATCTATGGCACACCCAGCAAGTACCCCACCAACGAGTCAGTCCACACCGACCCAGCCTCGCCGTACGCCGCCGGCAAGGTCGCCGGCGAAATCTACCTCAACACGTTCCGCCACCTGTACGGCCTTGACTGCTCGCATATCGCGCCCGCAAACGTCTACGGGCCGCGCCAAGACCCGCACGGTGAAGCCGGCGTGGTCGCGATCTTCGCCCAGGCCCTACTCTCCGGCAAGCCGACGAGGGTGTTCGGCGACGGCTCCAACACTCGCGACTACGTGTACGTCGACGACGTCGTCGAAGCGTTCGTCAAGGCGTCCGGCTCCAAGGGCGGTGGCCAGCGCTTCAACATCGGCACCGGAGTGGAAACGTCTGACCGCCAGCTGCATTCACTGGTGGCGGCGGCGGTAGGTGCGCCCGACGAACCCGAATTCGCCCCGCCACGGCTCGGTGACCTGAAGCGGTCATGCTTGGACGTGCGGCTCGCCGAGATGGTGTTGGGCTGGCGTCCCACCGTCAAGATCGACGAGGGTGTCCGCCGCACGGTCGAGTACTTCCGCCACCAGCCGACCGCTTGAACTCGAGCTACGACGCGTCTGGCGGCCGCTGTGCGCTCGACAACGCAATCGCCCGCGCCAGCCGCGTGTAGCGCAGCTCGACGTCGCGAAAGTGCAGGTAGGTGGTCAACGACGTGAACGCGAAGGCGACGACGAGCGCGTACAGCATCAAGTCGGTGCCGCGGCCGACGCCAAGCCAGTGCGCCAGCACAGTCGTGTCGTTGGGTCGCAACACCGCGTAGATGCCCGCGACGACGAACGCCACGTAGCCCACCTTCACCCACGCCCGCGCTTGCACCGACCCGCGTGCGCGCAGCAAGAACACCAGCAGCGAGATCACCGCCGCGATCACCAGTACCTGAATCCAGTTCATCGGCGCCTCTTTCCGCCAAAAAGTCCGTCGAAGACGATGTTGATGCCGTTCAACAGCGGTTGACCCTTCGACTTCGAATAATCGGTGTACAAAATCTCGACCGGCTCTTCGGTTACGCGCCAATGGTTTTCGTCGATCAGCGCGATGATCTCGCTGGCGTGGCCCATGCCGCTCATGGTGATGTCCAGACCGTCGGCGACCTTCCGGTTGAAGACTCGCAGCCCGTTGTGGGTGTCGGTGAGCTTGAGCCGTCGGCCGCGCGGACTCAGCCGCACCACGGTGCGCAACACGACGCGCTTGAGAAAGGGCACGTCACTTCGCACTCCGTGATCGGCGAAGCGGGTGCCAATGACAATGTCGACGTCCTCAGCGGCCAGCTTGTCGATCATCCGCAGCACATCCTTGACGCGGTGCTGGCCGTCGGCGTCGAACGTCACGAACACCTCGGCGCCGGGCTGCCGACGCGCGTACTCGACGCCGGTCTGGATTGCCGCGCCCTGGCCTAGATTCACCGGGTGCCGCACAAGATGCGCCCCGGCCCGCAGCGCCAGCTGGCCGGTGTCGTCGCTGCTGCCGTCGTCCACGCAGACGACATGGTCGAAGACCGCGCGCACATCGGCGATCACTTCACCGATGACGGCGGCTTCGTTGTACGCGGGGACGATGATCCAAACGTCCGGGTAGCCACTATCGATGCCCCACAAAATACACGTCAGAGCGTTGGCGGCAGCGGTGGCGGGCCGGTGGAAGGCACCATGCGCAGCGCCGCCAGATGCACCACCATCCCCACCACCGGCCCGCACAGCAACGCGACCACCGTGCGCGTTTGCAGCTCCAGCGGCAGCAACAGCAGCAGCGTCGACGCCACCGTCGCGCCGATCCAGCCCAGCGAGTACGCCCGGTGAAGCGCCGCCGCCACCGCCGCAGCGCCCGTCAGCGTCAGCAGAGCAATCGACACCGCACCTGCCGTCAGCCAGGCCAGCAGCGCGCCATCGGCGTCGTATTCCGCACCGAACCCCACGCGCAGCAGCCACGGCCCGGCCAGCCCGGCCGCCGCCACGCCGACCGATCCGATCGCAAGCACCACCACCGCTGGGCCGGCCAGTGCGCGCAACCGGTCGGTGTGCCGGTCGACGAAGTGAGCGATGAGATTGCCCTGCATCGCAGTCAGCGGCACCAACAACGGCGCCCGTGTCAGCGTCACCGCAAGGATCACCACGCCGCCGGTCGCGCCCAACTCTCCCGATGTCGCCTTCAGCAGCACAGGGAAGCCCATGACCAGGATGGCGCTGGCGCCAGCTGCGGCAATGGCATGCGCGGCGCCGCGCAGAAACGTCGCGGTGTCGCCGTAGGCGGCCAGTGCGCCGGCAGCACGAGTCGACGGCGACGCCACCAGCATCACCAGCCACGCCACCGCGCCGCACACTGTCGCCCACAGGTAGCCCACCAATCCCCAGCTCAGCGCAAAAGTCAACGCCGCCAATACAACTCGCATCGATGCGTCGGTCACCATCAGGGCGCCGTACTGGGTCCAGTGACCGGCGCCGGCCAGCATGCCCAGCAGCGTCGCGTGCAGGCAGAACCCCGCCAGACCGACACTCAACAGCACCACACTGAGCAGCCGTTCCGAGGCGAACACATGCGCCGCCCACAGCGGCGCCGTCACTGCGATCGCCAGTCCGGCCACCACGCCGAGCACCGCCGCCACGCGCAGCGGATGCGTCTGCGGACCCGGCGACATCACCGTGTAGCGGGCCGATCTCACCTCGCGTGTCGCTTCCTGCAGCAAGCCGTTGGCCGCGCCAGTGACAAGCCCGAAGGCGCCCCAGAACACCCCGAACACCGAAAACCCGGACGGGTCAAGGTCTCTCGCGGCCAGGTACAGCACCAGATACCCGCACAGCGCCGTCACCGCCGTGGCCACGCCCACCCGCGCGACGCTGCCCCGGGTGATCGGCCCCGTCGGTGTGCCTGCGTCGGTCACGCGGCGGCCCGTCGTCGTCGGACACGGAATGCGGCGTAGCCGACGACGGCCACCACGACCGCGGCGATCACGTACCACTTGTAGCGTTCGAAGCCGGCATAGATTTCGCTGATGTTCTCGCCGGCGAAGAAGCCGAGCAGCGCCCACATGCACACCCACAGCAGTGCGCCAACCGCGTTGAATCCCAGGAACTTCAACCAGTGCATCCCGGCGGTGCCGGCCAGGATGCCGTTCACCTGGCGCAGCCCTTCGACGAACCGTGCGACGACGACGATCTTTCCGCCGTGCCGGTCGAAGTAGGCTTCGGCGCGGTCCAGCCGCTCAGGGGTGAGGAACACGAAGCGGCCGAACCGCTCGACAAGTGGCCGGCCGCCGAAGTGGCCGAGCGCGAAGCCGATGTTGTCGCCGACGATCGCGCCGACCACAGCGACGAGGATCACCAGCGCGATGTTCATGTGGCCGCTGCCGGCGAAGACGGCCGCCGCGATCAGGATGGCCTCGCCTGGCACCGGCACACCGAAGTCCTCGAGCAACACGAACCCGCCGACCGCCAGGTAGCCGTAGTGCTCCAGCAGCGGCTGCACATCACCGAACACCCCCGGCAGCTGGCCCTGGCTCATCTGCGCTCCATCCGCTGGTCAGTCCCTCTCCTCAGCAACAGTGACCATACGGCCCGCGGCCGAGCCTCTTCGGCATGAGAGACTGGTTCCGGAGGGGAGTATTCCTTCGCCGCGGTGTCGTCATCACGTCGACCAATGATCGGACGACCGGCCCCGCGGGCCGCGGTAGCGGCGGAAGAGACCTCCGGTGAATTCGCGACGACCGCGACGACCGGAGGATTCCATGAACGTCAGTCAGCTCGAGTGGGCCATCACCTTGGCAGTGACGGTGGCCGTGTTGTTGTTCGACGTCGTCTATGTAGCGCGCCGACCGCACGAGCCCAGCACGCTCGAGTGCAGCATCTACCTGGCGATCTACATCGGGCTCGCTATCGCGTTCGGCGGCTTCGTCTGGGCGGTACACGGCGGCCAGTTCGGGGTCGAGTTCTTCGCAGGGTGGCTCACCGAGTACAGCCTGTCCGTCGACAACCTGTTCTTGTTCTTGCTCATCATGGCGAGCTTCAACGTGCCCAAGAAGAACCAGCAGGAAGCGCTGCTGGTCGGCATCGTGCTTGCGCTGGTGTTCCGTGGCGTGTTCATCGCGCTCGGCGCGGTCGCCATCGAGAAGTTCTCGTGGATCTTCTACCTGTTTGGCGCCTTCCTCATCTACACCGGCTTTCACCTTGCCCAGGACAAGGACCGCGACGACGACGCCGACAACTTCGTAGTCCGGTTCGCCAAGACGCACTTCAGCATCACCGACCGCTGGGAAGGCCTGAAGCTCTACGTCAAAGAGGGCAACAAACGCCTGATGACGCCGATGTTCTTGGTCATCGTGGCGCTCGGCACCACCGACATCATGTTCGCGCTGGATTCGATTCCGGCGATCTACGGCCTGACCCGAGAGCCGTATCTGGTGTTCACCGCGAACGTGTTCGCGTTGATGGGTCTTCGACAGCTGTACTTCTTGCTCGGCGACATGCTCAACCGGCTGGTGTACCTGTCGAGGGGGCTGGCCGTGATCCTGACGTTCATCGGCGTGAAGCTGCTGCTGCACGCGTTGCACGAGAACGCCGTTCCATTCATCAACAACGGCGAACCCTTCGACGTGCCGGAGATTCCGACGTTGTTCAGCCTCGGCTTCATCGTCGTGACCCTGACGGTCACGACGGTCGCGAGCTTGATGAGGACCCGACGGGTGAACGCCGAGCAGGGCGACGACGAGGCGGCCGACGAAGTCGCCTAATGGGAGTTGATCGGCGA